>NZ_PTJS01000001.1:5917471-6217471 GCF_002941025.1 Streptomyces sp. QL37 | reverse complement strand
TGCGTGCGGTCGGCCTCGGGGAGCAGGTCCTCGAACGTCAGCTGGCGGAACGAGTCGTCCTCGTCCGGCCGGAGGACGGGATCGAAGAGCAGCTCCGGGTCGATCCTGCCGTACGCGGCGCGGATGACCGCGGCTCCGGCACCCGCCGTCCCGGCCGTCTCCCGCACCGCCGCCAGTTCTTCGTCCGAGACCCGGTCCGTCTTGTTCAGGACGATCAGGTCGGCGGCCGCGAGGTGGCGGTCGATCTCGGGGTGGCGCTCGCGCGTGGCGGGGAATTCGGCCGCGTCGACGACCTCGACCAGTCCCCCGTACCGGATGTGCGGATTGTCGCTGGCCAGCAGCATCCGTACGAGTTCCTGGGGCTCGGCGAGACCGCTGGCCTCGATGACGATCACGTCGAGGCGCGCGGCCGGCCCGGTCAGCGTCTCCAGATAGGCGTCGAGCTCGCTCGCGTCGACCGCGCAGCACAGACAGCCGTTGCCCAGCGAGACGGTCGATCCGACCTGCCCCGCGACGGTCATGGCGTCGATCTCGATGGCCCCGAAGTCGTTGACGATGACGCCGATCCTGTTGCCCGCCCTGTTGCGGAGCAGGTGGTTGAGAAGAGTCGTCTTGCCGGATCCGAGGAACCCCGCCAGGACGACGACCGGGATCTGCGGGGCGTGGGGCGGGGTCAACGTGGCCTTCCTCGGGTCGGTCAGAGAGCCGGTACGGGCTGCGGAGGCTGCGGCCCGGCATAGCGGGCCGCCGGGCGGATGATCTTCGAGTCCTCCGCCTGTTCCAGGATATTGGCGCTCCAGCCGACCATGCGCGCGGCGCAGAAGGTGGGCGTGAACATCTCACGGGGCAGCCCGCAGAGCTCCATGACGACGCCGGCGTAGAACTCCACGTTGGTGTGCAGCTCGCGGCCCGGCTTGAGCTCGGCGAGGATCGCCTCCACCTGGCGTTCGACCTCCACTGCGAAGTCGACGAGCGGGCCCCCGAAGCTCTGCGCGACCGAACGGAGCATCCGTGAGCGCGGGTCCTCGGTCCGATAGACGGGATGCCCGAATCCCATGATCCGCTCCCCCGCGAGGACCCGTCCACGGATCCAGCCGTCGATCCGGTCCGGGGTGCCGATGGCGTCCAGGGTGTCCAGCGCCCGGCTGGGCGCGCCGCCGTGCAGCGGGCCGGAGAGCGCGCCGACGGCCCCGACGAGGCAGGCGGCGACATCCGCGCCGGTGGAGGCGATCACCCGGGCTGTGAAGGTGGACGCGTTGAAACCGTGGTCGACGGTGGAGACGAGGTACCGCTCGACGGCCGCGGTCCGTACGGCGTCGGGCTCCTCACCGGTGAGCATGTACAGGTAGTTCGCGGCGAACGGGAGGTCGTCACGCGGTTCGACCGGCTCCAGACCCTGGCCGAGCCGGTACAGGGAGGTCAGCACGGTGGGGACGGCCGCGCATACGGCGAGGGCGTCCTCACGGCGGCGGCCGGCCCCGATGTCGTACACCGGACGGAACCCGGCCGAGGCGCCGAGCAGCGAGAGCGCCGTACGCAGTCCGGCGAGCGGCCCGGAGAGCGCCCCGGCCCGGGCGATGGCGGGCAGCGCCTCCCGCACCTCGGCGGGCAGCCGGCGCAGGCCGGCCGTGCGGGCGGCGAAGCCGGCGCTCTCGGTCCGGCCGGGCAGTTCGCCGTGGAACATCAGGTACCAGACGTCCTCGAAGCCGCGGCTCTGCGCGAGCTCGACCGCCGAGTACTGCCGGTAGTGGTAGAACCCCTCGCGCCCGCGTACGTCCCCGAGCGCGGTCTCGGTGACGATCACGCCGGCGAGTCCCCGGGGCACGTCGAGCGGGGCGGTTTCCGTGTGCGAGGCAGGCATGGCAGGTCTCTCCTCCATCATTGAGCAGTACATTGATTCGACTGTCCATGGTTGACTTTGAGGTTGTCAATATTGATTGCATCAACATGAAGCGCCGTGGGAGATGATCCGGCATACATGGACATGGATACGGTGGGCGCCATGACGCATGACTCGGCGCACGGAACCGGCACGCAGGACGCGGGAGCCGAAGGGGCCGCACCCCGCAGGCTCACCACCCGGGAGGCGGCCGAACGCCTCGGGGTGAAGCCCGAGACCGTGTACGCCTACGTGAGCCGGGGGCAGCTCGCCAGCACACGGACCCCCGGCGGTCGCGGCAGTACGTTCGACGCCACCGAGGTGGACGCCCTGGCCCGCCGTACCGGACGCAGGGAGCCCTCGCCGTCCGCCGCGGGCGATCTGGTCTTCCGCACCGGCATCACGCTCATCGAGCCGGACCGCTACTTCTTCCGCGGCGTGGACGCGACCGAACTCGCCCGCCACCACGGCTACGAGGAGGTCGCCGAGTGGATCTGGACCGGTGAGCTGCGCCCCGGCATCCGCTTCACCGCGGCGCGCGAATCCCTCGCGGCGGCCCGGCGGACGGCCGCCTCGATGCCGCGGCACAGCAGCGCGACGGACCGGCTCCGCGCCGCTGTCGCCGCGGCCGCGTCCGCCGATCCCCTGCGGTTCGACCTCTCCCCCGAGGGGGTGCTCAACAGTGCGCGCAGCCTGATTCCCACCCTGGTCGGCGCCCTGCCGGCAGCCGGGGACGGTGCCGACGGCGAGGCGGGGGCCGAGGGCTCGCTGGCGGCCCGGCTGTGGCCGAAACTCTCCGCGCGGCCCGCGGACGCGGCGGCACTGGCCGTGCTCGACAGGGCGCTCGCGCTGCTGGCCGACCACGATCTCGCGGCCTCGACCCTGGCGGTCCGGGTCGCCGCCTCGACCCACGCGAACCCGTACGCCGTGGTCTCCGCGGGACTCGGCGTGCTGGAGGGCCCACTGCACGGGGCCGCGAGCGGGCCGGCGCACCGCATGCTGGCCGAGGTGGTGGACCGGGGCGGCGCGGCCCCGGTCGTCGCGGACCATCTGCGCGCCGGCCGACGGGTACCCGGGCTCGGCCACCGCCTGTACAAGGGCGAGGACCCGCGGGCCGGTGAGCTCTTCTCCCTGCTGGACGAGATTCCGCGGGCGGCCCCGGTGGTCGCGGCGGCCCGCGACGTGGTCGCGACCACCGCCCGCCACACGGCTCTGCACGCCAACGTCGACCTGGCCCTGGCCGCCTTCTCCGTCGCGTACGGCATGCCCGCCGAAACGGGTGAGACCGTGTTCGCCGTCTCCCGCACCGCGGGCTGGATCGCCCACGCGATGGAGGAGTACACGGAACGGCCGTTGCGCCTGCGCCCCAGCGGGCAGTACACCGGCCCCCGCCCGCCCCGGCCACTGCCTGCCGCGAAGGCGGTCACGCCGGAGGGCGCAGGCCCTGCAAATTAGCTACAACCGGCGGAAATTCTCACCGGGCCTCCGGCCGGGGCGGGCGGGCCGTGGACCCACGGACGACCAGTTCCGGCTCGAAGAGGAGCTCGTCCGACGGCACCGCGCGCCCCCCGATCTGCACGGAGAGCAGCTCGACCGCGGCGCGGCCCATGGCTTCGATCGGCTGGCGCACCGTGGTCAGCGGCGGCTCGGTGCAGTTCATGAACGCGGAGTCGTCGTAGCCGACGACGGAGACCTCCCCGGGCACCGACAGTCCGCGGCGACGCGCCGCGCGGACCGCGCCCAGGGCCAGCGGGTCACTGGCGCAGATGATGCCCGTGATTCCCAGGTCGAGCAGGCGCGCGGCGGCGGCCTGGCCGCCCTCCAGGGAGAACATGGCCCGGGACACGCATTCGTCCGGCACCGTGGCGCCCGACCGGGCGGCCAGCGCGCGGGCGGCGGCGAGCTTGCGCTGCGAGGGCATGTGGTCGGCCGGGCCGAGGACGAAGCCGATCCGCTCGTGGCCGAGCGAGACGAGATGGCGCCAGGCCTGCTCGACGGCGACCGAGTCGTCGCAGGAGACCGCCGGGAATCCGAGATGCGCGATGGCGGCGTTGATCAGGACGACCGGGATCTTGCGGTCCGCGAGCACCTTGTAGTGGTCGTGAGGGGCGTCGGCCTGGGCGTACAGACCACCGGCGAACACGACTCCGGACACCTGCTGCTGCAGGAGGAGCTCCACGTAGTCGGCTTCGGAGACCCCGCCCTTGGTCTGCGTACAGAGCACCGGGGTCAGTCCCTGCTGGGCGAGCGCGCCGCCGACCACTTCGGCGAAGGCCGGGAAGATCGGGTTCTGCAGTTCGGGCAGGACCAGCCCGACCAGCCTGGCACGTTCACCGCGGAGCTGCGTCGGACGCTCGTAGCCGAGCACGTCCAGGGCGGAGAGGACGGCTTGGCGCGTGGCGTCGGAGACACCCGGCTTGCCGTTCAGCACGCGGCTGACCGTGGCCTCGCTGACTCCAACTTTCTGGGCAACCTGAGCAAGTCGTCGCGTCATAAGCGCAAGATTAGCGCAAGAATCGCAAGAATATTGCGTCACGGTGGGAACCCATAGAACGCTCACAGATGGAGGGCGGGAGGGCAAGAGCCCGGCCCGGCCGGTGACCGGAGAGCCGTCGACGGACGATCGGCATCCGAGATTTCGGCAAGCGCGGATTGCCCCTTACGGTTCGTACGATGAGCGCTCCACGGACCACCTCACGGGGGCCGCGCCGGTTCGGCTGGCCGCGGCGGGTCTTCTCGCAGGTCCTGCTGATGCAGCTGGCCATCATCACCGGCGTCACGGTCCTGGTCACGGGCCTCTTCCTGGCACCGCTCAGCGCACAGCTCGACGACCAGGCGATGCGCCGCGCCCTCGCCATCGCGCAGTCCACGGCGGCACAGCCGCAGATCTCCGCGGCGCTGCTCGCCACCGAGCCGCGTCCGGGCGGCGCCGTCCAGGCCGCCACGGAGCGCATCAGGCGGGCGACCGGTGCCGAGTACGTCGTGGTCATGGACAGGCAAGGGGTGCGCTGGTCGCACACGGACTCCACCCGCATCGGCGACGTCGTCTCCACCGACCCCAGTGCGGCGCTCGCCGGAAGGTCCGTGATGGAGATCGACAGCGGGACGCTCGGACGTTCGGCGCGCGGCAAGGTGCCGCTGCTCGACGGCTCGGACCGGGTCGTCGGCGCCGTCTCGGTGGGCATCGCGTACGACAGTGTCCGTGCCCGGCTTCTCGCCGCGATCCCCGGGCTGCTGGCCTACGCCGGCGGGGCTCTGGCCGTGGGGGCCCTCGCCGCCTATCTGATCTCCCGCCGTCTCCAGCGGCAGACGCACGACCTGGCGTTCTCCGACATCTCGGCGCTGCTGACCGAGCGCGAGGCCATGCTGCACAGCATCCGTGAGGGCGTCGTCGCGCTCGACCGCGCAGGGCGTGTCAGGCTCCTGAACGACGAGGCCCAGCGGCTGCTCGGTCTCGGCCCCGAGGCCTCGGGGAAGCAGCTCGACGAGGCGCTGGGCGAGGGACGCACCACCGACGTGCTGGCCGGGCGGGTGGTCGGCGACGACCTGGTGGCGGTCCGCGGCAACCGCGTGCTGCTCGCCAACCGGATGCCGACCGACGACGGCGGGGCCGTCGTCACACTGCGCGACCGTACGGAACTGGAGTACCTCGGCCGTGAACTCGACTCCACCCATGGCCTGATCGACGCCCTCCGCGCCCAGGACCACGAGCACGCCAACCGTCTGCACACCCTCCTGGGGCTGCTGGAACTGGAGATGCACGAAGAAGCGGTGGAGTTCGTCACGGAAGTCGTCGGCGTCCACCGGGCGACGGCCGAGCAGGTCACCGAGAAGGTCCACGACCCCCTGCTGGCCTCGCTCCTGGTCGGCAAGGCGACCGTCGCCGCCGAGCGCGGTGTCGCTCTGCGCATGGCCGCGGGTACCCTCCTGCCGGACGGGCTGGTGGACCCCCGTGGACTCGTCACGGTCCTCGGCAATCTGGTGGACAACGCGCTCGACGCGGCAGCGGGGTCGCCCGACGCGCGGATCGAGGTCGGACTGCGGGCCGAGGGCCGTACGGTCGTACTGCGGGTCCACGACAGCGGCCCCGGCGTGCCGGCCGGTGATCACGAATCCATCTTCACCGAGGGCTGGTCGACCAAGGAACTCCCGGCCCACGGCAAGCGGGGCCTGGGGCTGCCCCTGGTACGACGGCTCGCCGAGCGACAGGGCGGCAGCGTCTCCGTGTCGAGCTCGCCCGAGGGCGGGGCCGTCTTCACCGTCGTCCTTCCGGAGGCCCTGGGCGGGCCGGAACGGCTGGGCGTCCCGGCGACCGGCGGCCCGGAACGGCCTGGATCCGCCACCGCCGACGGTCCGCCGGCCCCCGTACGGTCCGCGACGTCAGGAGATGCCCCGTGATCGAGGTCCTGGTCGTGGACGACGACGTACGGGTCGCCCGGATCAACGCGGCCTATGTCGCCAAGGTGACCGGCTTCCGGGTGGCCGCCATGGCCCACTCCGCGGCCGAGGCTCTCGCGAGGATCGGTGAGGTGCCCGTCGATCTGATCCTGCTCGACCACTATCTGCCGGACCGCAACGGCCTGGCCGTGGTGCGGGAGCTGCGCGCCCTGGGCCATCACACCGATGTGATCATGGTGACGGCCGCCCGCGACGTGGCGACCGTACAGGCGGCGATGCGCCACGGTGCCCTCCAGTACCTGGTGAAGCCGTTCGCGTACGCCGGGCTTCGCACCAGGCTGGAGGCGTACGCGGCACTGCGCCGCACCTTCGAGAGCGGCGGCGAGGCCGAGCAGACGGAGATGGACCGGCTGTTCGGGGCCTTGTGGGCCACCGGCGGGTCCGACCTTCCCAAGGGCCATTCGGCGACGACCGCGGAACTGGTCCGCCAGGCCCTCCGGGCTGCCGACGGGCCGCTCTCCGCCCAGGATGTCGCGGAGAGCGCCGGGATGAGCCGGCAGACCGCCCAGCGCTACCTGAAGCTGCTCGAACGCACGGGCCGCGTGCGACTGTCCCTCCGGTACGGCGAGACGGGCCGCCCCGAACACCGGTACATCTGGGCCACCGGTTCCTGAAGGCGGCCCCGCCTACGCCGCCCCCGCGCCGGTGAGCGAACGGACCTCCGTCTCCGCGTGCTTGGCCGGGTCCGGCGGCTCGGTTGAGGTGACCGTACCGATCCAGCCGGCCAGGAAGCCCGCCGGGATCGACACCAGTCCCGGGTTCTCCAGGGGGAAGAGGGCGAAGTCCACGCCGGGGAAGATCGAGGTGGCGCTCCCCGAGACGACCGGCGAGAGCAGGACGAGCAGGACGGCGGGGATCAGCCCGCCGTAGACCGCCCAGACCGCGCCCCGGGTGGTGAAATTCCGCCAGAACAGCGAGTAGAGGAGCGCCGGGAGGTTCGCGGAGGCGGCGACCGCGAAGGCCAGTCCCACCAGGAACGCGACGTTCAGATTCTGGGCGAGGAGGCCGAGCCCGATGGCCACCACCCCGATGCCCGCCGCGGCCACCCGGGCCACACCGACCTCGCTGCGCTGCTCGGCACCGGGCCTCCGGAACGAGGCGTACAGGTCGTGGGCGACGGAGGCGGAGGAGGCGAGGGTGATCCCGGCGACCACGGCGAGGATCGTGGCGAAGGCGATCGCGGCCACGACCGCGAAGAGCACCGTGCCGCCCGTGGATCCCTCACCGCCTCCGAGGACGAGCGCCAGGAGCGGAACAGCCGTGTTCCCGGAGGCGTTGGACGCCCGGACGTCCGCGGATCCGACGAGCGCGGCCGCTCCGAACCCGAGCACGATGGTCATCAGGTAGAAGCCGCCGATGAGTCCGATGGACCAGACGACGGAGCGCCGGGCCGCCCGGGCCGTGGGAACGGTGTAGAAGCGCGACAGGATGTGCGGCAGCCCGGCCGTGCCGAGGACGAGCGCCAGCCCGAGGCTGATGAAGTCGAATCGCGCCGTCCAGCTCCCGCCGTACCTGAGCCCGGGCGAGAGGAAGTCCTGTCCGTGGCCGCTGCGTTCGGCGGCGGTGGCCAGCAGGGCGTTGAGATCGCCGTGGAAGCGGAGAAGGACGAGCACGGTGAGCGCGACGGCACCGGCCATCAGCAGGACAGCCTTGACGATCTGGATCCAGGTCGTGGCGCGCATGCCGCCGAGCGACACGTAGACCACCATCAGCGCTCCGACCCCGACCACCGTCCACGACCGGGCGGTGTCGCTCGTGCCGCCGAGCAGCAGCGCGACGAGGCTCCCCGCGCCCACCATCTGAGCCACCAGGTAGAGCACCGAGACGGTGACGGACGAGGTGCCCAGCGCCGTGCGTACCGGGCGCTCCGCCATCCGGGCGGCGACCACGTCGGCGAGCGTGAACCGCCCGCAGTTGCGGACGAGTTCGGCGACGAGGAGCAGGACGACGAGCCAGGCGACGAGGAATCCGACGGAGTAGAGCATGCCGTCGTAGCCGAACAGGGCGATCAGGCCCGAGATGCCGAGGAAGGACGCGGCGGACATGTAGTCGCCGGCGATGGCGAATCCGTTCTCCATGGGGGAGAACAGCCGTCCGCCCGCGTAGAACTCCTCCGCGGACCCCTGCCTGTTGCGGCTGACCCAGGTGGTGATGCCGAGGGTCACGGCGATGAACACGCTGAACAGCAGCAGCGCCAGCGTCTGGTGGTCCGCCCTCACCGGCCGATCCCTCTTGTCATCTCCTGGGTGTCCCAGCGCAGTTCCAGAGCGGCACGGTCCCGGTGCAGACGCGCGTGACGGGCGTACGCCCAGGTGAGCAGGAACGTGGTGAGGAACTGCCCGAGTCCGGCGACCATGGCCACATTGAGCGCACCGGCTACGGGGCGCGCCATCAGGTCGTGGGCGGTGGTGGCCGCGATGACGTAGGCCAGGTACCAGAGCAGGAAGGCGGACGCGGCCGGAACCACGAACCGCCGGTAGCGACGGCGCACTTCGCGGAATGCGGGGCTGTTCTGCACCTCCAGATAGATCTCCGCCGCGCTGGGGCCGCTCTCCTCCGACCGGGACCGCCCGTGGGGCGCGACGGTCCCCGCCCCGTCCGGCTCGCCCCACGCGGTGCCCGACGCCTCGTACCACGGGTCGTCGAGCCGCATCGCTGCGGCGCCCGGCCCTGCTTCCTTCTCCACCGACAACTCCCTTGTCCACGAGCCTTTTCGGCCGCGTAGCCAAGAATGGGCAGACCGGGAAGATCCCGGGCACTTCATTCGCCGTGCTTCACCATTTCAGGTGACGGAAGTGCCGGGTGGGTGTGCGAGTCCCCGGCCGTAGGCATAGCCCACGGCTCCGGTCCTGTCGCGTCCGTCCGTCCTGGCGAAAAGTCGTCGATGCGCGTCCTCACCGTGGCCGGGGAGATGTGCAGCGCGCGTGCCCGACGCCACGGAGGCGCGGCGGTCAGGGGGGTCGGCTCGGCGGCCGACCGTGGGTGGAGGAAGGCCTCCACCCACGGCTGGAGCGTCAGACGTCGATGCGCGAACGGTCCAGGGTGGCGGCGGAGCTGGTGATGAACTCCTTGCGTGGGGCGACCTCGTTTCCCATCAGCAGATCGAAGACCTGCTCGGAGGATTCCAGGTCGCCGATGTTGATCCGGCGCAGGGTGCGGTGGCGCGGGTCCATCGTGGTTTCCGCGAGCTGGTCCGCGTCCATCTCGCCGAGGCCCTTGTACCGCTGGATCGAGTCCTTGAACCGCACGTTCTTCCGCTGCAGCTCCAGCAGGGTCTGCCGGAGCTCGTTGTCGGAGTAGGTGTAGATGTACTTGTCCTGGCCCTTCTTCGGCTGGACGAGCTCGATGCGGTGCAGCGGGGGCACGGCCGCGAAGACCCGCCCGGCCTCGACCATCGGCCGCATGTAGCGCTGGAAGAGCGTGAGCAGCAGGGTGCGGATGTGCGAGCCGTCGACATCGGCGTCCGTCATCATGATGACCTTGCCGTAGCGCGCCGCGTCGATGTCGAACGTGCGCCCGGAGCCGGCTCCTATGACCTGGATGATGGCTCCGCACTCGGCGTTCTTGAGCATGTCCGAGACGGACGACTTCTGAACGTTGAGGATCTTCCCCCGGATCGGCAGCAGGGCCTGGAACTCACTGTTGCGGGCCAGCTTCGCGGTGCCGAGGGCCGAGTCCCCCTCCACGATGAAGAGCTCGCTGCGCTCCACGTCGTCACTCCGGCAGTCCGCCAGCTTCGCGGGCAGCGAGGAGGACTCGAGCGCGGTCTTGCGGCGCTGCGCGTCCTTGTGCTGGCGGGCGGCGATGCGGGTACGCGCGGCGGCCACCGCCTTGTCCAGCACCGCCCTGGCCTGAGCCTTGGCATCGCGCTTCGTGGACGTCAGGAACGCCCTGAGCTCCTTGGCGACCACGTTGGCCACGATCCGGTTGGCCGCCGAGGTGCCCAGCACCTCCTTGGTCTGCCCTTCGAACTGCGGCTCCGCCAGCCGTACGGTGACGACCGCGGTCAGGCCCTCAAGGGCGTCGTCCTTGACGATGTCGTCCTCGGCCACCCGCAGCAGCTTGGAGGAGCGCAGGACCTCGTTCACCGTCTTGGTGAGGGAGCGCTCGAATCCGCTGACATGGGTGCCGCCCTTGGGCGTGGCGATGATGTTGACGAAGGACCTGAGAGTGGTGTCGTAACCGGTGCCCCAGCGCAGGGCGATGTCGACGCTCAGCTCACGGGTGACCTCGGTCGCCGTCATGTGCCCCCGGTCGTCCAGGACCGGCACGGTCTCCTTGAAGGTTCCCGTCCCGCTGAGGCGCTGGACGTCGCAGACGGCCTTGTCCTGCGCCAGGTACTCGCAGAATTCACTGATCCCGCCGTCGTAGTGGAACGTCTCCTCCGTCTTGCCCTCGCCGTCGATGCCCCGCTCGTCGCGTACGACGATGGTGAGGCCGGGCACGAGGAACGCGGTCTGGCGTGCCCGCTGGTACAGGGTCTCCAGGTCGAGCTTGGCGTCCTTGAGGAAGATCTGCCGGTCCGCCCAGTACCGCGTCCGGGTGCCCGTACGCGTCTTCGGGACGCGCTTGCCCTTGCGGAGGCCGTTGGCGGGGTCGAAGGGGCTGTCCGGTCCCTGTTCGGTGAAAATGCCCGGGACACCGCGCCGGAAGCTGATGGAGTGGGTGACGCCGCGGTCGACCTCGATGTCCAGCCGGGCGGAGAGCGCGTTCACGACCGAGGCGCCCACACCGTGCAGGCCGCCCGACGCCGAGTAGGACCCGCCGCCGAACTTTCCGCCGGCGTGCAGCTTGGTCATGACGACCTCGATGCCGGAGAGCCCGGTCTTGGGCTCCACGTCGACCGGGATGCCCCGGCCGTTGTCGCGGACCTCGACGGAGGAGTCGTCGTGGAGGATGACCTCGATGTTGTCGCAGTAGCCCCCGAGAGCCTCGTCGACGGAGTTGTCGATGATCTCCCAGAGGCAGTGCATCAGTCCCCGGCTGTCCGTGGACCCGATGTACATCCCGGGGCGCTTGCGGACCGCTTCGAGCCCCTCGAGGACGAGAAGGTGCCGCGCGGTGTAGTTGGAGCTGTCCCTGTCTGAGCCGCCTGCTCCGGTCAGCAGCGCAGTGGACGGCACGGAATCGGCGGTCACGCGGTTCGCTCCTCGCTGAATTTCATTTGGGGGCCCGGTGGGTATCGGGCTCGGCCTCGGTAGCCGCTGAGAGCCTACCGAGGCCTGGTAGAGCGGTTGTAACGCCACCCAGGGGGAATCCTTATGCTAGTCCAGCCTCGCATACGCGTTCGATCATTCGTTAGGGTGACGTGCACATCACGTTCCCTTCGAGGCATGAACCATTTAGGCTCCGGGCACGTCCTCATGAACAACCGGCAAGCCAGCCGGCGGACCGGCCCACACAAGCAACGCGAAACCGTAGCGCTACGCAATACGGCACATTCGCCGCCAACCGGCAACAGACAGCCATCCTGAGAAGAAGTTTCGAAGAAATGCCACGAGCGGGAACGTTTTCGGCCTGGTTGGATGTTGACCCTGGTACGACAGCTCGTCGAGCTAGAGAAGAGGCGACGTGACTACTGTTCTGACCCCCGCGAGCCCGCTGACCGCAGCAGACCGCTGTGACCGTTGCGGCGCCCAGGCATATCTGCGCGTCGTCCTGATCAGCGGCGGTGAACTGCTCTTCTGTGCCCACCACGGGCGCAAGTTCGAGCCGGAACTCAAGAAGATCGCCGCGGAAATACAGGATGAGACAGATCGGCTCACTGCCGTGCAGGCCAGTGCCGCCGACGAGGACCAACACTGACACCTCGCATCCACGACGAGCTATGGGCACGGTCCAGGACCGGCCGACGGGCGGCCTCCCCTCGGGGAAAGCCGCCCGTTCTCATACGCTCCGACGCGATGCGGCGGTGACCGTTGTGGTGCGGTCTGCGCGGCTCAGCTCCGGTCGGCCATCCACCGGATCGCCGCGGACACCCGGGTGTACACCCCGGGGCTGCCGGGGCTCCCGCAGCCGCTGCCCCACGAGACCAGCCCGATGAGGCGCCCACGGGCCACCAGCGGGCCTCCGCTGTCGCCCTGGCACGCGTCGCGCCCGCCCGCCGTGTCACCGGCACAGAGCATCGACGAGGCGTCGTAGGCGCCCTGTGTGCCGCCGGGGTAGGCCCGGGCGCAGTCACTGTCGGCCATCACCCGTACCGTGGCCGCGCGCAGCCCTGTCGCGTAGGCGCCGTACCCGGTGGTGTCGCCCCAGCCGTACACGGTCGCCTCGGTGCCCGGTTCGTACGCCGCGTTCCCGGCCCCGGCCATCGGGACGACGCTGTCCTTCGGCAACGCCCGGTCCAGGGTGAGGACCGCCAGGTCCGCCACGTTCGTGCGCGGGTCGTACCCCGGATAGACCCACGTCGATCGCACGGGGATCTCCTGACCGCCCGGCCCGCTCAGCTCGTCCCGTCCGGCGATGACCCGCAGATCCCGCACCTCCGGGACGGTGGCCCCCAGGACGTCCTCCCTGAGGCAGTGTGCCGCCGTCAGCACCTTGGTGGGTGCGACCGCCACTCCACCGCAGAACTGCCCCGCACGGGTTCCTCCGAACCGGTCACGGCTCGACAGGGCCACGGCCCACGGACTGTCCGCGACGGCCACCGGACTCCCGCCCACGATGATGCTGTCCGCTGCGGCGGGCGCCGGGGGGCCGAGGGGTATCAGCGCCGCCGCGACCGCAAGGGCGAACGCGGCGGGAAGGACACGGACGAGTAGGCGGGGCATGGAGACTCCTGACGCCGAGGTGAACAGTGCCCACTCAGCGTCATCCGCCCCGGTGCCGACCGCATGCGCACATGGGCCGGGCCCGGAACCTGGAGAGGTTCCGGGCCCGGCCCATGTCTGTCCGCGATCTAGTCGAGGTAGTCGCGCAGGACCTGCGAACGCGACGGGTGGCGCAGCTTCGACATCGTCTTGGACTCGATCTGACGGATACGCTCACGCGTCACTCCGTAGACCTTGCCGATCTCGTCCAGAGTCTTCGGCTGGCCGTCGGTGAGCCCGAAGCGCATCGAGACGACGCCCGCCTCACGCTCGGAGAGCGTGTCGAGCACGGAGTGCAGCTGCTCCTGGAGCAGCGTGAAGCTCACCGCATCCGCCGGCACGACCGCCTCGGAGTCCTCGATCAGGTCCCCGAACTCGCTGTCCCCGTCCTCACCCAGCGGGGTGTGGAGAGAGATCGGCTCGCGGCCGTACTTCTGGACCTCGATGACCTTCTCGGGGGTCATGTCGAGTTCCTTGGCCAGCTCCTCCGGGGTGGGCTCACGGCCCAGGTCCTGGAGCATCTGGCGCTGCACCCGCGCGAGCTTGTTGATGACCTCGACCATGTGCACCGGGATACGGATGGTGCGGGCCTGGTCCGCCATGGCGCGGGTGATCGCCTGGCGGATCCACCACGTGGCGTACGTGGAGAACTTGTAACCCTTGGTGTAGTCGAACTTCTCGACCGCGCGGATCAGACCGAGGTTGCCCTCCTGGATGAGGTCCAGGAAGAGCATGCCGCGACCGGTGTAGCGCTTGGCCAGCGAGACCACGAGACGGAGGTTGGCCTCCAGCAGGTGGTTCTTGGCCCGGCGGCCGTCCTCGGCGATGATCTCCAGCTCGCGCTTGAGCTTCGGCGCGAGCTTGTCGGAGTTGGCGAGCTTGTCCTCGGCGAAGAGGCCTGCCTCGATGCGCTTGGCGAGCTCGACCTCCTGCTCGGCGTTGAGGAGGGGGACCTTGCCGATCTGCTTCAGGTAGTCCTTGACCGGGTCGGCCGTGGCGCCGGCGACGGCGACCTGCTGTGCAGGCGCGTCGTCCTCGTCGTCGTCGGAGAGGACGAAGCCCTTGTTCTCGCCCTCGCCCTCCTCTTCCTCGCCCTTGCCGGCCTTGACTTCCTCGACAGCCTCGTCACCGTCGAGAAGCTCGTCGTCCTGCTTACCGGACTTCTTGGCAGCGGTCTTCTTGACCGCCGTCTTCTTCACGGCGGTCTTCTTGGCAACCGTCTTCTTGGCTGCCGCCTTCTTCGCAGGAGCGGCAACGGCAGCGTCGTCGGCCGCCACGTCCGCGCTCCCGGCCGCCGGGGCGGCAGATGCCGCGACGGTCCGCGTCACGGTCGTCTTGGCCGCGACAGTCTTGGTGGCGGTGCGCTTGACCGGGCTCTTCGCTGCGACGCTCTTGCGGGCGCGCTTAGGCGACTCCGCGGCACTGACCATCAGCGTCACACCCTCTTCCTCGAGGATCTGGTTGAGGCTGCGCAGAACATTCTTCCACTGGGTTGGCGGAATCTGGTCAGCCTCGAAGGCCCGACGCACGTCATCGCCGGCGATCTGCCCATCAGCCTTTCCCCGCTCGATGAGCGCCATCACAGACTCGGACTCGGCGATCTCCGGCGGGAGCGTACGGGATGTGCTGGCCGACACGAACAACCTCTCGGAACGATGGAAACGGCTTCCGGCCCGGCCCTCGAGAGGGCTGGAGCCGACGACCGTCGGCTGGGGATGTTGCCGACGGCGCGGGTTTGGCCTCAGAACTGCACAGCGCACTGTGTGGCTGCTGTATTCCTTCCGCGGCGGTCACCTCTTAAGTCATCGCACTGTTTCGAGGAGTGTTACGCCCAATTCGCGTGGCCCCAGTCACACCTCATTCGCGACAAACAGACCCAGAGGTCACATATCCGTTTGAACCTGCCGCCGAACCGCCAGGGCCCGGCAGCACACGGTCCGCATACCCCGGTCTGGCGCGTTCAGTGCTCGCGGGGCGCGGGAACCACTCGCTCGCCGTCGGTGTGGCCGACCAGCAGCTGCCGCATGGCCGCCTCGGCACCGGCGGAATCACCCGACGCGAGGGCTTCCACGATCCGTGCGTGGTGACCGAGGGACGCCTCGGCGGGCCGGTCACAGCCGGTGACGGGGCCGCCCGAGACATGCAGGGCCGCCGACACGATCCCGGAGAGGTGTTCGAGCATGCGGTTGCCCGCCGCCTGGATCAGCAGGGCGTGGAACTCCGCGTCGGCCCTGGAGAACGTGATGGCGTCCCCCTGCCCCATCGCGTGCCCCATGATCTCGATCATGTCGCCGAGGCGCTGCTGGATGTCCTCACGCCCATGACCGGCGGCCAGCCGGGCGGCCAGCGGCTCGATGGTCCAGCGGAGGTCCTCCAGTTCGCGGCGCTGGTCGTCACGCTGCGGGCCGAAAGCGCGCCATTCGATGATGTCGGGGTCCAACAGGTTCCAGTCACTCACCGGGCGGACCCGCGTCCCCACGTTGGGCCGGGCACTCACCAGGCCCTTGGCCTCGAGAACGCGCAGGGACTCCCTCACAACGGTGCGGGATACCTCGAATCGCTGGCCGATCTCCTCCGGGACCAGCGGCCGGTCGGCACCGAGGTCACCGGAAACGATCATCTGGCCGAGCTGCTGGACCAGTTGGCCGTGAAGCCCACGGCCGCGACTGGCCGTGCCGCGTCGGCCCGCCCGCCCCAGTTCGGATTCGGCGCCACCCCAGGAACGGAGGGCGGCGCGCTCGCCGGCCGGCGCCTCCGTGTACGGGTAGCGGTCGAGTTCGCCCGGACCGGCGAGGCCGGATTCGGCGGAGCGGGCGGCGGTCATCATGGTGTGCGCAAGGGTACTCACGCATCCTTTGTCGGCGCGGCTCCCCCGCCCCTTGAGGTCTTTGCTGAAAAGCACACGAAAGGGTGATCGGCACCCGCCTCGCAATTGACGCCTTATCAGCGGAAATCGCATCTTTTCAGGAGAGTTGCCCGTAAGTGGCTGTGGAGGACGGATCAATCGGTCACCAACGAGCTCTCCCTCGAAGGCTGGTG
Organism: Streptomyces sp. QL37; assembly: GCF_002941025.1. Lineage (NCBI taxonomy): Bacteria > Bacillati > Actinomycetota > Actinomycetes > Kitasatosporales > Streptomycetaceae > Streptomyces > Streptomyces sp. QL37. Next base: position 6,201,286 of record NZ_PTJS01000001.1, on the reverse strand, counting down.
AACACATACGCGCAGATCAAGGCAGACAACGACAAGGAAAGCGCCAGCCCCACGGGGTGAGCCACGACCCGCACCGCAGCCATGGCCCAGCGGTCCGTCTCGTACGGCCACTGCGCCCAGCCCAGTTCACGCAGCCGGCCCGGCAGTCCTGTGATCGAACGCGCGGACGGCACCGCGAGGAGCTTCTGCATCAGCGGCACGACAAGGACCGGGACCGCCAGTACGGCAGCGACTCCGGCAGCGGTCAGCCGGAACACGCCTGCCCCCAGCAGGCCCGCCCAGGCGCACCCGACCGACAGACCCGCCCAACTGGCGGCGAGCTGCGGCGCGTTTGCCGGAACGGTCACCAAGTCGCCGCCGTAGACGAGGCGCAGAGCCTCGGCGTCCGCCAGTACGGAGAGCAGGGCGAGCAGCAGCGCGACGCCCGCCGAGACCACCAGCTTGGCCACCAGGAGTCCGAGACGGCGCGGGACCGTACCCCGCCCGGCGGCGAGCGCCGGGTAGCGGAACTCGTCGCCGAAGGAGAGGGCGCCCAGCAGTCCGGCCGCGAACGCGGCCGGCGGAAGCGGCAGCAGTTCCGGCCAGGCCACGAGCAGGTCCGGCAGCGGGGTCCTCCCGGCACGGGCCAGCAGCACGGAGAGGGCCGCCGACACGACCAGGACGGCCGCCATGATCAGGGCGGTTGTCCTGACGCCGAAGAGGCGGCGCAGCTCGTACCGCAGAGGCCGGAGCGGGCCGCGGGCCGGGCGTACGGGGATCGGAGGGGGCAGCTTCGAGATCGCCACGGCCGAGGCGGGCCCCGGCAGGACGGCCCTCACCGGACCGCCGCCCGCGCCTCGGGCAGGGGCGGCCACCGGGCCCGCGTCCCCGGTCTCGTCGGCGAGTTGATGGACGGGCAGGCCGTGCCGGTACGCCGTGTCCCCGATCTCCGCGCAGCTGCTGCCGTACACCGAGAGCCGGCTGCCGTCCTCGGCGACCACCTCGACGGACCGCTGGGCGGCGCGGGCTTCTCGGCTCACCACCGCCGCAAGCCGGGCCGCGTGCGGCGTCCGTACGGCGACCCGGGGCCGGAGACGGGTGCGGGCGAAGTCGGCGACCTCCTGGTCGGCGACGAGCCGCCCCTCGTCGATGGTGACCACGCGGTCGGCGGCGCGAGCGGCCTCCTTGGGATCACCGGTCGTGTGCAGCACCGTGCCGCCCTCGGCCGCGTGTGCGCGGAGCAGACCGTGGAGCCAGCTCCTCTCACGCGGCGAAAGGCCCTCGGTGGGCTCGTCCAGTACGAGCGTATGGGGGTCGCCGAGCAGCGCCGAGGCGAGGCCGAGCCGTCGGTCCATGCCGGCGGAGAGGGTTCCGATGCGCTGGTCCCCCAGCCCGGCGAGGCCTACGACTTCGAGCAGCTCGTCCGCCCGGGAAGCGGGGACTCCCGCCGCGGCGCAGAGCATGCGGAGCTGACCGCGCGCGGTGCGCGCAGGATGCCCCGGCACGTCCCCGAGCAGCACCCCGACCTCCCTGGCGGGATGACCGATGCGGTGCAGCGGCCGGCCTTTGAAGTAGGTCACGCCCCTGCCCGCTTCGAGCTCGAGCATCAGCCGGAGGGCGGTGGTCTTGCCGGAGCCAGGAGCGCCGAGAAGTGCGGTGACACTGCCGGGCGGGGCTTCGAAGGTCAGGTCGTCCACGACGGGTGGACGGTCGCGGTGAGGGGCGCTGGTGAGTCCGATGGCCTGGAGCATCGCTTCTCTCGCTGAGGGTGAGACCGCTCGGCGGCAGGGTGGATTACCTCTGCAAGATAACGCGACATTTCAGACTTTTTGCGCACCGAGGCTTCCGTGGGTGTTCCGCAGGTACGCGCGGGCGTGGGTCCTCGGTGCGGGCCCCGCTCAGACTTCCGGCCTCAGCATCGGAGGGTTGAGCACGGTCGCCGCCCCGGCCCGGAACAATTGGGCGGGCCGGCCCCCCTGCCGCGTGGTCGTCCCGCCGGACGGCACCAGGAAGCCGGGCGTGCCCGTGACCTTGCGGTGGAAGTTCCGGGGGTCCAGGACCACACCCCACACCGCCTCGTACACCCTGCGCAGCTCCCCGACCGTGAACTCCGGCGGGCAGAAGGCCGTGGCGAGCGAGGAGTATTCGATCTTCGAGCGGGCCCGCTCCACCCCGTCGTCGAGGATTCTCGCGTGATCGAAGGCCAGCGGCGCGTGTTGCTCGCCGTCTCGGGCGAAGCCGCCCCCGGGCCCGAGCAGGTCCTCGACCGGTGCCCAGCGGGCACTGTTCGCGTCCCCGCCCGCGCGCGGAGCCGGGAGGTCGGGCGCGAGCGCGAGGTGCGCGACGCTGACGACCCTCATCCGGGGGTCGCGCCCCGGGTCGCCGTACGTTGCGAGCTGTTCGAGATGGGCGCCGTTCCCGACCGCGGGAACAGCCGGATCGTGTGCGCAGAGCCCGGTCTCCTCGACGAGTTCACGCGCTGCCGCGGCACCGAGGTCCTCATCGGCCCTCACGAATCCGCCGGGCAGTGCCCACCGTCCCTGGAACGGCGATTCGCCACGGCGTACCACCAACGCGCAGAGGGCGTGGCGTCGCACCGTGAGGACAACCAGGTCGACGGTGACAGCGAAGGGCGGGAAGGTCGACGGGTCGTAGGGCGGCATGCGGAAATCATAGTCGTCTCCCTGACGATAAACACTCCCTTCGCAACACCGGTTCCGCGATCGGCTCCGGTTGTGTCCCCCGCGCGATGGGCCCGGCGGCGTCTTCCGTCCGCCCCGGCCTGATCCGTCAATCGCGGCTCCTGGCACCGCGTTGGCCCAGCCGCCGAGTGGTGTCACGGTCCCGTCCCCGGCCCCGGCTCACGGCCGAGCGCGGACCGGGGGCGGCGCCCGGGCCGGAGGCGGCGCCCGGCGCCGGCCGCTCCGTGCCCCTCCGTTTACGCCTCGTGGCCGGAGTGCGCGGGGGCCGGGGCTCGGTCCGTCGCTCCGGACGGCGCTCGCCGCCGCGTACCCGCTGGGTGCCGGCGCCTCCGCCCTCGCGCAGGGTGCGTTCCCCGCGGAGGCAGCGGCGCAGTGTCTCCGGATCCAGTCCTTGATTGCACGCCTGGTGCAGCAGCTGAGCGAAGGTGTAGTCGGGGTCCGCCCGCAGAGCGAGCCCCAGTGCCACCCTGGCGCCCGCCTCGTCGCCGGTGGACCACGAGACCCAGCCTGCCAGCGTCAGCGGCGCCGCGGCGTGTTCCACGTACGGCCCGACACACCGGCGGGCGAGAGCGCGCCACAGTCGCAGTGCCGTCCCGGCCTCAGGGCCTTCCATCCACTCGGCGGCCCGGTCCCTGGTCTCGCGGTCCTGGAGGCCCAGGATCACCGCCGCCGCCTCGTCGGGTGCGATCAGGGCGTCGTCACCGCCGTCCGTCCACGCGGGGCCGGAGGGCGGCGTGCTCCCCAGCCGTTCCATGAGGTCCCGCGCGAGCGCGAGGGTCTCCCGCGCCACATCCCCTCGCCCGTCGGCGTCGAGGATGCGGGACACCATGACGGCGCCCGCCGAGTCCAGGGCCCGCTCCTGCTCCTGCGCCGCCGCGGAGTCCCACGGCACGAGCCGCGCCTCCATGTCCCGCAGCGACCCACGCACCTGAACACCGGCGTACGCGGCCGCGGCGGCCATCACCGTGGTGCCCGGAAGCGCCAGCGGGTTGCCCTCCGGCGGACAGCAGCGGTCGTCGGGGCAGCAGTAGGACCAGTAGCGGCCGTCGGAGATGCAGAGCGCTTCGAGGACGGGAACGTCGAGCTCCCCGCAGGCCGTACGCAGGCGCTGGGCGAGCGGCCTCAGCCGCTCCATGGTCTGCGGGGCGCTCTCCCCCTCCGCCGGGTCCTGGCAGAGGAAGACGACGATCGCGTCGGGGCGGGACTCGCGCCTCTCGCTTCCAGCGATCAGGCTCCGCGCCAGCTGGTCGGCGACCGGCGCCCATTCCCCCGGTTCCCGCGGGATGCCCAGCCTGAGGCGGCCGCCGAAACGGCCCCGGCCACCGTGCAGGGCCACCATGACCACGCTGTCGTTGGGATGGAAGCCCATCAGGTACGGAAGGGCGTCGGCGAGTTCGGCGGGACCTCGCAGGGTTACCTGCTGGGCCTCGGACGGTCCGGTGGTTTCGTCGTGCTTGTTCATGGCACGACCGTCCCGCGGGCCGCCGATTTCCGCGACCCCTGTGGATAACTTTGTCCACAGGCATGGATCACCGTTCGCGGTTTGTCGTAGGCATCGGGTTGCATGGGGGCATGACCAACGCAGACCGCGCAGAGCTCAGGGCCTCGGCCGATTCCGTACTCGCCCGTCTGGTCGGGGACACCTCCGGCGCCGCCCGGCTGCGCGAGGACCAGTGGCGGGCCATCGAGGCCCTCGTCGCCGACCGGCGCAGAGCCCTGGTCGTCCAGCGGACCGGGTGGGGCAAGTCCGCGGTGTACTTCGTGGCGACATCACTGCTGCGCGCCCAGGGCAGCGGGCCGACGGTGATCGTCTCGCCCCTGCTCGCCCTCATGCGCAACCAGGTCGCGGCGGCGGCCAGGGCGGGTATCAGCGCCCGCACGATCAACTCCTCCAACACGGAGGAGTGGGACACCGTCCAGGCCGAGGTGGCGGCAGGCGAGGTGGACGTGCTGCTGGTCAGTCCCGAGCGGCTCAACAACCCCGATTTCCGCGACCAGGTGCTGCCGCGCCTCGCCGCAGCCACAGGTCTGCTGGTGGTCGACGAGGCGCACTGCATCTCCGACTGGGGCCATGACTTCCGCCCGGATTACCGAAGGCTGCGGACCATGCTCGCCGATCTCCCGGCGGGCGTCCCCGTGCTCGCCACGACAGCCACCGCCAACGCACGCGTGACGGCCGACGTCGCGGAGCAGCTCGGTACGGGAGCGGGCACGGACGCGCTGGTGCTGCGGGGCCCCCTGGACCGGGAGAGCCTCAGCCTCGGGGTGCTCCAACTGCCCAACGCCGCGCACCGTCTGGCCTGGCTGGGCGACCATCTCGGGGAGCTGCCGGGCTCGGGCATCATCTACACGCTCACCGTCGCGGCCGCCGAGGAGATCACGGCCTACCTCCGCCAGTGCGGACACACAGTCGTGTCGTACACCGGCCGGACGGAGAACGCCGACCGGCAGCAGGCCGAGGACGATCTCCTGGCCAACCGGGTCAAGGCCCTCGTGGCCACGTCCGCGCTCGGCATGGGGTTCGACAAGCCCGACCTCGGCTTCGTCGTGCACGTCGGTTCGCCGTCCTCGCCCATCGCCTACTACCAGCAGGTCGGGCGCGCGGGGCGTGGGGTCGAGCACGCCGAGGTCCTGCTGCTCCCGGGCAAGGAGGACGAGGCCATCTGGCAGTACTTCGCCTCGGTCGCCTTCCCTCCTGAGGAGCAGGTCCGCCGGACTCTCGATGTCCTGGCCCAGGCCGGCCGGCCCTTGTCGCTGCCCGCCATGGAGCCTCTGGTCGACCTGCGGCGCACCCGGCTCGAGACGATGCTCAAGGTGCTGGACGTCGACGGTGCGGTGAAGCGGGTGAAGGGCGGCTGGATCTCCACGGGCGAACCCTGGGTCTACGACGCCGAGCGCTATGCGTGGGTCGCGCGGCAGCGGGCGGCCGAGCAGCAGGCGATGCGCGACTACGCGTCGGGGACCGGATGCCGCATGGAGTTCCTCCGGCGCCAGCTGGACGACGAGGAGGCCACGCCGTGCGGCCGCTGTGACAACTGCGCGGGCGCACGGTTCGACGACAAGGTCTCAACGGCCGCCCTCGACGGGGCGCGCGGCGAGCTCGGCAGGCCGGGGGTGGAGGTGGAGCCGCGCAAGATGTGGCCCACGGGGCTCTCCGCGGTGGGGATCGACCTCAAGGGCCGTATCCCGGCCGGCGAACTGGCCCTTCCCGGCCGCGCCCTGGGCAGGCTCTCGGACATCGGCTGGGGCAACAGACTGCGTCCGCTGCTCGCGGCGCAGGCACCGGACGCCCCGGTCCCCGACGACGTGTCGAGCGCGGTCGTCACGGTGATCACCGACTGGGCGAAGGGCCCCGGCGGCTGGGCCTCCGGAGTCCCGGACGCGGCCCCCCGGCCGGTCGGAGTCGTCACGGTGGCCTCACGCCGCAGGCCCCAGCTGGTCCACTCGCTCGGCAGCCGTATCGCCGAGGTCGGCCGGATGCCCCTGCTGGGCACGGTCACCTACGCTCCGGGCAGCGAGGATCTGCGCATCTCCCAGACCAACAGCGCGCAGCGGGTGAGGGCACTGCACGAGGCCCTCGTGGTGGAGCCCGCGCTGGCGGAGTCGCTCGCGGCCGCGGGTGGGCCCGTCCTGCTCGTGGACGATCTCTCCGACACCGGGTGGACCCTCGCCGTCGCGGCGCGGCTGCTCCGGCGCGCGGGAGCGGAGGGAGTGTTTCCGCTGGTCCTCGCAGTCCAGGCCTGAGGATCGGCTTCGTTCGCCGCCGAACGGGCAGGGATATCTGTGTCATTCCGTCAGATACCCGTCAGCCGCGCCAATTGCTCGTTGCCGCCTGCCGGTGCGACAGGAAGAATTGGAATCGCTCCCCGCACGGTCTCTTCGCGGGCCCGGAAGGGCTGTGCCGCGGCGCGCCCTCACTCGACCCTGCCCGCACCGTGGGCGCGTAGCGAAGGGAGGACCGTGACCTTCGGATTCGCTCCGTCCGCAGCCACTTCACTGTCGGCGTCCGCGGGCTCCGTCAACCACGTCGCCAGGATGCTCGAACCGGCCGAGTGGGCCGCGGCGGGCATACCTCTGCTGCGCAGTCCGCGTGAGGTCGTGAGCGGCCTCCACGCACGACACCGGCCGACTCCGGCCACCGCGGTCGTCGCCGTCCTCGACCATGAGGAACGGCTCACGGCCAGCGCCTCGTTCGCCCGGCGGTCCACCGTGGCCACGGACGGCTGGGAGTTCCGCAACGCCCTGCTGGCTCATCTGCGCCGGGTGATCCCGCACGATCTGCGCCGCCGCACCCCGGTGCGTACCGCCGTACTGCTCTACTGCCGCGAGGGCGACGAGCGTTGGACGGAGGAGGACGGGGCGTGGATGTGGGGGCTGAGGGACGCCTGCACGCTGCACGGCCTCCGTTGCGGGGCCTACATCACTCTGACGCGTGGAGGCTGGCAGGTCCTCGGCGAGGGCCGGGGCGGCCGCAGGCCGACACTGCTGTCCACGCCGTCGGCCCTGGCGGACACCTCCGCCGACCATGAGCCCGGCCCGCTCCGCACCGGGGGCGGTGCGGCCGAGGCGCTGCGGCGAACCGCCGCCCGTTGAAACGGGACGTGGGTCCCGGCCGTCCTCACGGACGGCCGGGACCCACGGACGTACGGCTCAGACTCCCGCGCCGAGTGCCGAGTTGATCTGCTTCGGCTCTCCGCACACGATCAGCAGCGCGCCGGCGCGCTCCCGCACGCCGGACAGCGCCCGGGCGGCCGCGTCGTCGAGGTCACTGTTGACCGCGACGACGACGACGGAACGGGCGGTGTACCGGCCGGCGTCGGCCGTGCGGGCGAAGAAGACGTCGTCACCCGCGTCGTGCTGGGCCCAGTACGCGGCCTCTCCGAAGGAGAGTTCGTGAGCGGCCCAGGGGTGCCGGTCGCCGGTGGTGAGCACCAGGATGTCGCCAGGTGCCCGCCCGGAGTCGAGCAGCAGGTCGACGGCCTCGTCCGCGGCGTCGATCGCGCCGTCGGCCGGGGCCGGAATCAGCTGGAACTGTGCTGCCGGACGTTCGTCGGACAGCTTCTGCGCGGCAGGAGCCGGAGCAGCGGGAGAGGCGGATGTGGGGTGCGGGCGCTGCGCCGGGGGCGCGGGCCTCGCGGGGCCGCGGCCCGGGCTTCCGGGACGCGGTGTGGCCGCGGAACGCGGGCCGGGTACGGGACGGGGGGTCGGCGCGGTGCGGCCGGCGGCCGGAGTGACGCGGGGACCCTGGGCGCTCTCGGGAATCTGAGGCTCCTCGGGGATGAGAGGCATGAATGGTTGTCTTTCGCAGCCGACGCGAACACGTCGGCGGTGGGGTGCGCCTGTGCGATCAGAAGTCGAAGCCGAGCTGGCCCCCGCTTTCCAGTGCCGCCGCCTCGGCGGAGAATCGGACCTTCTTCAGGTGCTGCCACCTGGGCAGCGCGTCGAGGTAGGCCCAGCTGAGGCGATGGTGAGGCGTAGGCCCCCGCTCCTCCAGCGCGGCCCGGTGTACCGGTGACGGATAACCGGCGTTCGCACCGAAGGCGAAGTCTGCGTACTCCCCCGTGTCCGCGCCCAGTTCGGCCATCATCGTGTCCCGGTGGACCTTGGCGATCACCGAGGCCGCGGCCACGGCGATGCAGGACTGGTCGCCCTTGATCACGGTACGGACGTTCCAGGGCGTTCCGAGGTAGTCGTGCTTGCCGTCGAGGATCACGGCGTCCGGCCGCACGGGCAGGGCGTCGAGCGCCCTGACTGCCGCGAGGCGGAGCGCCGCGGTCATGCCGAGGTCGTCGATCTCCAGTGGTGACGCATGCCCCAGCCCGTAGGCCGTGACCCACTTCTCGAGCAACGGGGCGAGTTCCGCCCGGCGCTTGGGGCTGATCAGCTTGGAGTCGGTGAGTCCCTCAGGGGCTCTACGGAGACCGGTGACGGCCGCGCACACGGTGACGGGGCCGGCCCACGCTCCGCGTCCGACCTCGTCGACACCGGCGACGGTCCTGGCACCGGACGTAGCGCGCAGTGAGCGCTCGACGGTGTGCGTGGGTGGTTCGTACGGCATGGCGCCTGCCAGGTTACGCCGATGGGCACGGCAAGAACACCCCGGGGCACCGTGCGGGGGTTCGGCATGTGTCCGGCCATGTCCGGAACACCCCGGGTGATGCGCGCCGAGGGCCGGCGACGACGTCGGAAGCGGAGGGGCGGCCGTACGCCCCGGCTGGTCACCAGGGCGGTACATCCACAGCCAGCTTCGCTTCTGCACACATCACTGTGAGACGCCTCGCCCTTCAGGCATCCTCAGCATCTGAGCAGGTCTAGAGCCCACTGAACCCCACCGCGGGCAAAGTCACCTCGCGGCGACTCCCCTCACTACATCGCAAACGGGAACACCTGACCGTACCGCCCGGAACGAAACAGCCCCGGGCCCCGCCAGCGTGGGCATGCCGCGCGACGCTGCGGATCGGGCTTCGACCGTCACCCACCCGCGTCACCCATCCCGCGGGCATCGGCGCTTTCCCCGAACACCCCTGCCGCAACCAGGCGTTCGGGGGGCGGTCCGCTCAGTACGGGTCGTAGGAGTCCTCCTCCTCGTATCCGTCCCGCTCGTCGGTCTCCGTTCCGAGGCCGCGGCAGTCGGTCCCCCGGTCCTGTACGGGGTGCTCCTCCAGGATGTCCCGGGCCCTGACCTCTCCCCAGCTGGAGGAGTACCACGGAGTGTCCATGAGGGCGAGGTCGCTCCGGAACTTCTCCAGCACGCAGGACCTCAGGGGTTCCGGCAGCCTGTCCAGGGCCGGTACGGCGTCCGCGGAGAGCTCCTTGAGGTACTCGAGGTCGATCGTCCTGTCGCTGCTGTACCGCTCGACGTTCTGCTCGGCGATCAGTCCGTCGGGCGAGATCAACCCGAAGGCGAGCACGCCGACGGCCGCACTCACCGCGATCGCGCGCGGCAGCAGCCTGGCTCCGAAGACTCCGGCCGCGAGGATGAGGATCAGCACCACTCCGAGCCAGAGCTCCACAGCGGCCACGGAGATCCGCAGCCGGGTCAGCCCGAAGGCGTCCACGTAGAGATCCATACGGCGCAGGGCCGAGGCCACGACGACGAGCGTCAGTACGCACAGCGCACCGAGGACGCTTCGGACCAGGACCCGGTCGCGCGGCCCGCCCCGTGGGGCCCAGCGCAGGGCGAGGGCGATGACGAGCAGGGTCAGCAGGGTGGCCCAGAGGAGCTGCCAGAAGCCCTGTCGGGCGTACTCGGCGGGCAGCAGACCGGTCTCGTCGAGCACCTTGTCGTACCCACCCAGCAGGACGACGAGCTGGAGCGTGATGAACGCGGCGAAGAGCAGGTTGAGCACGATCAGCGGAAGGGCCCACTCCGCCCTGTTCCTGGCCTTGCCCGGCCGTACGGTGATCCCGTCCCAGCGCACCGGCGCCGCAGCGCTGTACGCGGCCGCGAGTGCTCCGACGAGACCGAGCGCGAAGAGGAAGACGCGCCAGGGGCTGTCTCCGACGGACACGTCGGGAGTGAGGCTGCCCAGGAGGTCGGCGAAGGCGGCGTCCGCGGAGGCGAAGAGCGTGCCGAACACGACGAGCAGGACCACCGCCACCGCCGTGCTGCGCACCACGGTGCGCACCCGCCCCCGGGTGTCGTCCGCACGGTCACGTACCCCGCGCCACCCCCAGCGCACACCGGCGGCGACCGAGGGGAACAGCCCCAGAGAACCGAGCAGCACGCCTGGCCAGCTGCGGCTTCCGTGCAGGGCGAGCGAGCCGAGGGCGAGGGCCGACACCACGGCGAGGAAGACCGGCCACCCCGCTTCCCGGAGCGCCGGAATCAACAGGAGCGCCAGGCCGCCCACCGCCCACACCGCGGTCCAGGGACGCAGCCTGCGCCCCGCCGAGCGTGCGGCGAAGAACGCCCCCACGGCGGCGGCCACGGCCACGATCAGCAGATTGACCCCGAGGCCGTCACCGAGCAGCAGGGCGCTGAGCAGGGCCGTCGCAAGGACCGCCCAGAGTGTGGCGGGCCCGATCGCGGGCGGAGACGGGGACCTCAGCCGTGACAGCACGCCGATCGGCTGATGCCGTCCAGGGCGCCGCCAGACGTCCGCCGGGGGCGGTGGCTGGAGATACGAGGGCACCTTCGGCACATCGGGGCCCGACTGCTGCGGCGGCACCTGGGTGGAAGCCCTCGTCGGCTTTCCCGCCGCCTTCGCCCGGCCGGGACTCCCGGGCTCTGGGCGGGGCGCCTCACTCCCCGCTCCGGACCCGGCGTCCGCAGCGGAATCCACCGCGCCGCCGGGCTCCGGCGGCGCCTCGGGCCGGCTGGACGCATCGGACGACTGATCGGACATGGGACCCCTCCCCCCACCGGGGTCCACCCGCGCGGCCACATCGCGGCGCGCCGGCCCCGGCGACTCTAGGCGCACGCCCTCCAAGATCGATGAGGGCGGCGTGGCCGAAAGAGTAAGTCCCGCCCGGACCGTTCGGCCGATCGGGGCCGCTGCTGTGGCAGGACCGTGACAGTGAACGTGCCACGCCGTGGCCGTGAAGACGGTTGCCCTGCCCGCCTCGCACGCACCCCGCGTACGGTCAGCGGCGCGCCGGAGCGAGGGGCATCCAGTCGGGCAGCTCTTCCGTCCGGGCCAGCCAGCCGGCCGGAGGGGCGCCGCCCGGCTCCGCGGCGACGATCCCGCCGACGATGGCGCAGGTGGTGTCCACGTCGCCGCCGGCCTGTGCCGTCACCCAGAAAGCCCGCTCGAAGTCACCGAGGCTGCGCGCCGCCGACCAGAGGGCAAAGGGCACGGTGTCGTGCGCACTCGTACGGCGGCCGTTGCCGAGCACCGCCGCGACCGTCCCGGCGTCCCTGTAGTCGAGCATGTCGCGCGCCCTGCGCAGCCCGGCGCCGACAGCGCTGCGCGGAACGAGGGCGACGACGCCGTCGATCAGGTCCTCCGGCGTCGGGGGCCCTCCCGGCGCGGCCACGAGGGCGGCCGCCGCCGCGACGGCCATCGATCCCACGACGGCCTCACGGTGCTGATGGGTGGTGTACGAGGAGATCTCGGCCTGGTGGGTGGCCTGCTCCGGATCGTCCGCGTACCAGGCACCCAGCGGTGCGATGCGCATCGCCGAACCGTTCCCCCAGGAGCCCTGGCCCTGGAAGAGCGCCGAGGCCAGCTCCCTCCAGTCGCCGCCCTCCCGCACCAGCCTGAGCAGCCGGTTCACCGCGGGCCCGTAGCCCCGGTCGAAGTCGTGATGCCGGGCGAAGGAGTGGGCGAGCGCGTCCTGGTCGACGCGCTCGTGCGCGGCCAGCACGGCGAGCACGGAGCAGGCCATCTCGGTGTCGTCGGTCCACTGCCAGTCGCCGGGCGGCAGGTCGCGGCTCTTGAGCAGGGGGTAGTTGGCCGGGACGAAGAACTGGGAGCCGAGGGCGTCTCCCACGGACAGTCCACGCAGGCTGGCCAGAGCGCGTTCGAAACGGTCGGAAGCGGAGTCAGCGGTCATCGCACTGCCACTCTATCCGGTGATGCCGTACGGCTCAGGGGTGCGCCACCGCTGAAAGGGCCGGTCGAGCGTATAGCGGCCGTCCTCGCCCAGCAGCAGCGTCCGCGACTCGCCGTTCCCGGGGTTGGACAGCGACTCGAATTCCGCCACCGACCAGTGGAACCAGCGCATGCAGAAGAGCCTCATGGTCAGCCCATGGGTGACCAGCAGGACGTTCGGCGGATGGCCGGGGTCCTCGAAGCTGCGGTGGAGGCTCTCCAGGAACGCGTCGACCCTGTCGTACACGTCGGCCCCGGACTCGCCCTGCGCGAAGCGGTAGAAGAAGTGCCCGTACGCGTCCCGGTAGGCCTTCTGCAGCCTGACGTCGTCACGGTCCTGCCAGTTGCCCCAGTCCTGCTCGCGCAGCCGGGGCTCCTCCCTGACACGCACGTGCTCCAGATCGAGGCCGAAGGCCCGGAACGTCTCGTGGGTGCGACGGTAGGGCGAGATGTAGACGCTGACACGTTCGTCGCCGAACGTGTCACGCAGCCGGGAGCCCGCCGCCTCTGCCTGACGCAGCCCCTTCGCCGTGAGCCTGAGCGCATGGTCGGGCTCACGTTCGTAGACCGTGTCGTCGGCATTGCCCTCGGACTCACCGTGCCGGACGAGAACGATGCGTTGCGGTCGTGCCATGTACCGACCCTAGATGCCGTCCGGCCCGATCGAGCAATTGTGCGGGCTCCATCGGGCGTATGTGACCAAGGGAACGGCCGGTAAGGGGCCGGGTCAGACCGTCCACGACGGTTCGAGCTGCACCACGTCACCCGTCAGCGCCTCGACATCGCGCTCGGTCTCCGCCCTCGCCGAGAGCCGGGCCACGCTCTCCGGCCGGTACTTGCCGCGCTCGGCGCTCGACTGCCACATCGACAGCACCAGGAACTCATGCCCCGGGGCCTCTCCGAAGACTCCGCGCAGCATTCCTGGAGAACCCGCCATGGCCGGGTTCCACACCCGCTGCTGCATGAGCGCGAAATGGTCGACACGGTCCTCGTGCACCTGGCTGTGGGCAACCCTGACCACATCCGCGTCGGTGAAGTCCGGCACGAATCCGGTCTTCACGTCGAAGCGGTACTCGAAGAGCTTGACCTGCATGTCCTTGTACATACCGGACTGTGCGGCGGCCAGCCGGTCGTGCCCGCGGGCCATGAAGGAGTCGTAGAAGACCCGGTTCTCCCAGAACGCGAAGACATGGGCGACCTCGGGCTGTCCCCGGCTCCACCCGCCACTCTGACTCCGGAATCCCGGCTCATCGAGCAGCGCCGCCCACTTCCGCTGCCCCCGCTCGAAACCGCGGCGGTCCACCACGGTGCAGCGAATCCACTTGACCAGCACCGGGCCATCGTACGGCGCCCGGCGTGTCGCGGGTCACGCTCCGGGCGCCCAGGGGGTCCCGCCGGCACCGGCCACGCACAACTCCGGCCACACGATGGCCCGAATACGACGCCCGTTTCCAACGCGGTTGGATCCACGGACAGTTACGGACATGATCTGAGGAGGCAAGCGGTCCGTCGGTCCAGCAGCGAGGAGGCACGTCCGATGAGCACTCCCAACAAGGACATCGAGAAGGTCGAGGTGAGGGTCAAATGGGACCCCAGCGACTTCGGTGAGCCCGCCAACGACCTCGACATCATCGCGGCCACGTACGGGACGGAATCGCCCTACGGCAGTCCCGTCTATCTCGTGCACTTCGACAGCAGGTCACCGGACGGGACGATCACGCTGAACCGGGACAGCCGGACGGGACAGGGTTTTGGCTTCGACGAGGTCATGACCCTCGAACTGGACCGCCTGTCGGACGCGTACGCCAGGGTCGTGGTCGGCGTGGCGATCCAGCAGCGCGACGGTCACAAGACCTTCGGCCAGATAGAGCACACGGCCGTACAGATCCGCGAGGGCTACACGAACCTGGCTGAGGACGACTTCTCCGCGGTGTCGGCAGCCACCGCCGCGGTCGTCGCGGAGTTCGTCCGGGACACCTCCGGGGCCTGGGGCTTCCACGGTTCCGTCCGCGGGTTCGAGGGCGATCCCGGTTCGTTCGCCTCGGAGATGGGGAACCGCCCAGGAGCATGACCGGGTTCCGCTCGCCACCGGCCGACCGTCCGGCGAACAGACAGGCCGAAGGGGACCGGCCACCGGCCGGTCCCCTTCGTGAGCTGCTGGTCAGCCGCGCGGGCGGAGCCGTACCGGACGTCTCGTCCGGTACGGCTCCGCTCATTCTCAGCTGCAGCCGCTGGTCGAGCCGCAGCCCTCGCAGATGTAGCAGGACCCCGCGCGCTGCATCTTCGTACCGCACGAGAAGCACAGCGGCGCGTCGGCGCTGATGCCGAGCTGCATCTCGACGAGTTCGGCCGAGGTGTGCGCGGCCTTCGGGGCCGGCTTCTCCGCGGCGCTCTCCTCCGGCGCGGCGACGGCCTTCAGCGGCTCCACGTGCACAGGAGCGGACTGGGCCAGGCTCTCCGCGTCGAGTTCGTCGTCCCCGAAGGCCGGCTCGTACGAACCGGTGTCGAGGTGACGCTGACGCTCCTCGGCCGAGTGGATGCCGAGCGCGGAGCGCGTCTCGAACGGCAGGAAGTCGAGCGCCAGGCGGCGGAAGATGTAGTCGACGATCGACTGCGCCATCCGCACATCCGGGTCGTCCGTCATGCCGGCCGGCTCGAAGCGCATGTTGGTGAACTTGGAGACGTAGGTCTCCAGCGGCACGCCGTACTGCAGACCGACCGAGACGGCGATCGAGAAGGCGTCCATCATGCCCGCGAGGGTGGAACCCTGCTTGGACATCTTCAGGAAGACCTCACCGAGACCGTCGTCCGGGTAGGAGTTGGCGGTCATGTAGCCCTCGGCGCCGCCCACCGTGAAGGAGGTGGTGATGCCGGGACGGCCCTTGGGCAGACGCTTGCGGACCGGACGGTACTCGACGACCTTCTCGACCGCGGCACGGATGGTGTCCTCGGTCTTCGCGGTCACCTCGTCCTTCTTCTCCTCCCACTTCTTGGTGGAGAGGGGCTGTCCGACCTTGCAGTTGTCGCGGTAGATCGCGAGCGCCTTGACGCCCATCTTCCACGCCTCGAAGTAGACCTCCTCGACGTCCTCGACGGTGGCCGTCTCCGGCAGGTTCACCGTCTTGGACAGCGCGCCGGAGATCCACGGCTGGATGGCCGCCATCATCCGGACGTGACCCATGGCCGAGATGGAGCGCTCGCCCATGGCGCAGTCGAAGACCTCGTAGTGCTCGGTCTTGAGACCGGGGGCGTCGATCACGTTGCCGTTGTCGGCGATGTGGGCGACGATCGCCTCGATCTGCTCCGGCTGGTAGCCGAGACGGCGCAGGGCCTGCGGGACCGTGCCGTTGACGATCTGCATCGAGCCGCCGCCGACGAGCTTCTTGAACTTGACCAGGGCGAGGTCGGGCTCGAGGCCGGTGGTGTCGCAGGACATCGCGAGACCGATGGTGCCGGTCGGGGCGATGACCGACGCCTGGGCGTTGCGGAAGCCGTTCTTCGCGCCGAGGCGGATCACGTCCTGCCAGGCCTCCGTGGCGGCGGCCCAGATCGGAGAGTCCAGGTCGTCGACGTGGACGGCCACGGCGTTGGCGTCCGAGTGCTGCTTCATGACGCGCTGGTGCGGCTCGGCGTTGCGGGCGTAGCCGTCGTACGGGCCGACGACCGCGGCGAGCTCGGCGGAGCGCCGGTAGGACGTGCCGGTCATCAGCGAGGTGATCGCGCCGGCGAGCGCACGGCCGCCGTCGCTGTCGTACGCGTGGCCGGTGGCCATCAGCAGGGCGCCCAGGTTGGCGTAGCCGATGCCCAGCTGACGGTAGGCGCGGGTGTTCTCGCCGATCTTCTGGGTCGGGAAGTCAGCGAAGCAGATCGAGATGTCCATCGCGGTGATGACCAGCTCGACGACCTTGGCGAAACGCTCGGCCTGGAAGGACTGGTGGCCCTCGCCGTCGTCCTTGAGGAACTTCATCAGGTTCAGCGAGGCCAGGTTGCACGAGGTGTTGTCCAGGTGCATGTACTCGCTGCAGGGGTTCGAGCCGTTGATGCGGCCGGACTCCGGGCAGGTGTGCCACTTGTTGATGGTGTCGTCGTACTGGATGCCGGGGTCGGCACAGGCCCAGGCGGCCTCCGCCATCTTGCGGAAGAGGGACTTGGCCTCGACCTCTTCGATGACGTCACCGGTCATGCGGGCGCGCAGACCGAACTTCCCGCCGGTCTCGACGGCCTTCATGAACTCGTCGTTCACACGGACCGAGTTGTTGGCGTTCTGGTACTGGACGGACGTGATGTCGTCGCCGCCCAGGTCCATGTCGAAGCCCGCGTCGCGCAGGGCGCGGATCTTCTCCTCCTCCTTCACCTTGGTCTCGATGAAGTTCTCGATGTCGGGGTGGTCGACGTCGAGGATGACCATCTTGGCCGCGCGACGGGTCGCGCCGCCCGACTTGATCGTTCCTGCGGAGGCGTCGGCGCCGCGCATGAAGGAGACCGGGCCGGAGGCGTTGCCGCCGGAGGAGAGCAGCTCCTTGGAGGAGCGGATGCGGGACAGGTTCAGGCCGGCGCCGGAGCCGCCCTTGAAGATCATGCCCTCTTCCTTGTACCAGTCGAGGATCGACTCCATGGAGTCGTCGACGGCCAGGATGAAGCAGGCCGAGACCTGCTGCGGCTGGGGCGTCCCGACGTTGAACCAGACCGGCGAGTTGAAGCTGAAGATCTGGTGCAGGAGGGCGTAGGCCAGCTCGTGCTCGAAGATCTCGGCGTCGGCGGGGGAAGCGAAGTAGTTGTAGTCCTCGCCGGCCTTCCGGTAGGTCTTCACGATCCGGTCGATCAGCTGCCGCAGACCGGTCTCCCGCTGCGGCGTGCCGACGGCACCCCGGAAGTACTTGCTGGTGACGATGTTGACCGCGTTCACCGACCAGAAGTCGGGGAACTCGACGCCACGCTGCTCGAAGTTGATCGAGCCGTCGCGCCAGTTGGTCATGACGACGTCACGGCGCTCCCACGCGACCTCGTCGTACGGATGCACGCCGGGAGTCGTGTGGATGCGCTCGATGCGCAGGCCCTGCTTGGTCGCAGTCGACTTGGCTCCCTTGGTGCGGGAACCTCGTGCCGGGCCGCTCGCCGTCTCTGTCATGCCGCCTCCCATATGTGGGCAAAAACGCCCTGAAGTGCCCAGTTCTTCCCAGGGCACAGTGTGTGTCTGATGCTCCGGACGCCACGCAGGGCGTCTCGGAACAGGTCTGGTGCCGCCTGCCGCCTGCCTGGCCGCCCCTGGCGGCCGGCTCGGTGATCAATCAGCGGCGACTGCGGCGGGCGCGGGGACCTCGGGGGTCTCGCCGCTCCCGCATTGCTCTGCGCGGGGCCGCTCCTCACGGAGCTCCGCGATCGCGGCCTCGAAGTCTTCGAGGGAGTTGAACGCCCGGTACACCGATGCGAAACGCAGGTACGCGACGAGGTCGAGCTCCTGCAAGGGTCCGAGTATGGCCAGACCCACGTCGTGCGTCGTCAGCTCGGCGCTCCCGGTGGCCCGCACGGCTTCCTCGACCCGTTGGCCGAGCTTCGCCAGTGCGTCCTCGGTGACGGGCCGGCCCTGGCAGGCCTTGCGAACCCCCGAGATGACCTTGGTGCGGCTGAAGGGCTCGGTCACGCCGCTGCGCTTGACCACCATCAGCGAGCAGGTCTCCACCGTCGTGAAGCGACGGGAGCAGTCGGGGCACTGACGGCGCCGTCGGATCGACGTCCCGTCGTCCGTCGTGCGACTGTCCACGACCCGACTGTCGGGGTGCCTGCAGAAGGGGCAGTGCATGTCTCCGAACCCTCCCTCACAGCACGACTGGATAGCCCTCCGTGCCCTGTTCGGGGCCCCTGAGGACGGTCACCAGCATAGGCGATGAACTCGACCCCGACGGACCGGGGACCACTACTTATGGGCGGCGACAGCAAGGCAACCACTACATCTAGGGTTTCGCTCCACCTCCACCCCCGCGCGTGTCGCGCTTCCCCGGGGGTCGGGTGGCAGCCTACGGCCCGGCACGAGGGTACGGGAAACGCACACACGGCCGAGCCCCGGGGGCGGCCCCGCGGGCGGCCCGGCACGGCGCCCCGAAGGGCTCGCCACGGCACACCGGGGACCCACCCCCGCGCACGGGATCGGACCGGCGGAACGCTAGCGTGGGCCCCGGGAACCGCGCTCGATTCCGGTCCACCGCCTTCAGCTCATACACCTCTCGGCAAGCGCGCGACAGCCCTTTATTTGTTTTTCACTCGAACGTGTGTTTGGCGCAACCTTTCGAAAGCTACTACCGTTGCCTAACTAGGGAGACCATTCGAGAGGGGCCGACGTGACCACCACCGCAGACAGTGCCACCATCACTGCCCAGGACCACCGCTCCCAGAGCCGACTTGAGCCGGTGCATGCCATGAATGACTCAGTCATGAACGCGGAGGGGCCGGAGCCCACGCGCCCCGCACGCTCTTTGCCCGGCCGACCTCCTGGAATCCGGGCGGACAGCTCCGGGCTCACGGACCGGCAGCGGCGCGTGATCGAGGTGATCCGGGATTCCGTGCAGCGAAGGGGCTATCCCCCGTCGATGCGCGAGATCGGCCAGGCGGTGGGGCTGTCGAGCACCTCGTCCGTCGCCCATCAGCTGATGGCTCTGGAGCGCAAGGGCTTCCTGCGCCGCGACCCCCACCGGCCGCGCGCCTACGAGGTCCGGGGCTCGGACCAGCCCAGCACCCAGCCGACCGACACCACCGGGAAGCCCGCGGCCTCGTACGTGCCGCTGGTCGGCCGGATCGCCGCCGGCGGGCCGATCCTCGCCGAGGAGTCCGTCGAGGACGTCTTCCCGCTCCCCCGCCAGCTCGTCGGTGACGGCGAGCTCTTCGTGCTGAAGGTCGTCGGTGACTCGATGATCGAGGCGGCGATCATGGACGGGGACTGGGTCACGGTCCGGCGCCAGCCGGTCGCGGAGAACGGCGACATCGTGGCAGCCATGCTGGACGGCGAGGCCACGGTGAAGCGGTTCAAGCGCGAGGACGGCCATGTGTGGCTGCTCCCGCACAACTCCGCCTACCAGCCGATCCCCGGCGACGAGGCGACGATCCTGGGCAAGGTCGTGGCGGTGCTGCGGCGGGTGTGAGCTCCGCCGGTTCGGACTGGGCCCCGGGATCCCTGCGCCGATCCCGGGGCCCTGGTGCGCCCGCAGTGCTCACTGAGCGGTCTTGGCCGCCGCATCGATGGCCGCGAGCGAGCGCCGCGCCTGGTTGCGGTCCGTGGTGTACCAGAAGTCGGGCAGCGAGGCGCGGAGATAGCTCCCGTACCGGGCGTTGGCCAGCCGGGGGTCGAGTACCGCGACCACGCCCTTGTCGCCCATGGCCCGGACGAGCCGGCCCGCGCCCTGTGCCATCAGCAGAGCCGCATGTGTCGCCGCCACCGCCATGAACCCGTTGCCGCCCGCGTCCTCGACCGCCTTCTGCCGGGCGCTCATCAGCGGATCGTCCGGCCGGGGGAACGGAATCCGGTCCATGATCACGAGCTGGCAGTTCGGACCGGGGACATCGACGCCCTGCCAGAGGGACAGCGTCCCGAACAGACATGTCTCGGGGTCCGCCGCGAAATTCTTGATCAGCTCTCCGAGTGTCTCCTCGCCCTGCAGCAGGATCGGTTTGTCCTGCCTGCCGCGCAGCTCCTCGGCTGCCGCCTGGGCCGCCCGCATGGACGAGAACAGGCCCAGGGTGCGACCGCCCGCCGCCTCCACCAGCTCCGCGAGCTCGTCGAGCATGTCGGTGCGGGAACCTTCCCGGCCTGGCGTGGCCAGGTGCCGGGCGACGTACAGAATGCCCTGCTTCGGGTAGTCGAAGGGCGAGCCGACGTCGAGTCCCTTCCACTGCGGGATGTCGTCGCCCGCCGTGCCCTCGGGCGCGAGACCGAGCGAGGCCCCCACCCCGTTGAAATCGCCGCCGAGCTTGAGCGTGGCCGAGGTCAGCACCACCGAGCGGTCGGCGAACAGCTTCTCGCGCAGCAGCCCGGACACGGACAGCGGTGCGACCCGGACCGACGCCCCGAAGCGGTCGTGGCGCTCGTACCAGACGACGTCGTACTCCGAGCCCTGGGTGATGCGCTCCGCGACACTGTGGATCGACTCGACGGACGCCATCGCCTGCTTGCGCACCGCGTCCTCGTCCTGGACGTTCTTGTCGCGGGTCCCCCCGAGGGCGGAGATCACCGTGCGCGCGGCGTCACGCAGGGCCATCAGTGCGTAGCCGAGGTCTTCGGGTACCTCTTCGAGGCGTCCCGGGAGCGCCAGCTCCATGACCCGCTCGAAGCCCTCGGACGCGGTCAGCAGGGCGTCGGCCGCCTTCTCGTTGACCAGCTTGGCCGCACGTCGCACCGCCCTGTTCACCTGGCCGGGGGTGAGCTCGCCGGTGGCGACCCCGGTGACCCGGGAGACCAGCTCATGGGCCTCGTCGACGATGAGCACCTCGTGCTTGGGAAGCACCGGGGCGCCTTCGATCGCGTCGATCGCGAGCAGGGCGTGGTTCGTGACGACGACATCGGCGAGCTTGGCCCTCTCCCGGGCCGCCTCCGCGAAGCACTCCGCGCCGTAGGCGCACTTGGTGGCGCCGAGGCACTCGCGCGAGGAGACGGAGATCTGGGACCAGGCACGGTCCGAGACACCCGGCGTCAGGTCGTCCCGGTCGCCGGTCTCCGTCTCGTCCGACCAGTCCCGCAGCCGCAGCAGGTCCTGGCCCAGCTTGCTCGACGGCGCCGCCGCTTCGAACTGGTCGAAGAGCCCTTCCTCCTCGTCCTGCGGAGCTCCTTCGTGGAGCCGGTGCAGACAGAGGTAGTTCGACCTGCCCTTGAGCATCGCGAACTGCGGCCGACGGCGCAGCAGCGGGTGCAGCGCGTCGACCGTACGCGGAAGGTCCCGCTCCACCAGCTGACGCTGGAGGGCCAGGGTGGCCGTGGCCACCACGACCCGCTCGCCGTGGGCCAGCGCCGGGACCAGGTAGCCGAGGGACTTGCCCGTGCCGGTACCGGCCTGGACGAGCAGATGGGCGTTGTCGTCCACAGCCTCGGCGACGGCCTCGGCCATGGAGACCTGGCCGGGGCGCTCCGTACCGCCGACGGCGGTGACGGCGGCATGGAGGAGCTCGGGGAGAGATGGCTTCGTCATAGCGCGTCCACCCTACGGCGCCCCACTGACACCATCGATCGGTCCCGGACTCACGCGGAGGGGTGGAGCGGGTTGGGGACGGAACCGTGAACGGCGGCGTGCGGGCGCTGCGGGCGGTCGCGGTAGCCGTCCAGATGCAGACGGTTGCGGTTGAGGCACAGGCGCTCGATCGTCGGCGTCAGCATGTCGAAGATCTCGAACCGCTCCTTGAGGTCGGGGAACCGGGCATGGTGCCTCAGGATCTCGGCACGGACGAGTGACCAGAATTCACCCTCCGGTACGTCCAGTTGCTCCTCGCACAGGGGCGACAGATAGCGGAAGACACCCACGAAGAGCCCGGAGTGGATGAACTGGGTGAGGAAGGAGGGGTCCTCCGTCAGCAGGATGTCCCGGACGGGCGCCGGCATCGCGTCGTGCTCGGGCAGCGGCCGGGCGCTGACGTTCACGTCGTCGACGAAGTCCTTGATCGCCAGCCGCACGGGTACGTCGTGCTCGTCGAAGACGACGATGGCGTTCTCTCCGTGCGGGGAGAAGACCGTGCCGTAGCGGTACAGGAAGTGCAGCAGCGGAGGCAGCAGCGCGGCGAAGAGCCGGGCGAGCCAGGCTGCCGGGGCCAGTCCCGAACGGGCGACGAGCTCGGCGGTGAAGGAACGGCCGTCGGGGTCCGTGTGCAGCAGCGAGGCCAGCGTACGGGCGCGTTCGCCGGGTGCCAGCCGCGGCTGGAGCGGCTCCCGCCAGATCGCACCGAGGATCTCCTTGAACTGGTACGGGGACTCGGGGAGGTGGTCGTAGAGCGGGTGCTCGACGGCCACCGAGGCGACCTCGCCGAGCAGGATGACGCGGCAGGTGTCCCGGAGGAACGGATCGCCGTCGCACAGCCCCTGGACCCATGCCGTGACGGCCGGGGCGGCGAGCGTGCGTTCGGTCGGCAGGCCCCGCCAGACGAGGGTGTTGAGGATCGACAGGGGCAGTTTGACCGTGTGCCGTTCGGGCCGCCCCACATTGGTGAAGGTACGGATGGACTGCTGCGGCAGCCGGAGGTCGTCGTCGGTGTGCAGGGGGACGATCTCGCCGTCCGCGATCGCGGGGGCGAAGAGCGGGACGATCCATTCGTCCCACTGCCATGGATGCACGGGGAGGAACAGGTAGTCCGTGGGGTCGAGCTCCCGTCCACGCAGGATCGCGGCGAAGGATTCCCGGACATCCGGGTCCAGTTCCTGGTCGTAGAGGTCTTCGGGGGCGGTGACCCGGCCCACTCCCCGGTAGCCCGCTATGCGGGTGCTGACGGCGATCCAGGGCAGTGCGGTCGCGGACCGGGCTTCCGGTGTGAAGCGGGCGGCGTCGGTGGCGGAGAATCCGAGACGGCCCTTGTTCGCGACGAGCCAGGGGTGTCCTGTCTGGTGGCCTTCGAGCTCGGCGTACGGGAGGTCGGCGAGCTGCGCCGCGGTGAGCGCCGTGTGGTCGAGGCGGGCGTCGGCCGTGAGGGTGGCGGTGAGCTCGCGGATCAGGTGGCCGAGCGTGGCGCCGTCGAGACCGAGGAGGCGGCGTCCCCGGGCGAGGAATCGCAGAGGATCCCGGAAGGGTGCGCCGTCGGTGCCGTCGGCCCCGGTGTCCCCGGTGTCCCCGGTGTCCCCGGTGGAAGCCTCGCGGATCGTCGCCGGGTCGACACGCCAGCTGCCGTAGACGCCCCGCCGGGCGCGGAATCTCAGGGTCGCGCCGTCGTCGAGTGTCAGGGTGTAGTCGCCCGTCCGCCCGGTTCCGGCGTCGGTCCCGGGCAGGGGTTCGATGACTTCCTCGTAGGCGAACTCACCGAGCATCTTGGCGAGGAGCCTCGCCGCCGCGCGGTCCCAGACGGTCCGGTTGAGTTCCGGGGTGTCGAGCGGCGTGTGGGGCTTCGCCGGATGATGGCTCGCAGGATATGTCGGCACGGGGACTCCTCCGGGTGGGACCGATGGGGTTCGAGCAGGCTGTGCGGTGCGGTGAGTCGTTCACAGGCGGTCACGGTGGGCTCGGTCACGGACCATCAGGGCGGCGCGCTTGTCTGGAAGGTCCACTTCCGCGCAGAAGCGGAAGCCGGCGCTCAGGAAGGCGGACACGGACGGGGTGTTGCGCAGATCCGGCTCCGCGACGACACGCCCGCAGAGCGGACGGTTGTCGATCACGAGATCGGCGACGGCCCTGAGCAGCACGGTGCCGATGCCCCGTCCCCGGTTGCCCACGCCGCCGATGAGGAGGTGGATCCCCATGTCGTGGGGCCGGGCCGGGTAGTGGCGGGCGAGCGGGTCCAGATCCGCGCGGTAGATCTCCCAGTAGCTCATGGGGGTACCGGCGAGGACGCCGAGGCAGGGGACGCTGCGGCCGTCCCCTTCGAGCTGCCGGCGGAGGTGCGCCGCGGTGACCGACTCCGGCCCCTCGAGCTCCCAGAAGGCGGCGACCGCCGGATCGTTCATCCAGCGGCTGATCACCGCCAGATCGCGTTCGGGTTCCACCGCGACGAGTTGGAACACCCCGGCGGGGGTCCTGACCGGACTCCACGCGCCGGGGTCTCCCACGAGAGCGGAGGCGTCGGCGCTCGCGGCGGCCGCCGACCCGTCACCGAGCAGGGCGAGGAGCTCCTCGGTGAGCCGTAGCTCCAGGGTGTCCTCGGTGCCGGTGCCGTCGGGCGGGACGGCACCGGTCCCGGTGTGGGCATCGGCTTGATGCACCGTGACGCTCTCCTCTCGCTGGTTCAGACCGTCATGCCTTGTCGCCGGTGAGCGGATTGGCGATGGTGACGTACACGGACTGGGTGTCGACCGGGCCGACGAGCTCGTCGAGGCCGTGCATCCGCGTCAGCAGGTTGGCCTTGCAACGGAGCTGACCGGTCTCCAGAAGGTAGGCGGGCAGGGAGGAACCCAGCGCGACGTTGCCTTCGAGGAAGCGGCGGAACGCGGCGAGAAGCAGCTGTTCGTCGGCGAGCCGCTGGGCGCCGAAGGCACCGATCAGTCCGAACACGTTGTTGATGCCGAGGTAGTAGGCGAGCCGCTCGTCCGTGACGGCGTCGGAGACGAAGGTGTCGCTGACGGCACCGATGCCCGGGAGCCGGCGCTCGAGTGCGGCCCGGTGGGACTCCCGGAAGTAGTAGCCCTGGTTGTCGCGGTACCTGCCGCCGACGGGCCAGCCGTCCGGGTCGAGGAGTACGAGCGTGTTCTGCTGGTGGGCCTCCAGGGCGACGCCCGCATTGGCGTCGAGCCAGAGGACGGGGAGGACGACGCGGTCGAGATAGCGCAGGAACCACTCGGCGCACACCGCCCCGGTCGTCCTGCCCGTTCGCGCGGCCAGCGAGAAGACCGTGTCGGCGAGCCGCGAGTGCGTGCCGGGACGGCCGGGCCACGGCCGGGGGGCGGTGAGTCCGGCGATGCACACCGCGTCGTCGGCGGGGCCGAAGGGATTGTGGCGGAGCATCACGTCGAGGCCGGGGACGGGGCTGCCGTCCGGTTGGTCGACGGCGAGCCAGGCCGGGTCCCGGACGATGTCGAAGCCCGGGTGCGCCTCCTGCCAGCGGTCGGCGAGGCCGGTGCGCAGCAGCCGGTGCACCTCGGTTCCGCGGTGGAGCTCCTTACGGAGGTTCTCCCGGCGGGAGTTGGTGATGCGTACGCCCAGGGACAGCTTCAGCATGAGGTCGGAGCCCGGGCGGTGGACGGTGCGGACGGACGAGGTGGGGTGCCAGCGTTCGCCGTACGGACCGAGGTCGTGCAGAAGGCCCTTCTCGCACAGGGCGACGACCTCGGGGCGGCGCAGGACCTCCGCGGCCTGCCAGGGGTGGAGCGGGAGGGCCGTGGTTCCTTCGGGGAGGTCCAGCCCTTCGGCGTGCGGTGCGAGGAGTGCCTCCGCGGAGACCGGCCGGCCGGCCTTCGTCCACGCCGATTCCGTGGCCAGCACGGAACGGTCCACGGCCATCCAGTGGAGCGGGAAGGAGCCACGCAGCTCGGGTGAGTAGAGCAGCGTCTCCGACTCGGAGAGGCCTTCGCGGCTCTTGGGCGTGGGGTGCAGGGGGTGGCCGAGCACGAGGGACTGCTCGGCGGTGAGGAAGAGATCGGCCTCGGGCGGCGCGGTGGGTGTGCGGCGCCGGTCGGCGATGAAGGCCGCTGTGTGCCGTACGGAGTCGGCCACCCTGGCCACCAGGTCGACTCCGGCGTTCCGCTCGCTCTCCCGGCTGAGCAGCGCCGCCACGGTGACGGCGTCGACGCCCGGGGCGTTCTCGGGCGCGTTCTCCAGGGACGGCGTCCCGAAGCGGTGCCAGCCCGTCGCGGACCAGTGGGCGACCGGGACGAGCAGGGCGGTGCCGCTCGCGGGGAGCGGAACGCGCAGGGTGTTTCCCCGGGGGCGGGGGAGGTCGTTCTCCCTGGTCCAGCAGCGCAGCAGATTCTCCGTACCGGACGAGTCCGCGGCCCGGAGCGGGTCCGGGTGGTCCAGCGGGTCCCGCACCGTGTCGCCGGGACGGTCCGACGGGACAGTGCCTGTCAGGGGGTCCGACCCGGCACGCGGGAGGCCGTGCGGACCGGCCTTCTGGCGCGGCACGGTCGTCGACTCCACGGCGAGGGGGCCCTCCGGGAGGTCATGGCCTCGCTGCTGGCTGGTGAGGGGGCCGTCGGCCTCGGGCGCAGGGGTGGGGTTCACGGCGGTCTTCCTTGTGAGGGGTCCGGGATCAGCGGGTCGGCCCGGCAGCGGCCCGGCGGTACGGAGAGCGCTCGGCCGCTCTCAGCGCGTCGGCGAGGCGGTCCACGACCGCGGTCGCCTGTTCGTCGGTGAGAGTGAGGGGAGGGAGCAGGCGGACCACGGCGCTGTGGCGTCCGCCGAGTTCGACGATGAGGCCGCGGCGCAGACACTCCTGCTGCACCGCCGCGGCGAGGGCCGGATCGGGCGGCGGGGCGGAGCCGCTCTCGGCGGTGACGGTGAGCGGCTCCGCCTCGGGGTCGACGAGTTCGATGCCGATCATCAGGCCGCGGCCACGGACGTCGCCGATGCTCGGATGGTCCGCGCCGAGCGCCTGGAGCCGGGCGAGCATGCGCGCGCCGAGTGTGCCGGCGCGTTCGGCGAGCCGGTTCTCCCGGACGTACGCGAGGGTCGCGGCGCCGGCCGCCATGGCGAGTTGGTTGCCCCGGAAGGTGCCGGCGTGGGCGCCCGGCTGCCAGAGGTCGAGCTCGGAGCGGTAGACGATCACCGCCAGGGGCAGTGAGCCGCCGATGGCTTTCGAGAGCACCATCACGTCGGGCACGATACCGCTGTGCTCGACCGCCCAGAAGGTGCCTGTCCTGCCGACTCCGGTCTGCACCTCGTCCGCGATCAGGGCGATGGAACGCTCCTGGGTGATCTCCCGCATCCGGCGCATCCAGCCGTCCGGGGCCGGGTTCACGCCGCCCTCCCCCTGGACCGGCTCCAGGATCATGGCGGCCGGAGCGGGCACCCCGCCCTTGGGGTCGTCCAGGAGGTACTCCGTCCAGCGCGCGGCGATGTCCGCGCCCCGCTCCCCGCCGGCTCCGAAGGGACAGCGGTAGTTCTGCGGGAAGGGCAGCCGCGTCACCCGGACATCCGTGGCCCCGCCCGAAGCGGCCAGGGCACCGGCGGTCATTCCGTGGTACGCGCCGGTGAAGGCGAGGAGTTCGCTGCGCCCGCTCGCTGTTCGGACCAGCTTGAAGGCCGCCTCGACGGCGTCCGTCCCGGCCGGACCGCAGAACTGGATCCGGGCGTTGTCGGCCAGTTCACGGGGCAGGGTGGCGAACAGCTCGGTCGTGAAGGCGTCCTTGACGGGTGTCGCGAGATCGAGCACGTGCAGTGGCGCGCCGGAGTCGATGACCTTCCTGATGGCCTCGAGCACCACGGGGTGGTTGTGGCCGAGTGCCAGCGTGCCCGCCCCTGACAGACAGTCGAGATAGCGCCGGCCGTCCGCGCCCTCGATCGTCATGCCCCGCGCGCGCACAGGCACGATCGGCAGGGACCGCGCATAGGTGCGGGCCGCCGATTCTCGTAGTGCCTGACGCCGCAGAATCCCCTCGTGCGCAGGGGAAAGCGCCACCGGAGCTGGTTCGGTCACGGCCACGGCTGTTCGGTCCTCCTGCTGTAACAGTTGCGTTCCGCATCGGTACGGTCCACCTGGGCGGAGTGCACCGGTGAACGCTGTCCGGGTGTCCCCCGTACGTACCAACGACGCGGAACGCAGGAGATCACGGGTAAATCGGAAGATCCTTGTGCGGGCGGAACCGTGGCCCTGCCGAACGCCGTCCCCAACGGCACCGGCATAGTAGGGGCCGCACTCGGGAAGGAGCCGCCGCTCCGGGGGTGCGCGATGTGGCCGCACGGCCCTGCCGTGCACGCCAAGTCCGCAGTGCGGTACCGAAGTCAGTGACGAAGTCCCAGGGGGATCACCAGATGCGACCCATGCGCCCGACCGATACCGAACAGCGCCGGGGGAGCGCCCGCCGCACCCCTCGGGTGTTCGCCGCGGCCGCCCTTGCCGCTCTCCTGACGCTCTCCGCCGCGGCCTGCGGGCCGGAGGAGGACGGCGCGATCAGCGAGCCGAGCAGTTCCACGGGCCAGTCCTCCGACGGCAAGGTCGTGATCCCGGACGATCTCAAGGACCGGCTCAAGGAGCACGGGATCGACCTCGACCAGTGGAGGGACGGCGAGTGGAAGAACTGGGACAGGGACAAGTGGCTGCGTGAGGCCAAGGACTACGTCAACCCCATCATCGAGGACCTCTGGGACCCGGAGCGGATGCGGGATGCCGACAAGGCCCCGGAGAACCCCGTCGACAACGACATCTCCGGCGACGAGGGCGTGACGGACCCGACCCCCGTGCCGGTCGAGGCCGCGAACCTGCAGACGCCTTACCACGCGAGCGCGCCCGAGTCCGGCAAGCTCCTGTTCGACGGGCCCGAGGGCTCGATGGTCTGCTCCGCGACCGTGGTGCAGGACCCGGCCCACCCGGGCAAGTCCAACATGGTCTGGACGGCCGGGCACTGCGTGCACGCGGGCAAGAACGGCGGCTGGTACCGCAACATCGCCTTCGTTCCCTCGTACAACGACAGCGGAATGTCGACGGCCGAACTCCAGAACGCGACGAAGGAGGAGATCGCTCCGTACGGCGTGTGGTGGGGCCAGTGGGCGCAGACCTCCGACCAGTGGATCAACCAGGGTGCCGCGACCGGCGGCCAGGGAGCCCCGTACGACTTCGCGGTGCTGCAGGTCGCTCCGGAGAAGGGTTCGACGGGCAAGTCCCTCGAAGAGACCGTCGGTTCGGCACTACCGGTCGACTTCAACGCCCCGGCCGTACCGCAGATCGACAGCATGACGGCGACCGGCTACCCGGCGGCCCCGCCGTTCGACGGTCAGAAGGCCCTCCAGTGCACCGACGAGCCGGGCCGCCTGGCCGTCTTCGAGGAGCAGCCGACGATGTACCGCATCGGGTGCACGATGACCGGTGGATCCTCCGGTGGCGGCTGGGTCGCGAAGGGCCAGGACGGTAAGCCGGCCCTCGTCTCCAACACCTCCATCGGCCCGGTGACGGCGGGCTGGCTGGCCGGCCCGCGCCTGGGCGAGGAGGCCAAGGGCATCTACGAGGCCGTCAGCAAGAAGTACGCGGGACAGTAGGACCGCGGGCCGGCGATTGCCGGCCGGAGCACGAGGAGGCCGGGTTCCCCTTCGAGAGGGGAACCCGGCCTCCGGCATGTCCACCGCGTCAGTGAGCCACCGGCACGAAGACCGCGAGCTCCGCCGCGAGCTCCTCGTGGACCCGCGCCTTGAGCAGCGTGCCCTCCGGCGTGTGCTCCTCGGAGATCACCTCGCCCTCCGCGTGCACCCGGGAGACGAGCGCGCCCTGGATGTAGGGCACGAGCGCCTCGATCTCCACGGACGGCCGCGGCAGCTCGGCGTCGATGAGCGCGAGCAGCTCGTCGATACCGGCGCCGGTCCGCGCCGACACCGCGATCGCGTGCTTCTCGGCACGCATCAGGCGCTGAAGCACGAGCGGGTCGGCCGCGTCCGCCTTGTTGATCACGACGACCTCGGGTACGTCGACCGCGCCGACTTCCCGGATCACCTGACGCACGGCGGCGAGCTGCTCCTCCGGCACCGGATGGGAACCGTCCACCACATGCAGGATCAGGTCGGATTCGCCGACCTCCTCCATGGTGGAACGGAACGCCTCGACCAGGTGGTGCGGCAGGTGCCGCACGAACCCGACGGTGTCGGCCAGGGTGTAGACACGGCCGCTCGGTGTCTCGGCCCGGCGCACGGTCGGGTCGAGGGTCGCGAACAGGGCGTTCTCCACGAGGACACCCGCGCCGGTGAGCCGGTTGAGCAGGGAGGACTTTCCGGCATTGGTGTACCCGGCGATCGCCACCGAGGGCACCTTGTTGCGCTTGCGTTCCTGGCGCTTGATCTCCCGGCCGGTCTTCATCTCCGCGATCTCCCGGCGCATCTTCGCCATCTTCTCGCGGATCCGTCGCCGGTCCGTCTCGATCTTGGTCTCACCAGGACCACGGGTGGCCATGCCCCCACCGCCGCTGGAACCGCCGCCGCCCATCTGCCGGGACAGCGACTGACCCCAGCCGCGCAGGCGCGGGAGCATGTACTGCATCTGTGCCAGCGACACCTGCGCCTTGCCCTCCCGGGACTTGGCGTGCTGGGCGAAGATGTCGAGGATCAGGGCGGTCCTGTCGACCACCTTGACCTTGACGACGTCTTCCAGGTGGATCAGCTGGCCGGGGCTGAGCTCACCGTCGCAGACGACGGTGTCGGCCCCGGATTCGAGAACGATGTCGCGCAGCTCCAGCGCCTTGCCCGAGCCGATGTAGGTGGCCGGGTCGGGCTTGTCCCGCCGCTGGAACACGGCGTCGAGCACCTGGGCGCCCGCCGTCTCGGCGAGGGCCGCGAGCTCCGCGAGGGAGATCTCCGCGTCATGGACGGTCCCCGATGTCCAGACACCGACGAGAACCACGCGCTCCAGGCGTAGCTGTCGGTACTCGACCTCGGTGACGTCCTCGAGCTCGGTGGAGAGGCCTGCCACGCGGCGCAGCGCCGCACGCTCGGAACGGTCGAGCTGCTCGCCGTCCCGCTCTCCGTCGATCTCGTGGCTCCAGGCGACGTCCTCTTCCATCAGGGCGTCGGCCCGAAGGCTTTCGGTGAGGCTCTCGGAGTCGGCTTCCGTGGCGCTCTGCGCGTCCTGCGCGTCCTGGGGAAGGGAAGAAGAGGAGGTCATTGGATCCTTACGTCGATAGAAGTCCGATACGTCAGTCACAACGCGTGACCCCGCCGGAAGATTCCCCTGGAGGAGACCCACCGGCCGGCCGCCGTGCCGACGCGTCGATAGTGGCATGTCCCCGCCCGGGCCGTCACTCGGGTTTCGGCGCCCGCGCGGGGCTCTTCCCGGCCACGGCGTTCCGGGGCGTCTCGCTCCGCCAGTCCGGGTGCCCCGGCATCGGCGGGGTCTTCTTCCCGTACAGCCACCCGTCGAAGAACGCCGTCAGGTCCCGTCCCGCGATCCTCGACGCCAGGTCCGTGAACTGCTCGGTGGTCGCCGACTCGTTGCGGTGGACGCGCACCCAGGTCCGCTCCAGGCGGTCGAACGCGGCCTCGCCGATCTCCTCGCGCAGCGCGTACAGGATGAGCGCGCTCCCGTCGTACACCACCGGCCTGAAGAGACTGATCTTGTGATCGGGGGTGGGCACGTCGGGGCGGGCGGGCGGACCGCCGGCGGCGCGCCAGGTGTCGGAGCGGGCGTAGGCCTCGCGCATCCGGCGCTCCATGGGCTTCTGCGCGTGTTCCTCCGCGTAGCGGGCCTCGTACCAGGTGGCGTGTCCCTCGTTGAGCCACAGATCGGACCAGGAACGCGGGGAGACGCTGTTGCCGAACCACTGGTGGGCGAGCTCGTGCACCATGACCGAGTCGACGTACCACTCGGGATATCCGTCTCCGGTGAACAGGGAGCGTTCGAAGAGCGAGAGCGTCTGCGTCTCCAGCTCGAAGCCGGTCTCGGTGTCGGCGACGAGGAGTCCGTACGTCTCGAACGGGTACGGACCGACCTGCTTCTCCATCCAGGCCAGCTGCGCGGGGGTCTTCCCGAGCCAGGGCTCCAGCTTCGCGCGGTCGGCCTCGGGCACCACGTCGCGTACCGGCAGTCCGCGGGGGCCGGTGCGGTGGAGGACGGCGGAGCGGCCGATGGACACCTGGGCGAGTTCCGTCGCCATCGGGTGTTCCGTGCGGTAGGTCCAGGTGGTCGCGCCGGCGTGGTCCCTCTTCCCGGCGGGGAGGCCTCCCGCCACGACCGTGAGGTGCTTCGGCGCGGTGACCCGGAAGGTGAAGAACGCCTTGTCGGCGGGGTGGTCGTTGCCGGGGAAGACCCGGTGGGCGGCGTCGGCCTGGTTCGCCATCGCCAGGCCGTCGGCGGTCGGGACCCAGCCGCCGTTGGCCCGGTCCCCCGAGGGGTCGCTCGTATGCCGGACGGTGATCCGCACGGGCACCCCGGCCGGGATCCGGGAGGGCACGTCGACGATCAGGTCCTCACCGGCGGTGGCGAACTCCGAGTTCAGCCCGTCGACCTCGACCGAGCGGACGGCGCCTCGGGCGAAGTCGAGGTTGATCCGGTCCAGCGGTGCGGTGGTCCGCGCGTCGATGGTGGTGACGGCGTCGAGGGGCTCGGTGTTGCGGCCCTTGTAGGTGAGCGAGATGTCGTACGACAGGACGTCGTAGCCCGGGTTGCCGAGGTGGGGGAAGAGTCGGTCGCCGATGCCGAGCGGCTCGGGTGCGGGCAGGGTGGCGGCGACGAGGGTGACCGACGCGGTGGCCAGCAGAGCGGCACGCAGTCGGCGGGAGGTGAGCGGCATGGACTACGGCTACCAGCGCGCACCGTCCACGCGGGGGTGGCGCGCGCCGCACCACCCGAACGGGGTCGGCGGTGAGCGGCAAGGAGAGGTCCCGGAGCGACCGGGTGTCAGCCCGTGGCGGCGGGCTGCTGGGCGCGGCTCACGTCGTACACGCCGGGTACGTCGCGCATCGCTCGCATGAGGCCCGGCAGTCCCGCCGCGTCCGGCAGTTGCAGCGTGTAGGTGTGCCGGACGCGCTGTTCGCTGGGCGGCTCGACGGTCGCCGAGACGATGGCGGCGTCCGCGGTCGCGATGGCCTCGGTGAGGTCGGCGAGGAGCCGGGGGCGTCCGAAGGACTCGGCGACGAGGGTGACCCGGTAGTCGGGGGTGCCGCTCCGGTCGCCCGGGTCGTTCCAGCGTGCTTCTACGGCCGGCCGGCCGATCGCCCGCATCCGGGCCACCGCCGGACATTCCTCGCGGTGCACGGTGACGGCACCACCGCGCACCGTGAATCCGATGATGCCGTCGGGCGGGACGGGGGTGCAGCAGCCTGCGAGCCGGACCGGTGCGCCCGGCGTGCCGACCGCGACGATCGGAGCCCGGCCGGCCGCCCTGGCCCGGCTGTTCGACGTGTCGTCGGCGGGCTGCGCCTGCGGCCTCGGGGCGTCGGGCCTGCTCTTGTGTGAGCCCTGCGCGCCGTCCGGATGGGCGTCGAACCAGGCCGTGATCGCGATCCGGGCGGCAGGCGTACGGGCGTGGTCCAGCCACTCCGGGGAGGGCCCGGAGGAGGCGTCCTGGGCCAGCAGCAGCTGCACGGTGTCACCGTCGTTCAGCACGGTGCTCAGCGTGGCCAGCCGGCCGTTGACGCGGGCTCCGATGCAGCCGTGCGCCTCGTCGCCGTACTGCGCGTAGGCGGCGTCGACGCAGCTGGCGCCGGCGGGCAGCCCGAGGGTCCCGCCGTCGGTGCGGAAGACCGTGATCTCCCGGTCCTGTGCGAGGTCGGCGCGCAGCGTGGCCCAGAACGTGTCGGAGTCGGTCGCCGACTCCTGCCAGTCCAGGAGGCGGGAGAGCCAGCCGGGCCTGGTCGGGTCGGCGCGCTCGCCGTCGGCGGGTTCGGCCTGGGTCGTGGCGGTGCTGCCGTCCTGGGTGTACGGGTTGCCGAGCGCGACGACACCCGCTTCGGCGACCTTGTGCATCCGGTGCGTGCGGATCAGGACTTCGGCGACCGCGCCCTCGGGTCCGACGACCGCCGTGTGCAGCGACTGGTAGAGGTTGAACTTGGGCGCCGCGATGAAGTCCTTGAACTCGGAGATGACCGGGGTGAAACAGGTGTGCAGTTCGCCCAGGACCGCGTAGCAGTCGGCGTCCTCCCCGACGAGCACCAGCAGCCGTCCGAAGTCGGTGCCCCGCATCTCGCCGCGTTTGATCCTCACCCGGTGCACGGAGACGGAGTGACGCGGCCTGATGAGCACTTCGGCGCTGATGCCCGCTTCCCGCAGGGTCGATCTGACGCTGCCCGCGATCTCCGTGAGAGGGTCCTCCGGGCCGCTCCAGGCGGAGATCAGGGCCTGCGTGCGCTCGTACTCGTCCGGGTGCAGGATCGCGAAGACGAGATCCTCGAGCTCCGTCTTGAGCGCCTGCACACCGAGGCGTTCGGCGAGCGGGATGAGCACGTCCCGGGTGACCTTGGCGATCCGGGCCTGTTTCTCGGGGCGCATGACGCCGAGTGTCCGCATGTTGTGCAGCCGGTCGGCCAGTTTGATCGACATGACGCGGACGTCGTTCCCGGTGGCGACGAGCATCTTGCGGAACGTCTCGGGCTCGGCGGCGGCCCCGTAGTCGACCTTCTCCAGCTTGGTGACGCCGTCCACCAGGTAGCAGACCTCCTCGCCGAACTGCTCCCGCACCTGATCGAGGGTCACGTCGGTGTCCTCGACCGTGTCGTGGAGCAGAGAGGCCGTCAGGGTCGTCGTCTCCGCGCCGAGTTCCGCGAGGATCAGGGTCACCGCCAGCGGATGGGTGATGTACGGCTCTCCGCTCTTGCGCATCTGGCCGCGGTGGGACGTCTCGGCGAGGACGTACGCCCTGCGCAGGATGGCGAGGTCGGCGTCCGGGTAGTGCGCGCGATGAGCCTCCGCGACATGCCCGATGGCGTCGGGAAGCCGGTCACGGGAGACCGGCCCGAGCAGGGCGACACGGCCCAGCCTGCGCAGGTCGATCCGTGGACGACCGCGCTTGCGAAGGGGAGCACCTGGATTGGTGGCCTCTGCGCTCATGGGGCACCTCCGGCAACGTCGACCGGCGGTGGATGCGGTTACACCCCCGAGCCGGTGCTTGATGCTATCGACCCCACCACGTGGCGCAGTCCAGCTCTCGCTCAGCGTGAAACGGATCACCCATTCGAGCGAAGCTCTAACCGATCATCGTTTCGAGCCAGACGGGGTCGATCACGCCCTCCGCGACGATCACCGCGGGCCCCGTCATGTCGATCCCGCCGTCCGGGTATTCGGTGATCACCAGGGTGCCGCCGGGCAGGTCCACGGTGTACGCCGCGGGGGCGCCGGTCTCCGCCGGGTCCACTCCGTCCCTGCGTGCGGCGGCGACGGCCACCGCGCAGGCGCCGGTGCCGCAGGACCGGGTCTCACCGGAACCGCGCTCGTGGACGCGCATCGCGACGTGCCGTGGACCGCGGTCCACGACGAACTCGATGTTGACCCCGTCGGGGTAGACGGACCGCGGGCTGAACGGCGGTACGGAGGAGAGCTCTCCGGCGTGGTCCAGATCCTCGACGAACGCGACGGCGTGCGGATTGCCCATGTTCACGTTGCGGGCTTCCCAGCTGCGGCCGTCCACGGTGACGGTGACGCCGTCGTCGGGCAGCACGGCCCGCCCCATGGAGACCGTGACGTCGCCGTCCTTCGCGATGTGCACCCGCTTCACCCCGCCGCGCGTGGCGACGGACAGATCGCCTTCGGCGACGAGCCCGGCACGCTGGAGGTAGCGGGCGAAGACACGCACCCCGTTGCCGCACATCTCGGCGATCGAGCCGTCCGCGTTGCGGTAGTCCATGAACCACTCGGCCTGCTCGGCCACACCTCGCGCCTCGGGGTGTGCGGCGGACCGCACGACGTGCAGCAGCCCGTCGCCGCCGATGCCCGCCCGGCGGTCGCAGAGCCGGGCGACGACGGAGACCGGCAGGTCGAGGGCGTTGTTCGGGTCGGGAACGATCACGAAGTCGTTCTCGGTGCCGTGCCCCTTGAGGAAGGTGATCTGCGAAGTGCTCACGAGGCAACTGTACGAGGCTCCGCCGACAGTCCGCCGGGCCGGGCCACGTCGCGGGCCGACGCCTGCCCGCAGGAGGGGCTCCCCGGGGTCCGGGCCGGCGGACTGTCGGCGGAGCCTCGTACAGTTGCCTCGTGAGCACTTCGCAGATCACCTTCCTCAAGGGGCACGGCACCGAGAACGACTTCGTGATCGTTCCCGACCCGAACAACGCCCTCGACCTGCCGGTCTCCGTCGTCGCCCGGCTCTGCGACCGCCGGGCGGGCATCGGCGGCGACGGGCTGCTGCACGTCGTGCGGTCCGCCGCACACCCCGAGGCGCGAGGTGTGGCCGAGCAGGCCGAGTGGTTCATGGACTACCGCAACGCGGACGGCTCGATCGCCGAGATGTGCGGCAACGGGGTGCGTGTCTTCGCCCGCTACCTCCAGCGTGCCGGGCTCGTCGCCGAAGGCGATCTGTCCGTCGCCACGCGCGGCGGGGTGAAGCGGGTGCACATCGCGAAGGACGGCGACGTCACGGTCTCCATGGGGCGGGCCGTGCTGCCCGACGACGGCGTCACCGTCACCGTGGACGGCCGCAGCTGGGAAGCCCGCAACGTGAACATGGGCAATCCGCACGCCGTCGCGTTCGTCGAGGATCTGGACCACGCCGGAGAGCTCTCCTCCGTACCGCCGTCCGGGTATTCGGTGATCACCAGGGTGCCGCCGGGCAGGTCCACGGTGTACGCCGCGGGGGCGCCGGTCTCCGCCGGGTCCACTCCGTCCCTGCGTGCGGCGGCGACGGCCACCGCGCAGGCGCCGGTGCCGCAGGACCGGGTCTCACCGGAACCGCGCTCGTGGACGCGCATCGCGACGTGCCGTGGACCGCGGTCCACGACGAACTCGATGTTGACCCCGTCGGGGTAGACGGACCGCGGGCTGAACGGCGGTACGGAGGAGAGCTCTCCGGCGTGGTCCAGATCCTCGACGAACGCGACGGCGTGCGGATTGCCCATGTTCACGTTGCGGGCTTCCCAGCTGCGGCCGTCCACGGTGACGGTGACGCCGTCGTCGGGCAGCACGGCCCGCCCCATGGAGACCGTGACGTCGCCGTCCTTCGCGATGTGCACCCGCTTCACCCCGCCGCGCGTGGCGACGGACAGATCGCCTTCGGCGACGAGCCCGGCACGCTGGAGGTAGCGGGCGAAGACACGCACCCCGTTGCCGCACATCTCGGCGATCGAGCCGTCCGCGTTGCGGTAGTCCATGAACCACTCGGCCTGCTCGGCCACACCTCGCGCCTCGGGGTGTGCGGCGGACCGCACGACGTGCAGCAGCCCGTCGCCGCCGATGCCCGCCCGGCGGTCGCAGAGCCGGGCGACGACGGAGACCGGCAGGTCGAGGGCGTTGTTCGGGTCGGGAACGATCACGAAGTCGTTCTCGGTGCCGTGCCCCTTGAGGAAGGTGATCTGCGAAGTGCTCACGAGGCAACTGTACGAGGCTCCGCCGACAGTCCGCCGGGCCGGGCCACGTCGCGGGCCGACGCCTGCCCGCAGGAGGGGCTCCCCGGGGTCCGGGCCGGTCAGCGGAGCCGGGCCACGCGCCAGACGGCGAGGGCCACCAGCACGGCGCACACGGCCACGTACAGGGCGACCACGCGCCAGTCGGGGCGTTCGTTCGATCCCCTGGCCGGCAGACCGGGCCAGGTGTGGCCGACACGACGGGCGGCCATCATGCCCCAGCCCGCGGCGCAGCCGCTGATCAGCAGGCCCAGCATCGCCACGACGGCACCACCGCCGCCGAACTCGAAGGCGAGCGGGAAGGCGAACATCAGGGAGCCGACCGTCGCCAGCGCCACGATGGGCGCGAGCTGCCAGATCCGCAGCCGACGGGCGGGCCGGAGCTCGACCTCCACCTCGGGGGCGACCTCGTGCTCGTCCGGCCCGTCGGGGCTCAGGCGTCCTGCCTCGTGCTGCGTGTCCGGTGCGTCTCTGTCTGTGTCGCGAGGGCCGGCCTCCATCGCCACGCGCCCTCCCAACTCGGACTCCACTGGTCGATCGATGCTCGATGATGGCACGGCCCCGGCCGCCGGAATGACGGGCGGAGCGTCCCGATGCCATCACGTGATCAGGCTGTAACCGCTCGTTCGACCAACGCCAGCGCCCGGCGCGGGAGTTCTCCGCGCTCCTCCTCGGCACCACTCAGCCACCGGACGCGCGGGTCGCGCCGGAACCAGGAGTCCTGCCGCCGCGCGAAGCGTTTGGTGGCGCGTACGGTCTCCGTGCGTGCCTCGTCCTCGGTGCACTCCCCCGCGAGAGCGGCGAGCACCTGCTGGTAGCCCAGCGCGCGCGATGCGGTGCGCCCCTCGCGCAGCCCCCGGGCCTCCAGGTCACGCACCTCGTCCACCAGCCCGGCCTCCCACATCCGGTCCACGCGGGTACGGATACGTTCGTCGAGCTCGGGGCGTTCGACGTCCACACCGATCTGAAGGGCGTCGTAGACCGCTTCGCCGCTCGGGAGGTTGGCCGTGAAGGGCT
Organism: Streptomyces sp. QL37; assembly: GCF_002941025.1. Classification (NCBI taxonomy): domain Bacteria; kingdom Bacillati; phylum Actinomycetota; class Actinomycetes; order Kitasatosporales; family Streptomycetaceae; genus Streptomyces; species Streptomyces sp. QL37. Next base: position 6,163,261 of record NZ_PTJS01000001.1, on the reverse strand, counting down.
TGCCGGTGATCTCGATGACCTCCAGGGCGCGGACGATACGGCGGCCGTTGCCGGCCAGGATGGCACGGGCCGCCTCGGGGTCCGCGGCGGCGAGCCGGGCGTGCAGGGCGCCGGAGCCGTGCTCCGCGAGCTCCTGTTCGAGCCGGGCACGTACGCCGGGGTCCGTACCGGGGAATTCGAGGGCGTCGATCGCACCCTTCACGTAGAGGCCCGAGCCACCCACCAGGACGGGAGTACGTCCTTCGGCCAGCAGCCGGTCGATCTCGATGCGCGCGAGCCGCTGGTACTCGGCGACGCTCGCGGCCTCGGTGACGTCCCAGATGTCCAGGAGACGGTGCGGAACGCCGTCACGCTCGGGAAGAGTCAGCTTCGCCGTGCCGATGTCCATGCCCCGGTAGAGCTGCATGGAGTCGGCGTTGACCACTTCACCACCGAGCTGCTGGGCGAGGAACACTCCCAGATCGGACTTTCCGGCCGCGGTGGGACCGACGACCGTGATGACGCGGGGAGTGGGAGCTGGTCTTCTCACCGGGACAGTCTCCCAAACTTCGGGACGGCTTCCGACCGGAAGGGACCGGGAACGGACGGACACGGCGAGTAACGCGTGATTTCTCACAGACGAGTAAAATGTGACGACAGTCCCCCAGCACGGAAGGTGACCCATGGGTTTCCTGGACAACCTGAAGGCCAAGCTGGCTCCGGCCAAGGAAAAGGTCGGCGACCTCGCGCAGCAGCACGGGGGCAAGATCGACCAGGGCATCGACAAGGCCGCCCGCACGGTCGACCAGAAGACCAAGGGCAAGTACAGCGACAAGATCGTGACAGGCACGCAGAAGGCCAAGGACGCGGTCGACCGCCTCGGCCAGAAGAACCAGGGCGGCACACCGCCGCCCCCGCCCGCGCACTGACCCGGGTCCCGTCTGAACCGAGGGCCGTGGAGCCTCATAGCTCCACGGCCCTCGTCCGTGCCGGGGCGGGATCAGGAACGGCGAGTCACGACCAGGCGGCGACGACGTATCCCACGCCGTACGGAGCGTCCTCGTACAGCAGCCGCCCGCCGAGACCAGCGCCCCGGGCCGCGCCCGCGAGCACCTGCCAGGGCGCCCGGCCCGCCGCGTTCAGTTCGTACGCGAGCGACTCGTCCAGAGCGCTCAGCGCGTCCAGGTCGGCGCTCCCCAGCGCGCGGGCCGCCGCCGCGTCGAAGTCCACCGCCCGCTCGTCCAGATAGCCGGGAGCCTTGACCGTGCGGCAGGCGCTGCCGTCGCCCATGACCAGCAGGGCCACCCGCTCCGCCCTGGCCGCCAGGTCCGCTCCCGCCCGCAGGCAGCGGTCGGCGGCGAGCGGCTCCCCCACGCCGAGCCCTTCGACCGGGGCGCCGTCCCACCGGGTGCTGCCGAGCAGCCAGGCACCGACAGCGAGGGACGCGGGTAGCGGGCGGCCGGGGGCGGGTGACCCGGCCGGCGCCTCACCGAGCCGCACGGTCAGGTCGACACCGAACCCGGCGAAGGAACCGGCCGACCCCGGGGGAAACGGCCCGCGGTCATCCGGTCCGGCGGGCCCGGCCACGATCAGCAGATCAGGTTTCGCGGCGGCGAGCACACCCAGTGCGTCGAGGCACGCGTTCCTCGCGGCGTCGAGCTCGGGCGCGGCTCCCGCGGCCACCTCGGGGACCAGGATCGGCGGGCAGGGGCAGACGGCGGCGGCGGCAAGCATGCCGGTCAGCGTACTCAGACGGGCCCGTCTCAGTCGCAGCCGCACCCCGGGGTGGCGGCCGCGGGCTGCGGGGCGGGCGCGCCGATCCCGGGCAGGCCGAGCATGACTCCGGCGGGCCGGTCGGCGGGGGTCGCGTTGCGCTTCTCCCAGGCGTCGCCCGACCTGGTGCGCCGGACGCCCAGGGGCGCTCCCTCGGCGAGCAGGTGGTGCGGGGCGGCGTAGCTGATCTCGACCGTCACCACGTCCCCGGGGCGCACGTCCTGGGACGGCTTGGTGAAGTGGACCAGACGGTTGTCGGGGGCGCGGCCGGAGAGCCGGTGCGTGGCACCGTCCTTGCGGCCTTCGCCCTCCGCGACCATGACATCCAGGGTGCGGCCGACCTGCTTCTTGTTCTCCTCCCAGGAGATCGCCTCCTGGAGGGCGGAGAGGCGCATGTAGCGCTCCTGGACGACCTCCTTGGGGACCTGTCCCTCCATGTCGGCGGCGGGTGTCCCGGGGCGCTTGGAGTACTGGAAGGTGAAGGCGTTCGCGAAGCGGGCCTCGCGCACGGCGTGCATGGTCTGCTCGAAGTCCTCCTCGGTCTCCCCGGGGAAGCCGACGATGATGTCGGTGGAGATCGCCGCGTCCGGCATGGCGGCGCGCACCTTCTCGATGATCCCGAGGAAGCGCTCCTGGCGGTACGAGCGGCGCATGGCCTTGAGGATGGTGTCCGAACCGGACTGCATCGGCATGTGCAGCTGGGGCATCACGTTCGGTGTCTCGGCCATCGCCGCGATCACGTCGTCGGTGAAGTCCCGCGGGTGGGGCGAGGTGAAGCGGACGCGCTCCAGGCCCTCGATCGTGCCGCAGGCCCGGAGCAGCTTGGAGAAGGCCTCGCGGTCGCCGATGTCGGAACCGTAGGCGTTGACGTTCTGGCCGAGCAGGGTGATCTCGCTGACCCCCTCGGCGACCAGCGCCTCGATCTCGGCCAGGATGTCGCCGGTGCGGCGGTCCTTCTCCTTGCCCCGCAGCGCCGGGACGATGCAGAAGGTGCAGGTGTTGTTGCAGCCGACCGAGATCGACACCCACGCGGCGTACGCGGACTCACGGCGGGTGGGCAGCGTCGAGGGGAACGCCTCCAGCGACTCGGCGATCTCGACCTGCGCCTCCTCCTGGACCCTGGCGCGCTCCAGGAGCACCGGCAGCTTGCCGATGTTGTGCGTACCGAAGACGACGTCCACCCAGGGGGCGCGCCGCACGATGGTGTCGCGGTCCTTCTGCGCCAGACAGCCGCCGACGGCGATCTGCATCCCGGGGCGCTTCGTCTTCATCGGGGCGAGGCGGCCGAGGTTGCCGTAGAGCTTGTTGTCGGCGTTCTCACGCACCGCGCAGGTGTTGAAGACGACGACGTCGGCGTCACCGTCGGAGCCCTCGGGGGCGCGCACGTATCCGGCGCCCTCCAGGAGCCCCGACAAGCGTTCGGAGTCGTGGACGTTCATCTGGCACCCGTAGGTGCGCACCTCGTAGCTCTTCTGGACGTCCACTGCTTCGCTCCGGTTGCCGCTGGTCATGGGACAAGGGTAGGCGGTGACGCGGCGGGGCCTTGCCGGACGCCGGAGCCGCAGCGGAGGGCGGGCACACACCGCCCGGGGCGAGCAGGGGCGCAGGGCCGTTGAACGCACCGCTCCGGTCGGTTTCTATGCTGAGGTTTTCACGCTCGAAGGGTTATGTGATGGTCCTCTCCCTCCTCCGCGGCAGGCGATCCAAGACGGCCTCCGATGGTGCGAGATTCGCTCTTCCCGTGCCGCCCGGAGCCGGAACCGTCACCTGCGAGGTCGTCGACCCCATGGGACAACCGCTCGGCGGCGCCGAAATCACCGTCACGTCCCAGAAGTCGGCCCGGACGGTCGCGAAGGGGACGACCGACCTGTTCGGCATGTTCGTCGCGGCTCTGCCCCCGGGTGAATACCGCCTGCTCATGACGGCCGAAGGCATGCAGCCGGCCAGCTGGGCCTTCGATATCGCCGCGGGCGAGACCCTGTCGATGGGCCGGGTGCAGCTGGACGTCGCCCGGCAGCTGGAGCCCCCCGCACCCGGCACCTGGCTCTTCGACCCTCCGCACACCGCGATCCGCTTCATCGCCAAGCACGTCGGCATGGCCAATGTCCACGGCCGTTTCACCGCCTTCGAAGGCGGTATCCGGATCGCACCCTCCGTCGAGGACTCCCAGGTCGAGATACGCATCGATGCGTCGAGCATCACCACGGGCAACAAGACCCGGGACAACCATCTGCGGTCGGCCGACTTCCTGGACGTGGAGAACTACCCGTACCTCCATTTCGCCAGCAGGCGCTTCACCTACCGGGGCGGCAACAACTGGACCGTCCAAGGAGGGCTGACGATGCACGGGGTCAGCCGTTCCGTCTCCCTGGAGACGCAGTACCTGGGCGCCGTCAACGGCGGTTACGGTGAGGAGCTGCGCTGTGCGGCACGCGCCACCGCCGAACTGCACCGCGAGGACTACACGCTGAACTGGCGCAACATGCTCGCGCGCGGCATCGCCATCGTCGGGCCCACGATCCAGTTGGAGCTGGACATCCAGACCATGTTCCAGGGCCCCGACACTCCGACGCCTCCGGAGTGAGAGCCGGTGAGGGCGCGCTGCCCTCACCGGGGACGGCCTGATCCGCGCGGTGGGGGCGGACCGCCCCCGCCCTGGCCGTCATGGCCATGGAAATGGCAGGATCGCGCCATGCAGCACGCACTGTCCCGGTTCGGCCGGCGACGCACCCTTCAGGGGGGCGCCGCCGCCTTGGTCGTCCTCGGACTGCTCCTGTGGTGGGTGCTCCCGATCGGGGAGGAGGAGCCGAGCGGTTCGCTCACGTTCTCCACGGGCGTACGGAGCGGGGTCTACCAGCGCTACGGACAGCGGCTGGAGGGCGCGCTGGCCAAGGACATGCCCAAGGTGTCGATACGGCTGCGGACAAGTGAGGGCTCGCAGCAGAACATCGAACGGGTCGCGACGGGGAAGGCCGACTTCACCATCGCCACCGCCGACGCCGTCGCCACCTACCTCGCGAGCGGGAAGCCGGGCGCGGGCCGGCTGCGCGGCTGTGTCCGGCTGTACGACGACTACATCCAGTTGGTCGTGCCCCGCGACTCCGGGATCCGGGAGGTCGCCGACCTGCGGGGCAAGCGGGTGGGTGTGGGGCAGAAGGGGTCGGGGGTGCTTCTCGTCGCGGACCGGCTGATGAGGGCGGCCGGCGTCGATCCGGCGGAGGACATCACTCCCGTCCAGGCCGGGATCGACACGATGCCGGCGCGGCTGGCGGACGGCCGGCTGGACGCCTTCTTCTGGTCCGGGGGGCTGCCGACCGGTGCGGTGCAGGACCTCTCGGAGAAGTTCGCGATCCGGCTGGTGCCCCTGGAGGACGCGCTGGTGACCGAGCTCCAGGCGGCCGGCGGGTCCACACGCCACTACCGCTCGGCCGTGATGCCGGCCGACGCCTATCTGCACGCGCAGCAGGGTCAGGCCGTGCGGACGGTCGCCGTCTCCAATCTGCTGGTCACCACGGACCGTACGGATCCGCTGACGACCGAAGCGTTCACCCGGACCGTGATCGACAGCCGGGACCGGATCGGGCGCGAGGTGCACTCGGCGCAGCTGGTGGACCTGCGGACGGCCATCTACACCGATCCGCTGCCGCTGCACGAGGGCGCCAAGCGCTACTACCGCTCGGCCAAGCCCTGACGGCCCGGGGCCGGGCTCACGCGTGCGGAGCGTTGCGCGGCACGGTGACCGTCACCCTCAGCCCGTGGGGTTCGTGCGTCCCGTAGCGGATCGATCCGCCGCCCGCCGCGAGCAGGGCACGCGAGATGGACAGCCCGAGGCCGGATCCCTTGACGTTCTGGTGCCGCCCGCTGCGCCAGAAGCGGTCACCGACGCGCTCCAGCTCCTGTTCGGTCAGGCCGGGCCCCCGGTCGGCGACGACGACCGTGGCGCCCTCGCCCTCGAGCCCGGCCGTGACCCGGACCTCCTGGCCTTCGGGGGTGAATTTGAGCGCGTTGTCGATGACGGCGTCCAGCGCGCTGGAGAGGGCGATCGGGTCCGCCCAGCCGGTCACCGCGGGGGCACCGTCCAGGGTCAGCCGTACGCCCTTCTCCTCGGCCAGCGGACGCCATGAGGCAACCCGTTCACCGGCGAGCGCGGCGATGTCCGTGAGCTGGAGATCCGCTGCGGTGTGCTCGGCCAGCGCCAGGTCCAGCAGGTCGTCGAGGACCTGGGCGAGGCGCTTGCCCTCCGTGCGGACCGAGGCGATCTCCTCGTTGCCCTCGGGGAGTTCGAGTGCGAGGAGCTCGATCCGGAGCAGCAGCGCCGCCAGGGGGTTACGCAGCTGGTGCGAGGCGTCGGCGACGAAGGCACGCTGCTGTTCCAGCACGTCCTCGACGTTGTCGGCCATCTCGTTGAACGAGCGTGCCAGACGCCGTAGCTCCGGAGGACCGCCGGACGCGACCACTCGGGACCTCATCCGGCCGCTCGCGATGTCGTGGGTGGCCGCGTCCAGGGTCCGTACGGGCAGGAGCACCCAGCCGGTGAGGCGGAACGCGGCGCCGACCGCCACGAGCATGGCCACGGCCTCGCCCAGTGCGATGAGCAGCCAGCCGCGCAGTGTCCGGGACCGCATGTCCCCCGTGGGTGAGTCGGTCACGACGACGGCGACCACGTCCCCGTCGCGTACGACCGGGGAGGCGACGACGATCCGGCCGTTCTGCCAGGGCCAGACCTGGGGCGGGTCGTGGGAGCGACGGCCGAGGAGGGCCTCCGCGAAGGCCTCGCGCCCCTCTCCCTCGGTGGGGAGGGTCCAGGAGGGGGGCGCCTTGGCGAGGGCTCTGTCGTCGCGGTAGAAGACTCCGGCCCGGATCCCGTAGACCGAGTCGTACGCCTCGAGTTCGGTCTGCAGGGTGCGCTGCCGCTCCTCGGTGCCCCGCACCGGTTCGTCGACGAACTGGGCCAGCGCGCCGAAGCGTGCCGTGTCGTCGATCCGGTCGATGACCACCCGCTGCTGTTCGGCGGCGGCCACGCGTACGGCCAGCGGGAAGCCGAGAGCGAGCAGCACGGCGGCCATCAGGACGATGAGCAGGGGGAGCAGGCGGGTGCGCACGGGGGGCGTACGTCCTCAGGCCGACGGCGGGACGAGCCGGTAGCCGACGCCCCGCACGGTCTCGACCAGTGCGGGAAGCCTCAGCTTGGAGCGCAGCGAGGCCACGTGCACCTCCAGGGTGCGCCCCGTTCCCTCCCAGCTCGTCCGCCACACCTCGCTGATGATCTGCTCCCGGCGGAAGACCACGCCGGGACGCTGGGCGAGCAGTGCGAGCAGGTCGAACTCCTTGCGGGTGAGCTGGACCTCCTGACCGTCGACGCTGACCCTGCGGGTGGGCAGCTCGATGTGGACCGGCCCGATGCGCAGCGCCGCGAGCGGGGTCGGCCCGGTGTCCTCACCGGCCGTCCTGCGACGGGCGACGGCGTGGATACGGGCCAGCAGCTCCCCGGTGTCGTACGGCTTCACGACGTAGTCGTCGGCGCCGAGGTTCAGGCCGTGGATCCTCGAGCGGACGTCGGACCGCGCGGTCACCATGATCACCGGGATCGCGGAGCGCTTGCGGATCTTCCCGCACACCTCGTAGCCGTCCTGGTCGGGCAGCCCGAGATCCAGGAGCACGACCCCGAAGGGCTCCTTCTCGGCCGGCAGCAGCGCCTGCAGGGCCTCCTCGCCGCTGCGGGCGTGCACGACCTTGAAACCGTGGCGCGACAGCACCGCGGACAGGGCAGCCGCGACGTGGTCGTCGTCCTCGACGAGCAGCAGTCTCATGGCCCCCCTCTCCGCCTCATGTCTTCTCATGGTCCTTCGTGACGACAGCGAACCGTGCGTGACGGTCCACCGGTGTTCCGCCCGGCGAACCTTTCCGTACAGCGTCGATTCACGTCATCCCCGTACCAGGGCATCCACGCCGATGACGGGTAGGTCAGTCAAGTCCCTGCCGGTTACCACCGTGTTTCCGTTACCCACCCGGTATGCCGTCGAGCGCCCCGTGGCGTCCCGTTCACGCGGTGTGTCCGGTTGCGGCCGGATCGTTATGCTCAATTTCCGCTCAGATGTAATGACGCTGGTAGCACTGCGTCACTAGGGTCCTTGCCTAACCGAGGAGGACGGAGCAAGAAGCCGATGAGCGGAGTTTCAGTGACCAAGGCCGCCGAGGATGCCGCACCTGCGGGAGACGACCTTGTCGTACTGAGCAACGTCAACAAGCACTTCGGCGCGCTGCATGTGCTCCAGGACATCGATCTGACCATCGCCCGTGGCGAGGTCGTCGTAGTCATCGGGCCCTCCGGGTCCGGGAAGTCCACGCTGTGCCGCACGATCAACCGCTTGGAGACGATCGACTCGGGCGCGATCGCGATCGACGGCAAGCCCCTGCCCCAGGAGGGCAAGGAGCTGGCGAGGCTGCGTGCCGATGTCGGCATGGTCTTCCAGTCGTTCAATCTCTTCGCGCACAAGACGGTGCTCGAGAACGTGATGCTGGGCCAGGTCAAGGTCCGCGGGACGGACAAGAAGGCCGCCGAGGAGAAGGCCCGGGCCCTGCTCGACCGTGTGGGCGTCGGCGTGCAGGCGGAGAAGTACCCGGCGCAGCTCTCGGGTGGTCAGCAGCAGCGCGTCGCGATCGCACGCGCGCTGGCGATGGACCCCAAGGTCATGCTCTTCGACGAGCCCACGTCGGCTCTCGACCCGGAGATGATCAACGAGGTGCTCGAGGTCATGCAGCAACTGGCCCGGGAGGGGATGACCATGGTCGTCGTCACCCACGAGATGGGCTTTGCCCGTTCGGCCGCGAACCGTGTGGTCTTCATGGCGGACGGGAAGATCGTCGAAGAGGCAACTCCCGACCAGTTCTTCAGCAATCCACGCAGCGACCGGGCCAAGGACTTCCTGTCGAAGATTCTTCACCACTGATACCGACGACCTACGACACGAGGATTGTTCACATGAAGCTCCGCAAGTCGGCCGCCGTTGCGGCCATCGCTGTGCTCGCCCTGACCGCGACCGCCTGTGGCGGCAAGGAGGGCTCCGCCGGCGACAAGCCGTCGGGCGTCAAGCCCGGTTCGTCCGAGGCCCCCGAGCTGCCGAAGTACACCGTCGCCACCGGCGTCGACCTCGACTCGCCGACCTTCAAGGACGCGAAGAAGCGCGGCAAGCTGGTCATCGGCGTCAAGGCCGACCAGCCGTACCTCGGCTTCGAGGACCAGTCGACGAAGGAGCGCTCCGGCTTCGACGTCGAGATCGCCAGGATGATCGCGGCCGACCTCGGCTTCTCGGAGAAGCAGATCACGTGGAAGACCGTCGACTCCGGCATCCGTGAGACGGCCATCTCCAAGGGCCAGGTCGACTACTACGTCGGTACGTACACGATCAACGACGAGCGCAAGAAGCAGGTCGGATTCGCGGGCCCGTACTACAAGGCCGGCGCGGACCTCCTGGTGCGCAAGGACGAGACCTCCATCACCGGCAAGGAGTCGGTGAAGGACAAGAAGGTCTGCTCGATCGTGGGTTCGACCCCGCTCCAGGAGATCAAGAAGCCCGAGTACGGCGCGCAGGTCGTCGAGCTGGCCAAGTACTCGGACTGCGTGCAGCAGCTCCTGACCCAGCAGGTCGACGCCGTCACGACCGACGACTCGATCCTCAAGGGTTACGCCGCCGCCAACTCCGGCAAGCTGAGGGTCGTCGGCAAGCCGTTCACCGACGAGCCCTACGGCATCGGCCTGAACAAGGACGACAAGGTGCTCCGCGAGGCGCTCAACAAGTCGCTGGAGACCCACGTCAAGGACGGCACGTACAAGAAGATCTACGAGGCGACCCTGGGCCTGTCCGGTTCGGACTACACCGAGCCGCCGGCCATCGAGAGCTACTGACGCAGCCCCGTCGCTGACGTCCTGTCACTGACGCCACACGCGTGAGTGAGGCGTCCCGTACGCCGCCGTCACTGAGTACGGCGGCGTACGGGGCGCCCCTTCCCCTGCCCAGATGCCGCTGACCGCCGACGCGGAGACCCCATGAACGTATTGCTCGACAACTTCCCGGAATACCGCGACGGCTTCATAGGCACCGTGTCGATCACCGCCATCAGCTCGGTCATCGCTCTGGTCCTGGGCGTCGCCATCGCCGGCTTCCGTGTGTCGCCCGTGCCGCCCCTGCGCTTCTTCGGCACCGCCTGGGTGACCCTGCTGCGCAACACCCCGCTGACGCTTCTCTTCCTGATCTTCTTCTTCGTGGTGCCGGAGATCCTCTTCCCGGGCATGAGCCCCTTCCTGCTCGGCTCGCTGGCCCTCGGCTTCTACACCTCCTCCTTCGTGTGCGAGGCGGTCCGCTCGGGTATCAACACCGTCCCCCTGGGGCAGGCCGAGGCCGCCCGCTCCATCGGCATGACGTTCGCCCAGACCCTGCGGATCGTGGTCCTCCCGCAGGCCACCAGGTCCGTCATCCCGCCGCTGAGCAGCATCTTCATCGCGCTCACGAAGAACTCGGCGATCGCCGGGGCCTTCAGCGTCACCGAGCTCTTCGGGTGGCAGAAGCTGATGAGTGACCGGGGCTACGAGATCATGCCCGTCTTCGTCTGGGTCGCCCTCGGCTACCTGGTCGTCACTTTTGCCATCAGCGGTCTCTTCCGGCTGCTGGAGCGTCGTATGGAGGTCGCCCGATGAGTGCCAGCGTTCTCTACGACGCCCCGGGTCCCAAGGCTGCCGTCCGCAACCGGATCTACGCCGTGGTCGGAAGCCTCGCCATCCTGGGCCTGATCGCGGTCAGCCTGGTGCGGCTGTCCGACAAGGGGCACCTCGCCCCCGAGATGTGGGACATCTTCAACTACGCGGGCATCCGGCAGAACATCGCCGACGCCGTGCTCGCCACGCTCAAGGCCTTCGGTCTGGCGGCTGTCGGTTCGCTGATCCTCGGGGTCCTGCTCGCGGTCGGCCGGCTCTCCGACCACAAGCCGGTCCGCTGGGTCGCGACCACGTTCATCGAACTCTTCCGTTCGATCCCGCTGCTGATCACCATCTACGCCATCTGGGTCGGCTTCCTCACCGACTACTCGATGTGGGCCCTGGCACTCGGGCTGTCGGTCTACAACGGCTGTGTCCAGGCCGAGGTGCTGCGCGCCGGCATCAACTCGGTGCCCAAGGGCCAGAGCGAAGCGGCGTACGCCCTCGGGATGAGCAAGACCCAGGTCATGGTCAGCGTGCTGATCCCGCAGGCGGTCCGCGCCATGCTGCCGACGATCATCAGCCAGCTGGTGGTGACCCTCAAGGACACCTCGCTCGGCTTCATCATCCTGTACCCGGAACTGCTTCAGACGGCACGTCTGATCGCCTCCAACACCCAGGTCAACAGCCAGTACCCGTACGTCTCGACGATCGCGGTCATCGGCACGATCTATGTGGCGATGTGTCTGCTCCTGTCGGCGCTGGCCACCTGGATCGAGAAGCGCGGACGGCGTGCCAAGACCGGTATCGCGATGGCCGCGGCCGCCGAGACGCCGGGCATCCTCCCTGCCGGCAGCCTCGCGGCGCCCCGCGCCGACGACGGCCCGGCAGGCGGGCCCGACTCGACCGAGGGGATCGGCAAGACCGACTGACGGGACGGACGTACGGACGTCCCGTGACGGGACGCGCCGTCCTCCATCCCCTTCGTGACAGCCCGTCGGCACACCGACGGGCTGTCACTGTTTCCGGACCCCTGGGGCGCGGGAGCTGCATGGGTTGCGTGGGGCGGCAACTCAGGCGCCCGGTCCCGCCGTCGCTTGACGCAAGCACCGGCAGTGGGTTGCATTCGTCCTGTGATCGCGCCCCGAACCACCGCCGCCGCACCCCCTTCCTCCCCCTCGGCCTCCTGGACGTCCACGGCCACCCCCACCAGCGCCGGAGGGGTCACACCGTGGACCCGGTGATCGTCGTCGGCGCCGGCCCCGTCGGGCTGGCGCTGTCGCTCGCCCTCGCGGCTCAGGGCGTTCCCTCCGTGCTGCTCGACGAGGGGCCGGGGAAGGACGAACCGCGCCCTGCCCGCACCGTCGTGCTGCGCGAGGACACCGCGGACCTGGTGGGACGGCTCGGCTGCCCGGCACTCCACGACGAGGGGCTGCGGTGGGCCGGCTGGCGTTCGGTGCGGCGTAAGCAACTGGTGCGGGCCGTGCCCCTGGGCGAGGAGGAGGGCACCGTACCGCTGCCCTCACCCGTCCATCTGCCCCAGCACGCCCTCGCAGGCGGTCTACGGGCCGCGGTCGCGGCGCAGGACCTGGTCACCATGGTGCCGTTCAGCAGGATCGACACCCTGGAGCAGGACGCGCACGGGGTCACCGTGCACACCCGGGAGCCTGGATCGACCTGGTGGCGCGGGAGTTACCTGGTGGGCTGCGACGGCGCGCGGTCCACCGTACGCAAGCTCCTCGACATCAGGTTCCCCGGTCGCACGGCGGTCGAGCGGCACGCTGTCGCGGCGCTCCGCGCCGAACTGCCCTGGCCGGGCGAGGCGGTACTCCACCGGTCCCCGCCCTGGCGCACCGGTGGGGCCGAGGTCACCGCGCGACCGCTGCCCGACAGTGTCTGGCGGCTGGACTGGCTCCTTCCGCCGCGCGGCGAACTGGTCACCCCCGACGCCCTGATCACCAGGATCCGCGACACCCTAGAGGGCTGGTGCGGTGAGACTCCGGCCTATGAGCTGCTGGACACGGGCGTGTACACCCTCCACCACCGGCTGGCCAGGCGCTGGCGGTCCAAGCGCGCCTTTCTCGCCGGGGACGCCGCCCACCTGCTGGGCGCGCTCGGCACCCAGGGCCTGGACGAGGGGCTGCGGGACGCCGAGAACCTTGCCTGGAAGCTGGCGCAGGCCTGGCACCAGAGTGCCTCCGAGCTCCTGCTCGACAGCTACCAGGCCGAGCGCCGGGCAGCCGTCGCCTCCCGGCTGCGCGCCGCCGACCAGTCGCTGCCGATACTGCGGGGCGGCGCGGGCCTCCGGACGCTCGTACCCGGTACGGCGCGCGGGCACGACACCTTGCTGACCGACGGCCATCTCGGGTGCGGGCCACTGGGTGCGCCCCCCTCGTACGCGCACTCCCCTCTTTCGCCTCAACGCGCCGAGGCGCACGCCTCGGTGGGGACGGAACCCGGCGCGCCCGTCACCGATGTGCGGGTGACCGCACCCGACGGGAAGACGGTGCGGCTGCGCGACCGGCTGGGCCTGGGGCATCTGCTGGTGATCCTGGTCGCACCGGGCACGGGGGTGTGGGACAGGCGGCACTGGCTGACCGCGGGTGTCATGCCCCGGCTCGTCGACGCGGTGGCCGCCCTCCCCGTCAAGGCCGAGCTGCTGGTGACCGAGAGCTACCCGGGGGCTACGGCCCATACGGTGTTGCTGGTCAGGCCGGACGGGTATCTCGTCACGGCCTTCAGCGGGGTACGGCCCGCCGAACTGTTCGCGGCGGCGGACGCGGCGCGCGGGGGCGGCCCGGACACGGCGCACGGCGAACGGGCGCGCACCACCACGAGCTCCGACCGGACCGCGGAGGTCAATTGACCGTCGCAGGCGCACATGGTGTACTCCAGATCATGACCGACACCGATGTGCGCCTGTGGCGGAGGGTCCATATGGACCTCGTCCGCTATGCGGGCTGCGTGTGTCGCCCGTCCTGCTGAATCGCCTTTCCTCGCACGCCGTGCTGTTTCGCGCGCGGCTGTGCTTCCTCGCGAACTTCTCAGGACGGTCCCTGTGTCTGCATCCTTTCCCACCCTGCCCACACCCGCGTCCGCGTCCGCCGTCGGAGCGGACCCGTCGGCCCCCGCTGCCGACGACACGAGCGTGCCCGCCGTCGCCGGTACGGGCTCCCCGGCCCCGACCGCCGCGGAACTGCTCGACTTCGTCCGCCGGACCGCGGAGGACGCCGCGCTCGTCGCCTCGCTCCCGCTCGACCCCGAGGGCCGCACCTGGCTCCGGCTCGAGGGCCCCGGCGGCAGCGAGGCGTGGCTGATCAGCTGGCCGCCCGGTACGGGCACGGGCTGGCACGACCACGCCGAGTCGACGGGGGCGTTCACCGTCGCGGCGGGTTCCCTCCGGGAACACTCGCTGGCCGCGCGGCTGCCCACCGACGGCTGGACGACCCTCGAACTGAGCGAGGGCATCGACCGGGACCGGCTCCTGGCGACCGGACAGGGCAGGGCGTTCGGCCGGCACCACGTCCACGAGGTGCTCAACGAGTCCGGCGACGAGCACGCCGTTTCGGTGCACGCGTACTACCCGCCCCTTCCGCGGATCCGCCGCTACAGCCGCACGGGAGCGGTGCTGCGCCTGGAGCAGACCGAGCGCCCGGAGGACTGGCAGTGAGCGACACGGACCAGGGACACCAGGACCGGGTGGGCATCGATGAACTGCTCGACCGGGTACGGGCAGGCTACGACCGGATCGGACCCGAGGAGGCCGCGGCCGAGGCTGCCGAAGGCGCGCTGCTGGTCGACATCCGTTACGCGGCGCTGCGCGAGAAGGACGGCCTGATCCCCGGGGCTCTGGTCGTCGAGCGCAACGAACTGGAATGGCGGCTCGATCCGCAGGGAAGCCACCGTGCCCCGCAGGCGGTGAGCCACGATCTGCGGGTCGTGGTGATCTGCAACGAGGGCTACGCCTCGAGTCTCGCGGTCGCGTCCCTGCGACAGCTCGGACTGCACCGGGCCACGGATCTGACCGGGGGCTTCCAGGCCTGGCGCGCGGCCGGGCTCCCGGTCGCTCACTGACCGGAGGAGCACCTGGGGCACCCGCCCTCGTGCGTCGGCGGCCGCCACCATGCGTGCCGGTTGGCCCCGTCCCTCCGACGGCTCTCCGATGACCGGTGATCGATGACCGGATGGCCTGATGGCCGGTGGCGCTGTCACCGGCCATCCGGCCGCTCACTGGACCGAACGACACTCCGACCCACCCGAACGCTGCTCCCCGGTGGAGCGATCGCCGCGCGCGACGGACATTCACCTCATCACTGAGGACCGGAATGTACGGAGATGTCGCGCCGATGGAAACCGCTCAGCTCACCCCGGACCAGCTCGACACACAGGCCTCCCGGCTCCATGACACCGACGCGTGGCAGCGCATCGTCACAGGCTGGCAGCAGACCGCCCGGGAGCCCGCGCCCCCGGTGTCCGTACCGGAGGACGAGACGCGGCCCGCGCACCCGGCGGACTGGCGGGACCTGCTGTCCGTGCCTGTCGACCGGCTCGTCGAGGACTCCCTGCGGGCCCTGCCTCCGCGACTGCCGCGCGAGCGCCCTCTTCCCGGACGCCTCGGCGCTGTACTGCCCGAGCGCCTGCACGCCTGGCGCCGCATCGGACAGCCCGATGTGCGTCCGTCCACCCATCTGGGCTACGCCCGGCAGATCCTCACCGAGTGGGGCTGGCAGAACACTCCCTACCGCCTGCGCAACGCCCGTGGCGCGCGTTGCCTCTGTGGGGCCATGCTGACGGCCCACCGGCTCGGCTACGGCTCGCTCGACGCCGTCGACCGTGCCGGCGCGTGGATGATCACCGAGCTGCGCTCACAGGGCTGGCCCGGCCTGATCGGCCCCTGGAACCGGCACTCCGGCCGTACCGCCGCCGACGCACTGGCCCTGATCGACGCCACGATCCGCCGCGCGTCGCTGGCAGGACACTGAGCCCTCCGCTTCCGCCCGCCCCCGCCTGACGCCGTCCGCCCCGTCCGGGGCGGGGGCACGGTCTGCGGCGGTGGCCCCCTCCGCCACCGCCGCAGACCGCCCGTGGCCTGCGCGTTCATCCCCCGATTCCCCCGCTCCGGCCGGACACCCGATCCCCACACCGGCCTGGTCTCTTGCCCCCCGCTCCCCCGCGCCGGCCGTTTCGCCGGTCAGAAGGGCTCGTCCAGCCCTTCCATGTCCTCCCCCTCCGCCTCGATCGCCTGACGCACCACGCGCAGGGCCATGCCCTCGCCGTATCCCTTGCGCGCGAGCATGCCCGCGAGCCGACGCAGACGCTTGTCACGGTCCAGTCCCCGGGTGGAGCGGAGCTTGCGCGCGACGAGCTCCCTGGCGGTCTCCTCCTCCTGCTCGGGGTCGAGCTGCCCGACAGCCTCGTCGATCACCGTCGGGTCCACCCCCTTGGTCCGCAGCTCCCTCACGAGGGCACGGCGGGCCAGCCCTCTCCCGTGGTGCCGGGACTCGACCCACGCGTCCGCGAACGCGGCGTCGTCGATCAGGCCCACGTCCTCGAACCGTGAGAGGACTTCCTCCGCCGCCTCGTCGGGAATCTCCCGCTTTCGCAGCGCGTCAGCCAGCTGCTTACGGGTGCGCGGGGTCCCGGTCAGCAGCCTGAGACAGATGTTGCGGGCCTGCTCGACCGGGTCTCGCGGTTCCCCCTTCTCGGCCCTCGACGAGGAAGGGGAACCGCTGCTTCTGGAGCGGGAGCGGGAACGTCGGCCCGCCCCCTCACCGAACCCGGCCCCTCGGCCGGGCTCCGGGGGGCCTCCGGACGGTTCTGCGGCGTACTCGGGGCCAGGGCCCGCACCTGCGTCGGTGCCCGGCCACTCCGTGCGACGCGTCACGGCCTAGCTCTTGGCCGCCGCGGCCTTGGCGGGCTTGGCCTTGGTCGCGGGAGCCGGCACCGACTTCGCCGCCCCGTCGGCCGGGGCACCCGCGGTGACCGCGGCATCGGCTGCGGGCTCCGCCGCCCCATCCTCCGGACGGACACCGACGCCGAGCTTGTCGAGGATCTTCTTCTCGATCTCGTTGGCCAGGTCGGGGTTGTCCTTGAGGAAGTTGCGGGAGTTCTCCTTGCCCTGGCCGAGCTGGTCGCCCTCGTACGTGTACCAGGCGCCGGCCTTGCGGACGAAGCCGTGCTCCACGCCCATGTCGATCAGACCGCCCTCACGGCTGATGCCCTGGCCGTAGAGGATGTCGAACTCGGCCTGCTTGAACGGCGGCGCCACCTTGTTCTTGACGACCTTGACGCGGGTGCGGTTGCCCACGGCGTCGGTGCCGTCCTTCAGCGTCTCGATCCGGCGGATGTCCAGACGCACCGAGGCGTAGAACTTCAGCGCCCGGCCACCGGTCGTGGTCTCCGGCGAGCCGAACATCACGCCGATCTTCTCGCGCAGCTGGTTGATGAAGATCGCGGTGGTCTTGGACTGGTTGAGCGCGCTGGTGATCTTCCGGAGCGCCTGGCTCATCAGACGGGCCTGGAGACCCACGTGCGAGTCGCCCATCTCGCCCTCGATCTCCGCTCGCGGCACCAGGGCCGCGACGGAGTCGATGACGATCAGGTCGAGCGCGCCCGAGCGGACGAGCATGTCCACGATCTCCAGCGCCTGCTCACCGTTGTCCGGCTGCGAGAGGATGAGACTGTCGATGTCGACGCCGAGCTTCTTCGCGTACTCCGGGTCCAGAGCGTGCTCCGCGTCGATGAACGCCACCGAGCCGCCGAGCTTCTGCGCGTTCGCCACGGCGTGCAGCGTCAGCGTCGTCTTACCGGAGGACTCCGGCCCGTACACCTCCACCACGCGGCCGCGCGGCAGCCCGCCCACACCGAGCGCCACGTCCAGCGCGGTGGACCCGGTGGGGATCACCTCGATCGGCTCGTTCGGCCGCTCACCGAGGCGCATCACCGCGCCCTTGCCGAATTGCCGTTCAATCTGTGCGAGTGCGGCGTCCAGCGCCTTCTCGCGGTCGGTTCCTGCCATGGGTTCCACCCGATTTGCTTGAGTCGATCGCTTCACGTCACAGACGCTAACCCCTGCCACTGACAATGGGCCTCGACGTCCTCCCGGCCTGTGGACAACTCCACGGTCGGGCCCGGCAAAACCCGGCCGGAATCTCATGAGAATGGATGTTCGATTTTAGTGTCAAGCGCACCACGCCGGGCCGATACGGCCGAGGGTAGCCGCTTATAGCAGTCGACATCGATGAAGTCAATGAACTGCGACGGGTCTCACATCCGATTCGGGTGATACCCCGTGGAGGCCCCCTGCCCTGTCGCGATTGTCACGGATCACCGTCGGTCCGCTCGGCGTCCCCGCCCACGGCACGGCGGATCCTCGACACCACCGGTTCGCCACGGCGCCAGCGGTGGCCGCCCTGCACCCGCGGGTCGTCCATCACGTCGTAGCGCTTCACATACGCGCCCAGGAACGCCTGGAGCGTGGCGACGGCCGGGATGGCGATCAGCGCCCCGACGGCGCCCATCAGCGCGGTGCCCGCCACCACCGAGCCGAAAGCGACCGCGGGATGGATGTCGACCGTCTTGGACGTGAGCTTCGGCTGCAGCACGTAGTTCTCGAACTGCTGGTAGACCACGACGAAACCGAGAACCCACAGCGCGTACCAGGGATCGACCGTGAAGGCGATCAGCATGGGCAGCGCGCCGGCCAGATACGTACCGATCGTGGGGATGAACTGCGAGACGAGGCCGACCCAGACCGCGAGCGCCGGCGCGTAGGGCACTCCGAGAACCACCAGCAGGACGTAGTGCGCCGCGCCGGAGATCAGCGCCATCAGTCCGCGCGAGTAGATGTAACCGCCGGTCTTGTCGACCGCGATCTCCCAGGCGCGCAGCACCTCTGTCTGCCGGGAGGGCGGCAGTACGGAGCACAGCGCGCGCCGCAGCCGGGGCCCGTCGGCCGCGAAGTAGAACGAGAACAGGAAGATCATCAGCAGCCGGAACAGCCCGCCGAGAACGGTGGTCGAGACGTCGAGCACGCCGGTGGCGCTGTTCTGCACGTACTTCTGGAGCCAGTCGGAGTGCAGCAGGCTGTCCTGGACCTCGACCCTGGAGAGCTCCGTGTGGAAGGTCTGGTTGACCCAGTTGATCACCGAGTCGAGGTACTTGGGGAACTCCTCGACCATGTCGACGATCTGGCCGGCGAGCATCGAGCCGAGCAGGACGATGAAGCCGACCCCGGCGATCAGCACAGCGAGGAAGACCAGGAAGGTGGCGAGTCCCCGGCGCATCCCGTGCCCGGCCATGCGGCTGACGGCCGGCTCGATGGCCAGCGCCAGGAAGAAGGCGATGAGGATGTTGGTCAGCAGCCCGATGAGCTGGTAGAAGGCCCAGCTGCCCAGTTGGAAGCACCCGTAGAGCGCCAGCGCCATGACCATCGCGCGCGGCAGCCAGCCGGGCATGCGGACGGGGCCGGTGCCGGGCGGCGGATTCGGTGGGGCGGGCGGCGAGGCGGGCGGCTGGGTCTGGGCGGTCTCGTCTGTCGGTGCCACGGGACAAGTCTCGCTCACCGGGGTGACAGCTGGTCGCCCGGCCCGGCAGGGACCGATGCGGGTGACGCGCGTGCCGACGGGTGTGGCCGCGTCGCTCAGCGCTTGTCCGGGGGCACACCGACCGCCGAGCAGACCCCGCGCCAGACGTCCTTCGCCTCCCATCCCGCGGCCAGTGCCTCGTGCACCGTGCGGCCGCCGAGCTCCGCCATGACGTGATCGCGCGCGAAGGAGTCGGCGTAGGCCTCGCCGAAGTGATCAGCCATCCGTTCCCAGAAAATCGTCAACCGCATGCCCTCAGTATCCCGCTCCTGAGAGTGCAGCCGGGCCGGTGGGCCCTGCAGGCGGCGTTTTCCCCTCTACGGTCGGTTCCATGGCTGGAACCGGAGCAAATCCCCTCGCCCGCGCCGAGCAGTTCGTCTGGCTCACCGCACGCGTCCTAGAGCAGCGGCGGTTCGCCCATCTTTTCCTGGGAGGAGGCGCGGACCCCGTCGAAACCGCGCTCGCCGCCTATCGGAACGAGGACGGTGGTTACGGTCACGCGCTCGAACCCGATCTTCGCGGTCCGGTGAGCCAACCGCTCCACACCGCCCATGCGCTGAGCGTCCTCGACTCGATCGGCCGCTGCGGTGGGATGCGCGTGGAACGGATCTGCCGCTATCTGACGGACGTGTCGACCAGGGAAGGCGCTCTGCCCGCGCTCCATCCTTCCCAGCGTGGCTACCCCGCGGCGCCCTTCATCCCCGTCGTCGACGACCCGCCCGCCGAACTGCTGGCGACGGGCCCGGTGGTCGGACTCCTGCACCGCAATCAGGTGTGGCACGCCTGGCTGTTCCGGGCCACCGACTTCTGCTGGGCCGCCGTCGACGCCCTGGAGCAGTCCCATCCGTACGAGATCGAGGCCGCCGTAGCCTTCCTGGACGGCGTCCCCGACCGTGCGCGTGCCGAATCGGCAGCCGACCGGCTGGGGCAACTGGTGCGTGAGCAGCGGCTGGTGGTGCTCGATCCCCGGCGCCGCACGGAATACCCGGTGGCTCCCGGCTACGCCTCGGGGGAACACCACTTCCCTTACGACTACGCGCGCACACCCGGGTCGCTCGCCCGTCGCTGGTTCAGCGAGAGCGAGCTGGAGAGTTCTCTGGATCATCTCGCGGCCGAACAGGAGGAGGACGGCGGCTGGCCGGTCAGCTGGCGCCAGTGGGCCCCGGGGACGGCCCTGGAGGGCCGCCCGATCGTGACGATCAAGGCGCTGCAGACCCTCCGGGCGTACGGCCGCGGTCCGCGCTGATCCGTCCCGTCTCAGAACAGGGCGCGCGCGGCAGCGGTGACCACGACAGCGGTGCCGACGACGACGAGGAAGGGCGCCCGCAGGACGAGGGCGAGACCCGCCGCGGCGAGCCCTGCCGCTCTGGCGTCCAGCGCCAGCTGCTGTCCGTCGGCGAAGGTCTGCTGGGCGGTGAGGGCCGCGAGCAGCGCCACCGGCATGAGTGCTGCCAGCCGCTGTACGAGGGGGCGCTCCAGGACTCCGGCAGGGACCAGGAGCCCCAGGAGTTTCGCGAGATAACAGCCGGCGGCGGTGAGCCCGATGGCGATCCAGATGTTCATCGGCCCTCCCTGGGCGCCGTACCTTCGCTGGCGGTCTCGTCCGGGGCGTTCTTTCCCCGGCCGTTCAGGAACAGGACGACCGGAGCGGCCAGCGCGGACACCAGTACGGGGGCGCCCGCCGGCAGCACCGGCAGGAGGCCCAGCACCAGCAGGACCGCCAGCCCCGCCGTGACGCGCTCCGTGGTGCTCTTCAGCATCGGTGCGAGCAGCGCGAGGAAGACGGCGGGGCCCGCGGCGTCCAGCCCCCAGGCGGCGGTGTCGCCGAGCGCCTTCGCCCCGAGCGCACCCCCCAGGGTGGTCAGGTTCCACAGGACGTAGAGGGTGAGCCCGGTGACGGTGAAGCCGATACGCGCGGCGTGCCTGGTGGGCTGTGGCAGCGTGACGGCGGTCGTCTCGTCGATGACCCAGTGGGCGGCGAGCGGCCGCAGGAAGCGCGGCAGGGCGAGGAGCTGCGACAGCCTCAGCCCGTAGAAGGCGTTCCGGATGCCCAGGAAGAACGCTCCTGCCGCAGCGGTGTAGGGGTTGCCGCCGGCCGCGAGGGCGCCCACGAGAGCGAACTGGGAGGCCCCCGTGAAGACGAGGAGACTCAAGACACAGGTCTGGAGAAGGCTCAGTCCGGAGCCTGCCGAGGTCACGCCGAAGGCGAATCCGGAGAGACCCACGGCTATGCCCACGCCGAGTGCGTCCCGGACGACGGCGCCGTCCGGCTTCTCCGTATCCGCGCCCTGTGCGCCGGGGGCGCCGGGGCTCTGAGGGGGTGCTGTCTGTTCTGCCACGCCCGGAACGCTACGGGGCGGGTTCCCCGCCGGTCTTGTACGTTCTTGCACGCTCGCGCTGGTAGGCGCCCGGGGGCACCCCGACGATACGTGTGAAGTGACGGTTGAGATGGGGCTGGTCGGTGAAGCCGACGGCGGCGGCGGCCTCGGCGGGTGCGGTCCCCGCGTCGAGCATGCGTCGCGCACGGCGCACCCGGGCGTCGGTGAGCCAGGTGTGCGGGGGCATCCCGTACTGCTTCTTGAAGGCCCGCAGCAGCGCGAACGGGCTGGTACCCAGCTCGGCCGCGAGCGCTTCCAGGGTGGGCGGCCGCTCCATCCGTTCCATGAGCGCGGTTCTCGCGCGGGCCGCGTCCCGGGCACCGGCGAAGTGCGGGGTCCTGGCCGCCAGCACGCTGCCGTGACGGTCGAGCAGACGGGCGACCAGGACGCGCAGGACGCTGTCGGCGGCCAGGGCGTTACCCTCCTCGGCGGCCCGATGGACCTCGGTGATCAGACGGGCGGCATGCGGGTCCCGCACGCCGGACTCCGCGAAGCCGACGGTGCCGCGCAGGTTCGTCAGGTCGGCCGCGATGTCGTTGATCACCTGGGCGGAGGGGTAGAGCGTGGCGTAGACCCATCCTTCGGGCACTCCGGCGCGGGCGGTGTGCGGCACCTCCGGATTGATCATGACCACGGTGCCGGGCCCGGCGTGCACGGTGCCGTCGGGGAGGCCGACGTCCTCGACACCGCTGGTGATCGTGCCGAAGACATAGCCCTCGTGGCTGTGGCGCGGAAAGGTGTGGCGGACGTAGCGCGCACGCAGCAGATCGAGGTCGGGCAGCTCCGCGTACTGCCAGAACCTCGCCCATTCCTGTGTCGTGTCCACCTCCGCCATGCTGGCATTCTCGCAGGTCCGGGCTGGTGGCCGAAGGTCAGGAAGGGGAGCGGCGGCACGTCCACCGGCCGTTGTCGGTGGCGGGGTGCACGATGGGGGGCATGGCCGGTTCCGCACTCGATTCGTTCTCTCCCGCGACCCGTAGCTGGTTCGCGGCCGCCTTCGACGCGCCCACCGCCGCGCAGGAGGGTGCCTGGCGGGCCATCGGCGAGGGTTCGGATGTGCTGGTCGTGGCACCGACCGGATCCGGCAAGACGCTGGCCGCCTTTCTCGCCTCCCTCGACCGGCTGGCGGCACATCCGCCGCCGGCCGAGGCGAAGAAGCGCTGCCGGGTGCTGTACGTGTCTCCGATGAAGGCGCTCGCCGTGGACGTGGAGCGGAATCTGCGCTCACCTCTGACCGGGATCCGCCAGGAGTCGGTACGCCTGGGCCTGCCCGAGCCGGAGGTGCGGGTGGGGATCCGTTCCGGTGACACCCCTCCGGCCGAGCGCCGTTCGATGGCGACGAGGCCCCCGGACATCCTGATCACCACTCCCGAGTCCCTGTTCCTGATGCTCACCTCCTCGGCCCGCGATGCGCTCGCGGGGGTGGAGACGGTGATCGTGGACGAGGTGCACGCCGTCGCGGGCACCAAGCGCGGCGCCCATCTCGCAGTGTCCCTGGAGCGTCTGGACGAGCTGCTGCCACGGCCCGCGCGACGTATCGGGCTGTCCGCGACGGTCAGGCCGGTCGACGAGGTCGCGCGGTTCCTCTCCCCGCAGCGGAAGGTGGAGATCGTACAGCCCCCGTCCACCAAGGAGTTCGACCTCTCCGTCGTGGTGCCCGTGGAGGATCTCGGCGAGCTGGGCGGCTCCCCCGCCACGGGCGACGAAGGCGGCCAGGCCGAGAAGCCGTCGATCTGGCCCCACGTCGAGGAGCGCATCGCCGACCTCGTGCAGTCGCACCGCTCCACGATCGTCTTCGCCAACTCCCGGCGGCTGGCGGAGCGCCTGTGCAACCGGCTGAACGAAATCGCCCACGAGCGGGCGACCGGCACCGCGTCGGAAGGGGGGCCGGCTTCGGGCGGATCCCTGCCCGAAGCCCACTCCCCCGCCGAGATCATGGCCCAGTCCGGGGCGGCGAAAGGGGCACCGGCCGTCCTCGCCCGGGCGCACCACGGCTCGGTCTCCAAGGAGCAGCGCTCCCAGGTCGAGGAGGACCTGAAGGCGGGCCGGCTGCCTGCCGTGGTCGCCACCTCCAGCCTGGAGCTGGGGATCGACATGGGCGCTGTCGACCTGGTGATCCAGGTCGAGTCGCCGCCCTCCGTCGCCTCGGGGCTGCAGCGGGTGGGCCGCGCCGGGCACCAGGTCGGCGCGGTGTCCACCGGGGTGGTCTTCCCCAAGTACCGCGGGGACCTGGTGCAGGCGGCCGTCGTCACCGAGCGGATGCGCCAGGGCGCCATCGAGGCTCTGCGGATCCCGTCCAACCCCCTGGACGTGCTCGCCCAGCAGATCGTCGCCACGGTGGCGCTCGACAGCTGGCAGGCGGACGATCTGCTCGCCCTCGCCCGCCGGGCCGCCCCCTTCGCCTCGCTTCCCGAATCCGCGTTCACCGCCGTGCTCGACATGCTCGCGGGGCGCTATCCGTCCGACGCCTTCGCGGAGCTGAGGCCCCGTGTGGTGTGGGACCGCGTCACCGGTACGGTCACGGGCCGCCCCGGCGCCCAGCGGCTCGCCGTCACCTCGGGCGGCACCATTCCCGACAGGGGGCTCTTCGGCGTCTTCCTCGCCGGCGCCGACCCGAAGAAGGGCGGCGGACGCGTCGGCGAGCTGGACGAGGAGATGGTCTACGAGTCCCGGGTCGGCGACGTCTTCACCCTGGGCACCACATCCTGGCGGATCGAGGACATCACCAGGGACAGGGTCCTCGTCTCGCCCGCCCCCGGAGTCCCTGGCCGGCTGCCGTTCTGGAAGGGCGACCAGCTGGGCCGCCCGCTGGAGCTGGGCCGGGCCCTGGGTGCGTTCCTCAGGGAGATCGGCGGGCTGTCCGCCGAGGACGCCCGGCTCCGGCTGGTGGCCGCCGGGCTCGACGCCTGGGCCGCGGACAACATCCTGTCGTACCTCGACGAGCAGCGCCGTGCCTGCGGCCACGTCCCCGACGACCGGACGGTGCTGGTCGAGAGGTTCCGGGACGAGCTCGGCGACTGGCGGATCGTGGTGCATTCGCCGTTCGGCGCCCAGGTCCACGCCCCGTGGGCCCTCGCCCTGTCCGCCCGGCTCGGCGAGCGGTACGGCATCGACGCGCAGGTCATGCACGCGGACGACGGCATCGTGCTGCGGCTGCCGGACGCCGACCTGATGGGGCTCGACCTCCTCGACTTCGACCCGGTCCAGGCCGCTGCGGGCGGTGAGGCCGAGGACGGTGCGGAACGCGGCGCTGCCGGCTCAGGCTTTCCCGCCGCCGGATTCGACAGCGAGCAGCCTCCCGTCGGGGCCACCGACGTGGTGTTCGACAAGGGTGAGATCAGCCAGGTGGTCACCGAACAGGTCGGCGGATCCGCCCTGTTCGCCTCCCGTTTCCGCGAATGCGCCGCCCGTGCCCTGCTGTTGCCCCGGCGCAGCCCTGGGAAGCGCACCCCCCTGTGGCAGCAGCGGCAGCGCGCGTCCCAGCTGCTCCAGGTGGCCTCCGAGTTCGGCTCGTTCCCGATCGTCCTGGAAGCTGTCCGCGAATGCCTTCAGGACGTCTTCGACGTCCCCGGTCTCACCGAGCTGATGGGCGACCTGGAGGCGCGCCGCATCCGTCTGGTCGAGGTGACGACGCCCGAGCCGTCACCGTTCGCCCGCTCCCTCCTCTTCGGTTATGTCGCGCAGTTCCTGTACGAGGGCGACTCGCCCCTCGCCGAACGGCGGGCGGCAGCGCTCTCGCTCGACTCCCATCTCCTGGCCGAGCTGCTCGGCCAGGCGGAGCTGCGGGAGCTGCTCGACGCCGACGTCCTCGGTGAACTGGAGCGGGAGCTCCAGTGGCTGACCGACGACAGGAAGATCAAGGACGTCGAGGGGGTCGCCGATCTGTTGCGCGTCCTCGGCCCCCTCACCGACGCCGAGCTGGCCGAGCGCGGGGCGGAATCCGCTTGGGCCGCGGAGCTGGCGACGTCGAGGCGCGCCATCCAGGTCCGCATCGGCGGAGCCTCCCACTGGGCGGCTGTCGAGGACGCGGGCCGGCTGCGCGACGCTCTCGGCACCGCACTCCCGGTGGGAGTCCCCGAGGCGTTCACCGAGCCGGTCAAGGACCCGCTCGGCGACCTCCTCGCCCGGTTCGCCCGTACGCACGGCCCGTTCACCACCGCGCAGGCAGCGAGCCGTTTCGGCCTCGGCAGCGCCGTCACGGACGGGGCGCTTCAGCGGCTCGCCGCATCGGGCCGTGTCGTCCAGGGCGAGTTCCACCCCGCGGGCATCGGCCAGGAGTGGTGCGACGCCACGGTCCTGCGGCGGCTGCGCCGCCGTTCCCTCGCCGCGCTCCGCAAGGAGCTCGAGCCTGTGCCGCCCGCCGCGCTGGCCGGTTTCCTCCCGCAATGGCAGCATCTCGGCGACAACAGCCTGCGGGGTATCGACGGCCTGGCCCGTGCCATCGAGCAGTTGCAGGGCGCCCCGGTCCCGGCGTCCGCGCTGGAGAAGCTGATCCTGCCGAGCCGAGTGGCGGGATACACCCCCGCCATGCTCGACGAGCTCACGACCACGGGCGAAGTCGTCTGGGCAGGCGCGGGGGCCCTGCCCGGAAAGGACGGCTGGCTCTCCGTCTACCTGGCCGACAGTGCTCCGCTGCTCCTTCCGCCGCCACTTCCGCTGGAGGAGACCGCGCTGCACGAGTCGGTTCTCACCGTGCTCTCGGGCGGGTTCGGGCTCTTCTTCCGGCAGATCGCCGATCAGGTCCGGGCCACCACCCACCCGGACTGCACCGATCCCCAGCTGGCCGACGCGCTCTGGGACCTGGTCTGGTCCGGCCGTCTCACCAACGACACGCTCGCGCCCCTGCGTTCGCTCCTCGGCTCAGGGCGGACGGCGGGCTCCACCGCTCACCGCGCGCGGCGCAATGTGCCGCGCGGCCGTTACGGGTCGCTGACCGCGGCGGCCCGTCCAGCGTCCCGCACCGGTCCGCCGACCGTGTCAGGACGCTGGTCGCTGCTGCCCCCGGTCGAACCCGAGCCGACCCATCGCGCGCACGCCCTTGCCCGGACACTCCTCGACCGCCACGGAGTGGTGACCCGCGGTGCCGTGCAGGCCGAGGGCGTCGAGGGCGGGTTCTCGGCGATCTACCGCATCCTCGCCGCGTTCGAGGACAGCGGGCAGGCCCGCCGTGGTTACGTCGTCGAAGGGCTGGGGGCGGCTCAATTCGCCATGGACGGTGCCGTTGACCGCCTCAGGGCAGCCTCCACCGCCCGCGACCGTGCGGACCCCGGCTCGGCTCCCCGCGCTCTGGTCCTCGCGGCGGCCGATCCCGCCAACGCGTACGGGGCCGCCCTGCCCTGGCCGGAGTCACCGGACGGCGCGGGACACAAGCCCGGTCGCAAGGCGGGCTCGCTGGTGGTGCTCGTGGACGGCGAGCTGACGCTCTACATGGAGCGCGGTGGCAAGTCCCTCCTCGCCTGGCCCACCGATCCGGACGACCCGGCGCTCCGGGCCGCCGCGGAGGCGCTCGCGTCGGCAGCCCGCGCGGGGGCGCTGGGCACGGTCACGGTGGAGCGCACCAACGGTGCCTCCTCCCTCACCTCCCCGCTGGGCCGCACCCTGGAGGCCGCCGGCTTCCTCGCCACGCCACGAGGTCTGCGGCTGCGCGCCTGAGACGGCTCCGGCGCGGCCGGGAGCCCTCGCGCGGCGCATCATGGACACATGCCCGAAGGTGACACCGTCCTGCAGACCGCCCGGCGTCTCGACGCTGCGCTCGCCGGCCAGGTCCTGACGGTCTCCGACCTGCGGGTCCCCCGGTTCGCCACAGCGGACCTGACCGGCAGGACCGTCCTGGACGTCACAGCGCGCGGGAAGCATCTGCTCACCCGGTTCCAGGGCGGCCTCACCCTCCACAGCCATCTGCGCATGGAGGGCTCCTGGCGTGTGTACGACCCCGGCGAGCGCTGGCGAGGCGGCCCCGCCCACCAGATCCGCGCGGTGCTCGCCACCGCGGAGCACACCGCCGTCGGTTACCGCCTGCCCGTCCTCGAACTGCTCCGCACCGAGGACGAAGCGCAGGCGGTGGGCCATCTGGGGCCCGATCTGCTGGGGCCGGACTGGGACCCGGACACCGCGCTGCGCAATCTGCTCGCCGACCCCGGACGCCGGGTCGGGGACGCGCTTCTGGACCAGCGCAACCTGGCAGGCATCGGCAATGTCTACATGTGCGAGCTCTGCTTCATGGCCCGCGCGACGCCATGGCTCCCGGTGGGCGAGCTGCCCATGCCCGTCGCCACCCGTCTGGTCAGCACGGCCAGACAGCTCCTGGAAGCCAATCGCGACCGGCCCGTGCGGACCACGACCGGGGCCACGGCAGCCATGTCCCGCAGCCGTACACGGGAGCGTCTCTTCGTCTACGGGCGGGCCCGCCGGCCCTGCCTGCGCTGCCGTACGCCCATCCGCGTCGCGGACCGCGACGACCGCCCCACCTACTGGTGTCCGCACTGCCAGTCCGGTCCCACCGGCTGAGATCCCCCGGCCACGGCACGCGCTGCGAGGAGGTGGCTCACCAGGCCATGTGCGCGACAGGACGAACGCTGTCCGCCAGGGACCTAGGAGGGTATGTCCGTCCGGTTCACCGCGGCCTCATCGGCAGCCTTCTCCGGACGCCCCGAGGACGCCACATGAACCGGCAGGAGACTCAGCCCCCACCCCCCGGCCGCCACCGCGCCCTCGACCACTCCGGCGTGCTGCGGCTCCAGAAGCAACCGCAGCACCGCCCACCACCACGCACCGCCGAGGACGAGCACCGGCACCCAACGCCGCACCATGGCTGCCTCCTCCGGCCGACGCTAGTACGGCACGATCTTCTGGCGGGAGGGCGCATCGGTGCACTACCGGCGTGCACGGCGCGAGCGGAACGACAGTGCGCTCTCTCCTCGGGCCGCTGACGGGAAAGGTGTGTCCCGGCCCCTCCCCCGCAGTTTCCCCCGGGGCGGCGCCTGCTGCATCCCGCGGCCCCGGGCATGCCGGTGCCCCCGGGATCGGAATCCGCGGGGGCACACCGGTGGGCGCTGCTCCTACCTGTCGTCGTCGGTGAGGGAATCCTTCACGCCCTTGGCACGGTCGCCCGTGGCGCCCAGGGCGCCCTCCGCCTTCGCCTTGGCCTGGTCGGACTTGCCTTCGGCTTCCTTACGACGGTCTCCGGTGACCTTGCCGGTCGCTTCCTTGGCCTTGCCCTTGAGCTTGTCCATGGCCTTCTTGTCCGTCACGGCGATTCCTTCCTCGAAAGATCGGGTTCAGGCACTTTCCGCCTGGAACATCCACGCGTGCTTCTCGAGATCCGCGGTGACCGTGATCAGGATGTCCTGGCTGATGGGATCCGGTTCGTCGGTGGCCTCGATCCGCTCACGCATGCGGTCGATGACCACGCGGAGAGCGTCGACGAGCACACGCACCGCGTCGACGTCCTTGATCCAGCCGTCGGGCACGGAATCGATCGCGGTGGTCTTCGCGAGCGTCCGGGACCGGCCGTCAGGGTTGACGCCGACCGCGGAGGCCCGCTCCGCAACCGTGTCCGAGTGCTGCCGCGCGGTGTCGACGACCTCGTCGAGCTGCAGGTGCACGGAGCGGAAGCGGGGGCCGACAACGTTCCAGTGAACCTGCTTGGCCACCAGGGAGAGGTCGACCAGGTCGACCAGCGCGCCTTGCAGTGCGTCCCCCACGACCTTGCGGTCGCCTTCGGACAGGGCGCTCTTCACGACAGACATGCACTTCTCCGTTCAGATAGCTGTTCGGCCTACCGTTTGTCCACAATGTCACATATGGGTCGAAACGGTCATCCGGGTGGTTGCTTCACGGATCCGGAGATCCGGCTCCGGAGGACCACTCATCGGCCTCACCCCGCGCCTGCCCCGCGAACGGCCCCGCACACACCGGGCACGCGAAAGCCCCGGTCGACCCTCGATGGGTCGGCCGGGGCTCTCGTTCACCACGAACCGTGCGGTCAGGCGGCGACGACATCCACCGCTTCCGCGGGCGCCTTGATGGTCACCCGCCCCGTCGGTACGCCGGCAACCGACGCAACAGAGACGGAATTGAGCATCGGGCGTACTGGCACAGGCACCGCATCACTGGCTGCCGCCGACTCGGCCAGCTCAGCCAGGGACAGTTCATCGCTCACTTCACGCATGAGCTCGGACATCCGTACGTCCAGCGCGTCGCAAATGGCGGAGAGCAGTTCGGAGGATGCCTCCTTCTGCCCCCGCTCCACCTCGGAGAGATAGCCGAGCGAGACTCGGGCGGACGAGGAGACTTCGCGCAGAGTACGGCCTTGGCGCTGGCGCTGCCGACGCAGCACGTCACCAAGCAGGCGACGGAGCAGAATCATCGGTGGCTCCCTCCTCGGACCGCGTAGCCGCATCCTTCACGCCCCACCGTACCGCCTTGCGCTGCGGCCGTGCGGGGAGCGATGTCGTGTTCACTCAGGGCTGCAAACATCAATTCCCCCCGTTCTGTTCCGTATCCTGTGCCCTCGCATTTTCGCCGAGTTCGCCGGAGAGCAGTTCGAGCAGGCTCCGTACACTCTCCTTACGGATGTCCGCCCTCCCGCCGTTCAACCTCAGCTCGGCGACTTTCTGCACGCCACCCGGCCCGGAAACGGCTATGAAGACCGTTCCGACAGGTTTGCCGTCCTGCGGCTCGGGACCCGCGACGCCCGTGGTCGAGACGCCCCAGTCCGCGCCGAGGATCCGGCGCACACCGGCGGCCATCGCCTGTGCGACCGCGGGGTCCACCGCGCCGCGCTCGGCCAGGAGTGCGCCGTCGACGCCCAGCACGTCACGCTTCAGAGGCGTGGCGTACGCCGTGACGGACCCCCGGAAGCTCTGGGAGGCTCCGGGTACGGAGGTGAGCTCCGCGGCCACCAGGCCGCCGGTGAGGGACTCGGCGATCCCGAGCGTCTCACCGCGCTCCTGAAGCCGCCGCAGCACCCGCGCCGCCTCCGAACTCACCGCTCCGCCTCCGCGGCGCCCCGGCTGCCCGCCACGCGCTCCCCGACCGGCTCCCTGACGGACTCCGCCGCCGGCTCCACGACGGACTCCGCCGCAGCGCCGGCCGTCCCGCCGACGTCATCGGTGGCGAACCGCGTCCCGGCGGGAGCCCTCACGTCCGCTGCCGCCGCGACCGCTTCGAGTGCGGCCGCACGCTCGGCGGCGAGCCCGCGGCGGCGCAGCACGACTGCCTGGCGCACGTAATCGAGGCCGGTGACGACCGTCAGGACGACGGCCACCATCATCACCCAGAAGCGCATGGTCGCGAGGGGGCCCGTCAGCGCCAGGACGTACATCCCCACAGCGATGCCCTGGGCGAGGGTCTTCACCTTTCCGCCGCGGCTGGCGGGGATCACCGAGTGCCGGATGACCCAGAAACGCATCAGCGTGATGCCCAGCTCACGGAAGAGGATCACGCCGGTGATCCACCACGGCAGATCCCCGAGCGAGGACAGACAGATCAGTGCCGCGCCCATGATCGCCTTGTCCGCGATCGGGTCGGCGATCTTGCCGAAATCGGTGACCAGGTTGTACGCGCGTGCCAGATGACCGTCGAAGACGTCTGTGATCATCGCGACGGCGAAGGCCGCCCAGGCGAACGAACGCCAGACGGGGTCGTAGCCACCGTCGTGCAGGAGCAGCACGACGAAGCCCGGGACGAGCAGCAGCCGCACCATCGTGAGGATGTTCGCGATGTTCCACAGGCCCGCCTGATTGACGGCGGCCCCGCCCAGCTTGCCGCCGCGGGTCGCCGGCGTCGCGCCGGAGCCGCCTGCCGCGGATGCCGGGGCTCCCGTCATCTGGCCGCCTCCGCAAGCTCGTGGTGTTCGGCCACGAGGTCCACTCCCTCGGTGCCCACTGCCTTCGCTTCGACCATACGGCCCGGCACGAGCCCTTCGCGTGCGGTGAAGACGACCTGGCCGTCCGTTTCCGGCGCCTGGTGGGCGGCTCGGCCCACCGCGACGGGCCCGTCCTCGTCGGACTCCACGGACTCGACGAGGACCTGGAGGGTTTCACCGATCCGCTCCTCGGCCCGCTGCGAGGTCAGCTCCTCGGCGAGCTGCGAGATGTGCGCGAGGCGCTCCGCGATGACGTCGGCGTCCAGCTTGTTCTCGTAACCGACCGCCTCGGTGCCCTCCTCGTCGGAGTAGCCGAAGACCCCGATGGCGTCCAGGCGCGCGCCGGTGAGGAAGCGTTCCAGCTCGGCGAGGTCGGCCTCCGTCTCACCGGGGAATCCCACGATGAAGTTCGACCGCGCACCGGCCTGCGGCGCCTTCGACCGAATGGTGTCCAGGAGTTCGAGGAAGCGGTCCGTGTCGCCGAAGCGCCGCATCGCGCGCAGGACCCCGGGGGCGGAGTGCTGGAACGAGAGGTCGAAGTAGGGGGCGACCTTGGGCGTCGAGGTGAGTACGTCGATCAGCCCCGGGCGCATCTCGGCGGGCTGCAGATAGCTGACCCGGATGCGCTCGATCCCGTCGACGTCGGCGAGCTCGGGCAGGAGGGTCTCCAGCAGCCTGATGTCCCCGAGGTCCTTGCCGTACGAGGTGTTGTTCTCGGAGACGAGCATGACCTCCTTGACGCCCTGCTCGGCGAGCCAGCGGGTCTCTCCGAGGACGTCGGACGGTCGCCGGGAGATGAACGAGCCGCGGAAGGAGGGGATGGCGCAGAACGAGCAGCGCCGGTCACAGCCCGAGGCCAGCTTCACGGAGGCGACCGGGCTGGTCCCCAGCCTCCGGCGCAGCGGTGCACGCGGCCCGGAGACCGGCGCGACGCCTTCCGGCAGGTCCGCCGGGGCGGGTGCGATCTCCTGGGCGTGCCCGGGCAGCGCGACGGCGGCGTCCTGACGCTCGGCCGGGCTGATCGGGAGCAGCTTGCGCCGGTCACGCGGGGTGTGGGAGGCGTGGATGCCACCGTTGAGGATGGTCTGCAGGCGGTCGGAGATGTCGGCGTAGTCGTCGAATCCGAGGACTCCGTCCGCTTCCGGGAGCGCCTCGGCGAGGTCCTTGCCGTAGCGCTCGGCCATGCAGCCGACGGCCACGACGGCCTGGGTTCTGCCGTGATCCTTCAGATCATTGGCTTCGAGGAGGGCATCGACGGAGTCCTTCTTGGCGGCCTCCACGAACCCACAGGTGTTGACGACGGCGACATCCGCGTCCGTGGCGTTCTCGACGAGCTCCCAGCCGTCCGCTGCCAAGCGGCCTGCGAGCTCCTCCGAGTCCACCTCGTTACGGGCGCAGCCAAGAGTGACAAGGGCGACGGTACGGCGTTCGGGCATGGGCTCAAGACTACTTTGTCCCGGCACTCGCCCTGCCGTGCAGGGTTCACCGCTACAGGGAGTGACCGAACAGTCGGTGAAGGCAGGGGAAAAAACGACGGTGAGTGCCCGGCAGCTGCCGGGCACTCACCGTCGGGAAGACACGGGTGGAGAGGTCAGCCGACCTCGGGGTCACCCTTGGTGTACGAAAGCCGTTCGACCTGACCTGATTCGAACTGGTCGTCGACCTTCTTGCCGTTCACGAAGAGATCGATCGCCCCGGCGTCTCCGAGAACGAGGTCGACCCGCTCCTTGTCCTGGAAGGTCTTGGTGTCGCCCTGGGCCAGCAGACCGTCGAAGAGCAGCCGCCCGTTGTGATCCTTGGCGGAGATCCAGCTCTTGCCCTCGGCGGCGCTCAGCCGGACGGTCACCTTGTCACGCGGAGCGGCGGCGATGACGCTTTCGGAGGGGACGGGCTTGGGGTCGGCGGGCTTCGTCGCGGTGGGCTTGGGAGTGGTCCTGTCGGGAGTCGAGCCCTCGGCCACCTGTGCCGAGCCCGAACCCTCGTCGTCGCCGCTGAAGAGCGTGAAGCCGACGAAGCCGACCACGGCGACGATCGCGGCGACCATGGCCGCGGTCCAATTGGGCCGACGGGGTTCGGAGCGGATCCGCTCCGCCTCGAACAGCGGTGCCGCGGGCGTGGGCGCGGGACGGCCGCCGTGCTCGGCGTCGAACTCCGCGATCAGTGGATCGGGGTCGATCCGGACGGCACGGGCGAGCATGCGGATATGACCGCGGGCATACACGTCGCCGCCGCAGCGGGAGAAGTCGTCCTCCTCGATCGCGTGCACGATGGGGATGCGCACCCGGGTGGAGCTGCTGACTTCCTCGGCCGTCAGACCTGCGGCGATACGAGCCTGCTGAAGCGCGCGACCGATCGAAGGGCGGTCGTCTTCGGGGGAGTTGCCGATGGACACGGGGGCGCCTTTCGAGCGTGAGCCACCTGCTGGATGTTCAGTCTAGGGGTGGTACGAAAGGGTGGGGCAACCGGGAGCGACGACTTTGTACGCCATCGGGTTCGCCGGGAAGCCCCTCGGGCAGGACAGAGGACGGAGCACCGGATGGATCATCCCTCTGCTCCTCCCTTCAACTTGACGTACGGCCGGGCGAAACGGTTGCCCGCAAAACTCTTACGAAGCGGTTTCCCCACGAATGACGGCCAACACACCGTCGAGCTCGTCCGGTTTCACCATGACATCGCGCGCCTTGGAACCCTCGCTGGGACCCACGATGTTGCGCGACTCCATCAGGTCCATCAGCCGTCCGGCCTTGGCGAAGCCGACGCGCAGCTTGCGCTGGAGCATCGATGTCGAGCCGAACTGGGTGGACACGACCAGCTCGGCCGCCTGGCAGAGCAGATCGAGGTCGTCGCCGATGTCCTCGTCGATCTCCTTCTTCTGCTTGGTGCCGACCACGACGTCCTCGCGGAAGACCGGCGCCATCTGATCCTTGCAGTGCTGGACGACGGCCGCGACCTCGGCCTCGGTGACGAAGGCGCCCTGCATACGGGTCGGCTTGTTCGCCCCCATCGGCAGGAAGAGACCGTCACCCTTGCCGATGAGCTTCTCGGCGCCGGGCTGATCGAGGATGACCCTGCTGTCGGCGAGCGACGAGGTCGCGAAGGCGAGCCGGGAGGGCACGTTCGCCTTGATCAGACCGGTCACGACGTCGACCGAGGGGCGCTGGGTGGCGAGCACCAGATGGATGCCGGCGGCACGCGCCAGCTGGGTGATCCGGACGATGGAGTCCTCGACGTCACGCGGAGCCACCATCATGAGGTCCGCCAGCTCGTCGACGATGACCAGCAGGTACGGGTAGGGCGAGAGCTCGCGCTCGCTCCCCTCGGGCGCCTTGGCCTTGCCGGTGCGGACCGCGTGGTTGAAGTCGTCGATGTGCCGGAAGCCGTAGGCGGCGAGGTCGTCGTAGCGGAGGTCCATCTCCCGCACGACCCACTGGAGCGCCTCGGCGGCCTTCTTCGGGTTGGTGATGATGGGCGTGATGAGGTGCGGGATGCCCTCGTAGGCGGTGAGCTCGACGCGCTTCGGGTCGACGAGCACCATCCGCACGTCCTCAGGTGTCGCCCGCACCATGACCGAGGTGATCAGACAGTTGATGCAGGAGGACTTTCCGGAACCGGTCGCACCGGCGACCAGGACGTGCGGCATGTTCGCCAGGTTGGC
The DNA here is from genome assembly GCF_002941025.1 of Streptomyces sp. QL37. Classification (NCBI taxonomy): domain Bacteria; kingdom Bacillati; phylum Actinomycetota; class Actinomycetes; order Kitasatosporales; family Streptomycetaceae; genus Streptomyces; species Streptomyces sp. QL37. The sequence goes on along the minus strand of NZ_PTJS01000001.1, from coordinate 6,128,331 downwards.
CATCTCGTAGCCGCCCTCGACGTTCTTGCCGAGCGCCACCAACATGGGGTGGTCGTCCTCGGCCGCGTCCGCGAGACGCAGGACGTCGCCGAGGTTGACCATCTCCCGGTCAGAGTTGGGGATTTCGATTCCGACGGCGGACTTCCCGGGGATCGGGGAGATGATCCGGACGTCCGGGCTGGCGACGGCGTATGCGATGTTCTTGGTGAGGGCGGTGATCCGCTCGACCTTGACGGCGGGGCCGAGTTCCACCTCGTACCGGGTGACCGTCGGGCCGCGGGTGAAGCCGGTCACGGCCGCGTCCACCTTGAACTCCGTGAAGACGGTGGTCAGGGATGCGACGACCGCGTCGTTGGCAGCGCTGCGCGTCTTGCCGGGGCCACCGCGCTCCAAGAGGTCCAGTGAGGGCAGCGAGTAGGTGATGTCACCGGAGAGCTGGAGCTGCTCGGCCCGGTTGGGCAGCCCCTCAGGTCGCTCGGGAGCCGGCTTCGTCAGGTCGGGGACGCTGTCCTCGTAGGACGAGGCGCTCTTCTCCGCGCGCCCGTCCCCGGGCGGGCTCTTCTCGGCGCGCCCGTCACCGGACGGGGTCTTGCGCGCCGACCGCGCACCTGGCACCGGGGTGCCGGTCCGCTCGCGGTCCCGGTCCGTGGAGACGCCCTGGGTCAGATCGGCGACGACAGGCGACGGGGGCATGCCGTTGAGCACCGCCCCGTCGAGTGCGGCCGCCGCGGCTGCCGCGACGTCCACAGCGTCCATGGGGCGGTTCATCGCGGGCTGGGCCGGCTGCCTGCGGGACCGGCGCCGCTTGGCCAGCGCCTCGCCCTCGGCCTGATCCGGGTCGTACGCGTCGTCGGGACCCGGGCGACGCGCCGGGGCACGCCGGGTGCGCTCGGGCAGCGCTTCGCGCCACTGCTCGTCGTACCGCTCGTCGTCGCTCCCGTCCTCCTCGCCCGGTACGTCCACCGGGTCGACGATGCCGAGCCTGACGCCGAGCTGCCGCAGCCGCCGGGGGATGGCGTTGACCGGGGTGGCGGTGACGACCAGGAGTCCGAATACCGTCAGCAGCAGCAGGAGCGGAACGGCGAGGACCTCGCCCATGGTGAAGACGAGGGGCTGGGAAGCCGCCCAGCCGATGAGGCCGCCCGCGTCCTGCATGGCACCGGTGCCGTCCTCGCGGCCCGGCGATCCGCAGGCGATGTGGACCTGGCCGAGCACGCCGATGACGAGGGCGGAGAGCCCGATGACGATTCGGCCGTTGGCCTCGGGCTTCTCCGGATAGAGGATCAGCCGTACGGCGACGGCGCCCAGCAGTATCGGCACCAGCAGATCGAGCCGGCCGAACGCCCCCGTCACGAGCATCTCGACGAGATCGCCCACGGGGCCCTGCAGACGCGACCAGGTACCCGCCGCCACGACCAGCGCGAGCCCCAGCAGCAGCAGGGCGAGTCCGTCCTTGCGGTGTGCCGGGTCAAGTCCCTTCGCACCGCGCCCTATGGAGCGGAACACAGCCCCGACGCCGTGCGCGGTACCCAGCCACAGGGCGCGGACGAGCCTGTACACGCCCCCCGTGGGGGACGGTGCTGGCTTGGGCGCGGGTTTCTTCGCGGCAGCCTTCTTGGCCGGTGCCTTCTTTACGGGCACCGTCTTCTTCGCCGCCGCCTTCTTGGCGGGCGCGGCTTTCTTCGCCGGTCCCTGGGTACGGCCGGCACCCTTCGCGGTGCCCGCCGTGCCCAGGGAACCCTTGCCGGACGTACGTGAGGCCATGTGACTGAGGTTACCGGTGCCGACGCCGGTGGACACGTGTGCCTACGGCTTCACCCGTCCGTGTCGTCCTTGCACAGGCGCTGAACTGACGCGCCCTCAGCGGGGGCAGGTCAGCTCTGCGAGGGCAGCGGCGCCGTGGAACCGCCCGCCCCGGGCTCCAGCGCGTCGAGCGCGCGGCGCAGCCCCGTGAGCTTGCGCTCGAGATGGGCGGCGGTGGCCACTGCGGCGGCGTCCGCCGATTCGTCGTCCAACTGCTTGGAGAGGGCCTCCGCCTGCTCCTCGACCGCGGCGAGCCGGGCCGAGAGCTCGGCGAGCAGACCCGCCGGCTCCTTCTCGTCGGCGCCCTGATGGGGGCCGCCTTCGAGCTGGAGCCGCAGCAGCGACGCCTGCTCGCGCAGCTGGCAGTTCTTCATGTAGAGCTCGACGAAGACCGAGACCTTGGCGCGCAGCACCCAGGGGTCGAAGGGCTTCGAGATGTAGTCCACCGCGCCCGCCGCATAACCACGGAAAGTGTGGTGCGGACCGTGGTTGATCGCGGTCAGGAAGATGATCGGGATGTCCCGGGTCCGCTCCCGCCGCTTGATGTGTGCGGCCGTCTCGAATCCGTCCATGCCGGGCATCTGTACGTCCAGCAGAATAACCGCGAAATCGTCCGTGAGCAGCGCCTTGAGCGCTTCCTCCCCTGACGATGCCCGTACCAGTGTCTGATCGAGCGCAGAGAGGATGGCCTCCAGCGCCAGCAGATTCTCCGGCCGGTCATCGACCAGGAGGATCTTGGCCTTCTGCACCATGGCCCGTCCTCCTCGCCCCGGAATCGCACCGGGTGCCGCCCCAGGGGACGACTCCCTTGCGCCGTCCGTCCTTGTGCCGGTCATGGTAGCCGCACCCCGCCCGTCACCACACCCTGTCACCGCGATGTCACTGTGCACGTAGCGAAAACGCGGTCGAAGACCAGAAGGTTCCCCGGAATCCGCACACTCACACCCCGAAGCGCGGGGTCGGCCGACGAATTCCGGCGAGCCGCCCTGCGCCCGGTCACTCTCCGCGCATCCACTTCTCCATCACCGACAGCAGGTGGTCGGAATCGACCGGCTTGGTCACATAGTCGGAGGCTCCGCAGTCGATCGCCTTCTCGCGGTCCCCCTTCATGGCCTTGGCGGTGAGCGCGACGATGGGCAGCCCCGCGAACTGAGGCATCCGGCGGATCGCTGTCGTCGTCGCGTAGCCGTCCATCTCGGGCATCATGATGTCCATCAGAACGATCGTCACATCATCGTGCTGCTCAAGGACTTCGATGCCCTCGCGGCCGTTCTCCGCGTACAGCACCGACAGTCCGTGCTGCTCCAGCACGCTGGTGAGGGCGAAGACGTTACGGATGTCGTCGTCGACGATGAGCACCTTCTCCCCGTGGAAGCGGAACGTCCGGCGGGGCTCCTGCTCCTCCTGCGTGCTCTGCACCCATTCCTCCGGCGCCGCGCTGCTCTCCTCCCCGGAGCTGCCGTTCGCCAGAGCGGGGCGCTGTGCCGTGCCTCCCAGGGCCTTGCGGCGGCGCCGGAACACCCCTGCGGAGTTGGCGGGGTCGCCCAGGGGCTGCTCGGTCCCGGTGCTCTGCGACGCCTCCAGGTGCAGGACGCCCTCGGCCGAACTCGCGTGGACCTCGATGGGGCCGGGCCCCATCTGCGGATAGCCCTGCGGAGGCAGCTCGCTCGGGTGCAGGGGCAGGTACAGCGTGAAGGTCGAGCCACGGCCCGGTTCGCTGGCCGCGTGGATCTCACCGCCGAGCAGCCGGGCGATCTCCCGGCTGATGGAGAGGCCGAGACCCGTGCCCCCGTACTTGCGGCTGGTCGTACCGTCCGCCTGCTTGAACGCCTCGAAGATCACCAGCATCTTGCTCGACGCGATGCCGATTCCGGTGTCGGTGACCGAGAAGGCGATCAGGTCACCATCGGCGTCACGCAGCGATCCGGCCTCCAGCAGGTGTTCCCTGATGGCGTTCGGGACATCGGGGCCGGCCGGCCGGATGACCAGTTCCACGGCGCCGCTGTCGGTGAACTTCACCGCGTTGGACAGGAGATTGCGCAGGACCTGCAGCAGCCGCTGCTCGTCCGTGTGCAGCGTGGCGGGGAGCTCCGGGGACACCCGCACGGAGAAGTCGAGCCCCTTCTCCGCTGTGAGTGGCCGGAACGTCGCCTCCACGTAGTCGACCAGCTGCACCAGGGCGATCCGGGTCGGGCTGACGTCCATCTTGCCCGCCTCGACCTTGGACAGGTCGAGGATGTCGTTGATCAGCTGGAGCAGGTCGGAACCCGCCCCGTGGATCGTCTCGGCGAACTCCACCTGCTTGGGCGAGAGGTTGCCCTCGGCGTTGTCCGCGAGCAGCTTGGCCAGGATGAGCAGCGAGTTGAGCGGCGTACGCAGCTCGTGCGACATGTTGGCCAGGAACTCGGACTTGTAGCGCATCGAGACGGCGAGTTGCTCCGCGCGCTCCTCCAGGACCTGCCGCGCTTCCTCGATCTCGGTGTTCTTCACCTCGATGTCGCGGTTCTGCTGGGCGAGCAGTTCCGCCTTCTCCTCCAGCTCGGCGTTGGAGGCCTGAAGCGCCTTCTGCCGGTTCTCGAGCTCCTGCGAACGGTCACGGAGCTGCTCGGTGAGCTCCTGGGACTGTTCCAGGAGCTTCTCGGTCTTCGTGTTGACGCTGATCGTGTTGACGCTCGTGGCGATCATCTCGGCGAGCTGGTTCAGGAAGTCGCGCTGAATGTGTGTGAACGGCTGGAACGACGCCAGCTCGATGACCCCGAGCACCTGGCCCTCGAAGAGCACCGGCAGCACGATGACGTGCGCGGGCGGAGCCTCCCCGAGTCCGGAGGAGATCTTCAGATACCCGGGCGGCACGTTGTCCACCTGGATCGTCCGCTTCTCCTCGGCCGCCGTGCCGATGAGCGTCTCGCCGGGCCGGAAGGAGGTCGGCATGGAGCCCGCGGAGTAGCCGTAACTGCCGCGCATGCGCAGCTCGTACGAGCTCTCCCTGCCGCTGTCCGACCCGACCTCGTCACCGTCCCCGGTGGTCATGGCCAGGAAGAACGCGCCGTGCTGGGCGGAGACGACCGGCGTCAGCTCGCTCATGATCAGCGAGGCGACGTCGTCCAGGTCCCGGCGGCCCTGCATCAGACCGGAGATCCGGGCGAGGTTGCCCTTGAGCCAGTCCTGCTCCTTGTTGGCCAGCGTGGTGTCGCGGAGATTGGCGATCATCGTGTTGATGTTGTCCTGCAGCACCTGGATCTCGCCGGCCGCGTCGACGTCGATCTTCAGATTGAGATCGCCGCGGGTCACCGCGGTGGCGACGGCCGCGATGGCGCGCACCTGACGGGTCAGGTTGCCTGCCATCTCGTTCACCGACTCGGTGAGGTCGCGCCAGGTCCCGTCGACGTCCCTGACCCTGGCCTGCCCGCCCAGCTGCCCCTCGGTGCCCACCTCCCGGGCCACCCGGGTCACCTGCTCGGCGAAGGAGGAGAGCTGGTCGACCATCGTGTTGATGGTGTTCTTCAGTTCCTGGATCTCGCCGCGCGCATCGATGTCGATCTTCTTGGTGAGATCACCCTTGGCGATGGCCGTGGTCACCGTGGCGATCTGGCGCACCTGTCCGGTCAGGTTGGACGCCATGGAGTTCACCGACTCGGTGAGGTCCTTCCAGGTGCCCGAGACGCCCGGTACGCGCGCCTGGCCGCCCAGCTCCCCCTCGGTCCCCACTTCGCGGGCCACCCGGGTCACCTCGTCGGCGAACGAGGACAGGGTCGTCACCATCGTGTTGACGGTGTCGGCCAGTTCGGCGACCTCGCCGCGTGCCTCGACCGTCACCTTCTTCGTCAGATCGCCGTTGGCGACCGCGGAGGAGACCCTGGAGATGTTGCGCACCTGACTGGTCAGGTTGTTGGCCATCAGGTTGACGTTGTCGCTGAGGTCCTTCCAGATGCCGGTGGCACCGCGCACCCGGGCCTGCCCGCCGAGGATCCCCTCGGTGCCCACCTCACGGGCGACCCTCGTCACCTCGTCGGCGAAGTTGAGCAGTTGGTCGACCATGGTGTTGACCGTCGTCACCAGTTCGAGAATCTCGCCCTTGGCATCGACGGTGATCTTCTTGGAGAGATCGCCCTTCGCGACCGCTGTGGTCACCTCTGCGATGTTGCGCACCTGGAGCGTCAGGTTGTTCGCCATGCCGTTGACGGACTGGGTGAGGTCCTTCCACGTACCGGAGACACCCTGTACCTCCGCCTGCCCGCCGAGGATGCCTTCCGTGCCCACCTCGCGGGCCACCCGGGTCACCTGCTCCGCGAAGTTCGACAGCTGGTCGACCATGGTGTTGAGAGTGTTCTTCAGCTCCAGGATCTCGCCCCGGGCGTCCACGTCGATCTTCTGCGACAGGTCACCCCGCGCGACCGCCGTGGCGACCTGCGCGATGTTGCGGACCTGGGCGGTGAGGTTCCCCGCCATGCCGTTCACCGAGTCGGTCAGGTCACGCCATACGCCTGCCACACCGGGCACCTGGGCCTGGCCGCCGAGGCGGCCGTCCGTGCCCACCTCGCGGGCCACCCGCGTCACCTGGTCGGCGAAGGCGGAGAGCTGGTCGACCATCGTGTTGATGGTGTTCTTCAGCTCCAGGATCTCGCCCCGGGCGTCCACGTCGATCTTCTGCGACAGGTCACCCCGCGCGACCGCCGTGGTCACCTGGGCGATCTGGCGCACCTGGGAGGTCAGGTTCCCGGCCATGAAGTTGACGGAGTCGGTGAGCTCCTTCCACGTACCGGAGACACCGTCGACCCGCGCCTGACCGCCCAGGCGGCCCTCCGTGCCCACGTCCCGCGCCATCCGCGTCACCTGGTCGGCGAAGTTGGACAGCTGCGCCACCATCGTGTTGACGGTGTTCTTCAGCTCCAGCATCTCGCCGGCCACGTCCACGGTGACCTTCTGCGACAGATCGCCGTTGGCGACGGCGGTGGTCACCTGCGCGATGTCACGCACCTGGCCGGTGAGGTTCCGGAAGGCGGTGTTCACCGAGTCGGTGAGGTCCTTCCACGTCCCTGCCGCGCCCGGTACCTCCGCCTGGCCGCCGAGGCGGCCTTCGACACCGACTTCCCGGGCGACCCGGGTGACCTCCGAACCGAAGGCCTGGAGCTGGTCCACCATCGTGTTGACGGTGTTCTTCAGCTCCAGCATCTCGCCGGCCACGTCGACGGTGACCTTCTGCGTCATGTCACCGCTGGCCACCGCGGTGGTCACCTGCGCGATGTCACGCACCTGCGTCGTCAGGTTGCGGAAGACCGTGTTCACCGAGTCGGTGAGGTCCTTCCAGGTGCCCGCGGCACCCGGCACCTGCGCCTGGCCGCCGAGCAGCCCCTCGCCACCGACCTCGCTCGCCACGCGCGTCACCTCGTCGGCGAAGGTACGCAGCGTCTCGGTCATCTGGTTGATCGTCTCGGCGAGCTGCGCGACCTCGCCTCGGGCGCTCACCGTGACCTTCTGGGACAGGTCGCCGTTGGCGACCGCGGTCGTCACCTCAGCGATACCGCGTACCTGGGACGTGAGGTTTCCGGCCATCGTGTTGACGGAGTCGGTGAGGTCCTTCCAGACTCCGGCCACACCCGGCACCGTCGCCTGCCCACCGAGTTCACCCTCGGTGCCCACCTCGCGGGCCACCCGGGTCACTTCGGAGGAGAACGACGACAGCTGGTCCACCATCGTGTTGACGGTGTTCTTCAGCTGGAGCATCTCACCGGCCACATGGACGGTGACCTTCCGTGACAGGTCTCCCTTGGCCACGGCCGTGGTCACCAGGGCGATGTCGCGCACCTGGGCGGTGAGGCGGTAGGCCATGGTGTTGACGGAGTCCGTGAGGTCCTTCCAGGACCCGGACATGCCGCGCACCTGGGCCTGGCCGCCCAGCTTGCCCTCGGTGCCCACCTCGACCGCAACCCGCGTCACCTGCTCGGTGAAGGCGGACAGTTGGTCGACCAGGTTGTTGACCGTGCGGGCGACCTTCAGGAACTCCCCGCGGAGCGGGCGTACGGTCTCGTCCGCTGCGTGGGTGCGCAGCTCCATCCGCTGTTCGAGGTCGCCGTCGGCGACCGCGGAGAGTACCCGTCCGACTTCGGACACAGGGCGCGCCAGGTCGTCGACGAGCTCGTTGGAGGCGTCGATCGCGGCCGCCCAGGAGCCTTCGCACGCGCCGGTCTCCAGGCGCTCGGTGAGTTTCCCCTCCCGCCCGACCACGCGCCGCACACGGGCGAGCTCACCCGTCAGGTGCAGATTACGGTCGGCCACCTCGTTGAAGACGGCGGCGATCTCCGTGAGGACGCCGTCGCCGGAGACGGTGAGCCGCCTGCGGAAGTTGCCGTCACGCATCGCCACGAGGGCCGCGAGCAGTCTGTTCAGAGCTGCCGCGTCCACGTCGATGGTCCCATTGCGCTGCTTTTTCACGGACTGCCCGCCTTTTGTGCGCGTTCCTGAACCCCGCGCCGCCACGCCAGACTCCACCGTGTCCCTCCCGCAGGGGTTGACCGTATCGCTCGGGCCGTTATCGGAAGCTTGCCCACTTCCACTTTGGCTCACCGCCACAGCACACCGTCGACGGGTGACTATGCGGTCGTCAAATCGTTGAAACGTACCAGGCCGGAACGGGAGGGCGGGGACAGTCTCACGGTCGTCCCATTTCCCTCACCGGGGGCCCCATAGTTGTGCGCCGGGCGCACAACCACCGGGTGCCCTGCGTACCCAAGTCTGCCCTCGTGTACCCGGGACACCGGGCGAACGTCTAGCCTGGCAGACGAATCGAAGCGGCGAGATACGGGCACAGGACTCGGGGAAGCGACGAGACACCATATGGGGAGTGCTGTGATCACCGCGCGCGCGGCTGCCACTTTCGATCCGGTCGGACGCTCGGTCGCGACCGCCCGCGCGTTCGTCCGCGACACCCTCCAGGGGTGGGGTTACACGGACGTCGTTGACGACGCCGTCGTTCTTACCAGTGAACTCGTGACCAATGCGGTCGTTCATGCGGGTACGGCCGCCGATGTGCTCTGTCTGCGCACCGAGGACGGCGTACGCGTCGAGGTCTCCGACCACTACCCGGAGCGGGAGGTACCGCTCCAGAGTTCCGGTCTCGACTTCGGAAGCCCGGACCGGGAGGGCGGCCGTGGCCTGCTCCTCTGCGCGGCCCTCGCTTCCCGTTGGGGCGTCGAGTACACCCCGACGCACAAACACGTCTGGTTCCAGCTCGACCTTCCCGAACGCCCTGTGGGTATCCGCTCGGCCAGTCCGGTCCTGCCCACCGCTCTCCTGCCTGTGGCGGAACAGCGTGTGCGGGTGGCCGTCGTCCAGATCGACGGTTCCGGCTCCATCGCCTCGTGGAACGACGACGCGTCCTTCCTCTTCGGATACGCCGCCGAGCAGGTCGACGGAAAGCAGCTCACCGACTTCGTGGCGTGGCCGCACACCCCGGGCACCAACACCGGCATCGCCGACGCCCTGCGGCTCTCCCGGTGGGAGGGCAGCTACGGCATCCGCGGCGCCGACGGCCGTGTCATCCCGGTGTACGCCTCGCACCTCAGAGTCCGCGATGCCGACGGGGAGCCTTCCACCGTCTGCCTCCTCGTGCGCGACTACGAACGCGCCGTTCTCCAGACGCCGGTGCGCGCCCCCGTGTCCGACACCTCGGCCGAGAACCGTGCCACCGATCCGTTCGAGATCTTCATCGGCTCACCGGCCCCCGACGACCTCGACGGACTCCTGCAGCGCACGGTGGAGCGGGCGCGCGACATGCTGGACGCCGACGCCGCCTTCCTGCTGCTGGCCACCGATGACGAGACGGAACTGGAGGTCCGTGCGACCACCGGTCTTCCGTCCGCCCGCCAGCGCTTCGCACGGGTCCCTGTAGAGGCCGGCACGGGCCGCTACGGCTCCGCCCGCATGCCCGCCGTCCACGAGGACCTCACCGTCGTCCCGGGCGCCGTACCGCTGCTCAGCGACACAGGGATGCGCTCGGTCGTCACGGTCCCGCTCAAGGTCGAGGGGCGTCTCACCGGATCCCTCGGGGTCGCGGCCGAAGCGGCGGGCAGATACTCCAACGAAGAGGCGCTGCGGCTGCAGTTCGCCGCGGACCGCATCGCGCTGGCTGTCGAGTCGGCCAGACTGGGCGAGCTGGAACGCCTGCGACGCGGCTCGCTGTCCTTCCTCGTCGAGGCGTCCGACCTGCTGGCCGGAACGCTGGACAGGGACCAGACCCTGGCGCTGATGGCACAGATGACCGTGCCCACCCTGGCCACCTGGTGCGCCGTCTACACCATCGCGGACCAGTCCTCGGAGCCGTATCTCTCCTATGTCCTCCACGAGGACGAGGAGCGCATCGACGGTCTGAAGGCCCTGCTCTCGTCCATCGACCCGCCGGACCCCGTCCCGGCCCCCGGAGCCCGCATCTGGCCGGCGCCCACGGAGGCCGGCCATCAGGCCGCCCTGCGCACCTCCAAGCGCACCCTGGGCAGGGATGCGCCCCTGAGCATGGGGGCGGCCGCCCGTACGACGCTGGCCACGGCGGCCGCCGTGGGCGGCGAGACCGTGGTGCTGCCGCTGGTGGCGAGGAACCGCGTGATCGGCATGCTCACGCTCGGCAAGCCGTCCGACGAGCACTTCCGCCAGGAGATCCTGGAGCTCGCCGAGGACCTGTCCCGACGCGCCGCTCTGGCCCTCGACAACGCCCGCCTGTACTCGGAGCGTATGGCCATCAGCCAGTCCCTCCAGCGGAGCCTGCTCCCGCCCGGTCTGCCCGACGTGCCGAACGTCGAGATCGAGGTCATCTACCGGGCGGCGGGCGAGGGCAACGAGGTCGGCGGCGACTTCTACGACGTGTTCCCCATTCGTGACGGCGCCTACGGCTTCGCCATCGGTGACGTCTGCGGTACGGGCCCCGAGGCGGCGGCCGTCACAGGCCTCGCCCGTCATGCCCTGCGCCTGCTGGCCCGCGAGGGGTTCGGTGGCCCCGCAGTGCTGGAGCGGCTCAACGCCGCGATCCTGGACGAGGGCGCGCGCAGCCGCTTCCTCACCCTTCTCTACGGGGAGTTGTGGCCCCAGGAGGACGGCAGCGCCCTCCTGAAGGTGGTCTGCGCCGGCCATCCTCTCCCCCTGCGTCTGCGCCAGGACGGCACCGTGGAGGCGGCGGCCGAGCCGCAGCCTCTCCTGGGAGTCATCGAGGACCTCGAGCTCTACGAGCAGGAAGTCACCCTGGAGCCGGGCGATGTCCTCCTGTGTGTGACCGACGGAGTCACCGAACGCCGCGAGGGGACCCGCATGCTGGGCGACGACGGGCTGGCCGATGTCCTCGCCGTGTGTACGGGCCTGACGGCCGGCGCGGTGGCAGGGCGCATCCTGCGGGCCGTCGAGCGCTTCGCCGCGGAGCCCGCATCCGACGACATGGCCATCCTGGCCATGCGCGTCCCGGAGCCGCAGAACCTCTAGGGATCTGGCTCCTCGCTCCCCCCGGAATCCTCCGGACATGAGAAAGGCCCCCGCCGATGGCGGGGGCCTTTCTCTGTGCTGAGCCCCAATGCGGAATCGAACCGCAGACCTTCTCCTTACCATGGAGACGCTCTACCGACTGAGCTATTGGGGCCTGCTGCCTTGCGGCAACGAGATAAAGCATACCCCGAACCCAGGGGTGCTCAGAACCACCGGTTCGAACTTTCCACTCGCGCTCCCCTGGCCGCCTCGCCGGCCCACTCAATCTCCGCGGAGCGCCCCGTCCTCACGTCCGCCGCCCTTCCCCGAAGCCGGCACTGAGGCTGAGGAGGCCTTGCCGTGAACGCAGAAAAGCCCCGTGCCACAAGGGCACGGGGCTAGTCCGCAATAATTGTTCGGCGGCGTCCTACTCTCCCACAGGGTCCCCCCTGCAGTACCATCGGCGCTGAAAGGCTTAGCTTCCGGGTTCGGAATGTAACCGGGCGTTTCCCTAACGCAATGACCACCGAAACACTATGAAATTAACCAACACCGGAACAAAACACGGCCGTTCGTTATTTCAGAACTAACACAGTGGACGCGAGCAACTGAGGACAAGCCCTCGGCCTATTAGTACCAGTCAGCTCCACCCGTTACCGGGCTTCCACATCTGGCCTATCAACCCAGTCGTCTACTGGGAGCCTTAACCACTCAAGGTGGTGGGAATACTCATCTCGAAGCAGGCTTCCCGCTTAGATGCTTTCAGCGGTTATCCTTTCCGAACGTAGCCAACCAGCCATGCCCTTGGCAGGACAACTGGCACACCAGAGGTTCGTCCGTCCCGGTCCTCTCGTACTAGGGACAGCCCTTCTCAATATTCCTACGCGCACAGCGGATAGGGACCGAACTGTCTCACGACGTTCTAAACCCAGCTCGCGTACCGCTTTAATGGGCGAACAGCCCAACCCTTGGGACCGACTCCAGCCCCAGGATGCGACGAGCCGACATCGAGGTGCCAAACCATCCCGTCGATATGGACTCTTGGGGAAGATCAGCCTGTTATCCCCGGGGTACCTTTTATCCGTTGAGCGACAGCGCTTCCACAAGCCACTGCCGGATCACTAGTCCCGACTTTCGTCCCTGCTCGACCCGTCGGTCTCACAGTCAAGCTCCCTTGTGCACTTACACTCAACACCTGATTGCCAACCAGGCTGAGGGAACCTTTGGGCGCCTCCGTTACTCTTTAGGAGGCAACCGCCCCAGTTAAACTACCCATCAGACACTGTCCCTGATCCGGATCACGGACCCAGGTTAGACATCCAGCACGACCAGAGTGGTATTTCAACGACGACTCCACAACCACTGGCGTGGCCGCTTCAAAGTCTCCCACCTATCCTACACAAGCCGAACCGAACACCAATATCAAACTATAGTAAAGGTCCCGGGGTCTTTCCGTCCTGCTGCGCGAAACGAGCATCTTTACTCGTAGTGCAATTTCACCGGGCCTATGGTTGAGACAGTCGAGAAGTCGTTACGCCATTCGTGCAGGTCGGAACTTACCCGACAAGGAATTTCGCTACCTTAGGATGGTTATAGTTACCACCGCCGTTTACTGGCGCTTAAGTTCTCAGCTTCGCACACCCGAAAGTGCACTAACCGGTCCCCTTAACGTTCCAGCACCGGGCAGGCGTCAGTCCGTATACATCGCCTTACGGCTTCGCACGGACCTGTGTTTTTAGTAAACAGTCGCTTCTCGCTGGTCTCTGCGGCCACCCCCAGCTCACCGAGTAAATCGGATCACCAGTGATGGCCCCCCTTCTCCCGAAGTTACGGGGGCATTTTGCCGAGTTCCTTAACCATAGTTCACCCGAACGCCTCGGTATTCTCTACCTGACTACCTGAGTCGGTTTAGGGTACGGGCCGCCATGAAACTCGCTAGAGGCTTTTCTCGACAGCATAGGATCATCCACTTCACCACAATCGGCTCGGCATCAGGTCTCAGCCTTAACGTGTGACGGATTTACCTACCACACGGCCTACACCCTTACCCCGGGACAACCACCGCCCGGGCTGGACTACCTTCCTGCGTCACCCCATCGCTTACCTAGTACAAGTCTGGTTCGTCGGCTCCACCACTACCCTCAACTCCGAAGAGATCGGGCCGGCTTCACGGACTTAGCATCGCCTGATTCAGTATTGGGCGTTTCAAAGCGGGTACCGGAATATCAACCGGTTGTCCATCGACTACGCCTGTCGGCCTCGCCTTAGGTCCCGACTTACCCTGGGCAGATCAGCTTGACCCAGGAACCCTTAGTCAATCGGCGCACACGTTTCTCACGTGTGTATCGCTACTCATGCCTGCATTCTCACTCGTGAACCGTCCACAACTCGCTTCCGCGGCTGCTTCACCCGGCACACGACGCTCCCCTACCCATCCCAGCCCCCGTTGGGGGTATGTGCTGGAATGACACGACTTCGGCGGTACGCTTGAGCCCCGCTACATTGTCGGCGCGGAATCACTTGACCAGTGAGCTATTACGCACTCTTTCAAGGGTGGCTGCTTCTAAGCCAACCTCCTGGTTGTCTCTGCGACTCCACATCCTTTCCCACTTAGCGTACGCTTAGGGGCCTTAGTCGATGCTCTGGGCTGTTTCCCTCTCGACCATGGAGCTTATCCCCCACAGTCTCACTGCCGTGCTCTCACTTACCGGCATTCGGAGTTTGGCTAAGGTCAGTAACCCGGTAGGGCCCATCGCCTATCCAGTGCTCTACCTCCGGCAAGAAACACACGACGCTGCACCTAAATGCATTTCGGGGAGAACCAGCTATCACGGAGTTTGATTGGCCTTTCACCCCTAACCACAGGTCATCCCCCAGGTTTTCAACCCTGGTGGGTTCGGTCCTCCACGAAGTCTTACCTCCGCTTCAACCTGCCCATGGCTAGATCACTCCGCTTCGGGTCTAGAGCGTGCAACTCAATCGCCCTGTTCGGACTCGCTTTCGCTACGGCTTCCCCACACGGGTTAACCTCGCTACACACCGCTAACTCGCAGGCTCATTCTTCAAAAGGCACGCAGTCACGACTGCATGTGCAAGCACATACAGCGACGCTCCCACGGCTTGTAGGCACACGGTTTCAGGTACTATTTCACTCCGCTCCCGCGGTACTTTTCACCATTCCCTCACGGTACTATCCGCTATCGGTCACCAGGGAATATTTAGGCTTAGCGGGTGGTCCCGCCAGATTCACACGGGATTTCTCGGGCCCCGTGCTACTTGGGTGTCTCTTAAACGAGCCGTTAATGTTTCAGCTACGGGGGTCTTACCCTCTACGCCGGACCTTTCGCATGTCCTTCGCCTACATCAACGGTTTCTGACTCGCCTCACAGCCGGCAGACTGTGAAAAAGAGATCCCACAACCCCGTATGCGCAACCCCTGCCGGGTATCACACGCATACGGTTTGGCCTCATCCAGTTTCGCTCGCCACTACTCCCGGAATCACGGTTGTTTTCTCTTCCTGAGGGTACTGAGATGTTTCACTTCCCCTCGTTCCCTCCACACTGCCTATGTGTTCAGCAGCGGGTGACAGCCCATGACGACTGCCGGGTTTCCCCATTCGGAAACCCCCGGATCAAAGCTTGGTTGACAGCTCCCCGGGGACTATCGTGGCCTCCCACGTCCTTCATCGGTTCCTGGTGCCAAGGCATCCACCGTGCGCCCTTAAAAACTTGGCCACAGATGCTCGCGTCCACTGTGCAGTTCTCAAACAACGACCAGCCACCCATCACCCCACCCTTACAGGTGAGTGCACTGGGGCCGGCAACCAAAGGGACAGACTCAAACGAGCCCGTACCTTCAGATACCCAACAGCGTGCCCGACCCGACCGACCCTCTTCACTTTCCACGCCGAAGCAGTACTCACAAAGACAACCTGTCGTGCCGAATAGTCAACGTTCCACCCATGAGCAACCACCGTCGAACATTTGCCGACGTAATGGCCTCTGGATTCCCCGAAGAGAATCTAGATGCTCCTTAGAAAGGAGGTGATCCAGCCGCACCTTCCGGTACGGCTACCTTGTTACGACTTCGTCCCAATCGCCAGTCCCACCTTCGACAGCTCCCTCCCACAAGGGGTTGGGCCACCGGCTTCGGGTGTTACCGACTTTCGTGACGTGACGGGCGGTGTGTACAAGGCCCGGGAACGTATTCACCGCAGCAATGCTGATCTGCGATTACTAGCAACTCCGACTTCATGGGGTCGAGTTGCAGACCCCAATCCGAACTGAGACCGGCTTTTTGAGATTCGCTCCGCCTCGCGGCATCGCAGCTCATTGTACCGGCCATTGTAGCACGTGTGCAGCCCAAGACATAAGGGGCATGATGACTTGACGTCGTCCCCACCTTCCTCCGAGTTGACCCCGGCAGTCTCCTGTGAGTCCCCATCACCCCGAAGGGCATGCTGGCAACACAGAACAAGGGTTGCGCTCGTTGCGGGACTTAACCCAACATCTCACGACACGAGCTGACGACAGCCATGCACCACCTGTATACCGACCACAAGGGGGGCACCATCTCTGATGCTTTCCGGTATATGTCAAGCCTTGGTAAGGTTCTTCGCGTTGCGTCGAATTAAGCCACATGCTCCGCTGCTTGTGCGGGCCCCCGTCAATTCCTTTGAGTTTTAGCCTTGCGGCCGTACTCCCCAGGCGGGGAACTTAATGCGTTAGCTGCGGCACCGACGACGTGGAATGTCGCCAACACCTAGTTCCCAACGTTTACGGCGTGGACTACCAGGGTATCTAATCCTGTTCGCTCCCCACGCTTTCGCTCCTCAGCGTCAGTAATGGCCCAGAGATCCGCCTTCGCCACCGGTGTTCCTCCTGATATCTGCGCATTTCACCGCTACACCAGGAATTCCGATCTCCCCTACCACACTCTAGCTAGCCCGTATCGAATGCAGACCCGGGGTTAAGCCCCGGGCTTTCACATCCGACGTGACAAGCCGCCTACGAGCTCTTTACGCCCAATAATTCCGGACAACGCTTGCGCCCTACGTATTACCGCGGCTGCTGGCACGTAGTTAGCCGGCGCTTCTTCTGCAGGTACCGTCACTTTCGCTTCTTCCCTGCTGAAAGAGGTTTACAACCCGAAGGCCGTCATCCCTCACGCGGCGTCGCTGCATCAGGCTTTCGCCCATTGTGCAATATTCCCCACTGCTGCCTCCCGTAGGAGTCTGGGCCGTGTCTCAGTCCCAGTGTGGCCGGTCGCCCTCTCAGGCCGGCTACCCGTCGTCGCCTTGGTAGGCCATCACCCCACCAACAAGCTGATAGGCCGCGGGCTCATCCTTCACCGCCGGAGCTTTTAACCCCGTCCCATGCGGGACAGAGTGTTATCCGGTATTAGACCCCGTTTCCAGGGCTTGTCCCAGAGTGAAGGGCAGATTGCCCACGTGTTACTCACCCGTTCGCCACTAATCCACCCCGAAGGGCTTCATCGTTCGACTTGCATGTGTTAAGCACGCCGCCAGCGTTCGTCCTGAGCCAGGATCAAACTCTCCGTGAATGTTTTCCCGTAATCGGGATCACAACACGAGAGCGGAACGACCAGGTCGGAATAAGACCGGTCGTTCACAGCGTCCTCGCTGTTGTTGCCTACCCGACCCGAAGGACCGGTAGGACTTTTCAAAGGAACCACCAACCTGCCGAAGCAGGCCGGGGTATCAACATATCTGGCGTTGACTTTTGGCACGCTGTTGAGTTCTCAAGGAACGGACGCTTCCTTTGGTCCCGTTTCACCGGGGCCCTCCGGGCGCTTCCCTTCGTTCTTGCGTTTCCGACTCTATCAGACTCTTTCGTGTCCGATTCCCGGCCGAAGCGGGTTCCTGCTGTTCGCTTTCCAGTTCTTCGCTTTCGCGTTTCCCTTTCCGGCGGTTCCAACTTTACCAGACTCTTTTCCGTTCCGTTTCCGGTCCGAATTTGATTCCGGTGGCCTATGGAGTGGCCTTTGCCTTTCGGCGTGTCCGACTTTATCAGAGAATCTGAGTCGGATTTCCCGCCTCTTCGAAGGGCTCCCGGCGCACAAGTGCGCGAGGTGCTTCCCGTTCAGGCGGAATGGCAAACGTACTGGAGCGGGGCGCCCCGATGCAAATCGGGGCGCCCCGCTCCTGGTTGGCGGCCTGACGGCGGCCTGTGGGCGACAGCCGCCGGCCGTCCGGGTCAGACCTCGACGACGACCGGAAGGATCATCGGACGCCGGCGGTAGGTGTCCGACACCCACTTCCCCACCGTGCGCCGGACCAGCTGCTGGAGCTGGTGGGGCTCCATCACGCCGTCCTGAGCCGACTTGTTGAGGGCTTCCTCGACCTTGGGCACCACCGCGGTGAACGCGCTGTCGTCGATGCCGGAGCCGCGGGCCTGGATGTGAGGACCGCCCACGATCTTTCCGGAGGAGCTGTCGACCACGATGAAGACCGAGATGATGCCCTCGTCGCCGAGGATCCGGCGGTCCTTGAGGGAGGTCTCCGTGACATCGCCGACCGAGAGGCCGTCGACGTACACGTAACCGGCCTGGACCTTGCCGACGATCTTCGCCTTGCCGTCGACGAGGTCGACGACCACGCCGTCCTCGGCGATCACGATGTGGTCCTTGGGTACGCCGGTCAGCGCACCCAGCTCGGCGTTGGCCCTGAGGTGACGCCATTCGCCGTGGACCGGCATGAGGTTCTTCGGCTTGCAGATGTTGTAGAAGTACAGCAGCTCGCCGGCCGAGGCGTGGCCCGAGACGTGGACCTTGGCGTTGCCCTTGTGGACGACGTTCGCGCCCCAGCGGGTCAGGCCGTTGATCACGCGGTAGACCGCGTTCTCGTTGCCCGGGATCAGCGACGACGCCAGGATCACCGTGTCACCCGGAACGATCCGGATCTGGTGGTCACGGTTGGCCATACGGGAGAGGGCCGCCATCGGCTCGCCCTGGGAGCCCGTGCAGACCAGCACGACCTCGTCGTCGGGCAGGTCGTCGAGGGTCTTGACGTCCACGACCAGACCGGCGGGCACCTTCAGATAGCCCAGATCGCGGGCGATCCCCATGTTGCGGACCATGGAACGTCCGACGAAGGCGACCCTGCGGCCGTACTCGTGGGCGGCGTCCAGGATCTGCTGGATGCGGTGGACGTGGCTGGCGAAGCTGGCCACGATGATGCGCTTCTGCGCGTTGGCGAAGACCGTGCGCAGAACGTTGGAGATGTCCCGCTCCGGCGGAACGAAACCGGGGACCTCCGCGTTGGTCGAGTCGGAGAGAAGAAGATCGATGCCCTCCTCGCTCAGCCTGGCGAAGGCGTGCAGGTCGGTGAGACGGCCGTCCAGCGGCAGCTGGTCCATCTTGAAGTCACCGGTCGCGACGGCCATGCCGGCGGGGGTGCGGATGGCGACGGCGAGAGCGTCCGGGATGGAGTGGTTGACCGCGATGAACTCGCAGTCGAACACGCCGATGCGCTCACGCTGCCCCTCGGTCACCTCGAGGGTGTAGGGGCGGATCCGGTGCTCCTGGAGCTTGGCCTCGATGAGCGCGAGAGTCAGCTTGGAGCCGATGAGCGGGATGTCCGGCTTCAGGCGGAGCAGGTAGGGGACGCCGCCGATGTGGTCCTCGTGGCCGTGCGTGAGGACGATGCCCTCGACGTCGTCCAGGCGGTCCCGGATGGTGGTGAAGTCCGGAAGGATCAGGTCGATGCCGGGCTGCTCCTCCTCCGGGAAGAGCACACCGCAGTCGACGATGAGCAGGCGGCCGCCGTACTCGAAGACCGTCATGTTGCGGCCGATCTCGCCCAGGCCGCCCAGCGGGGTGACCCGCAGGCCGCCCTTGGGAAGCTTCGGCGGGGTACCGAGTTCAGGATGCGGATGACTCAAAAGACTCTCCTTACCACGCGCGCCACGTACCGCTGAGGGCACGTGGCGCGCATGTCATTCGTGCACTTGCTGTTGTCAGGTGGTGTTTCCGCCGCGAGTGTCCTCGCGTATTCAGTTGTGAAGTCCGTGGTTAGAGCTGTACCCCACCGGCAGCCAGATCGATCTTGAGCTGGGCCGTCTCCTGCGCGGTGAGTTCCACCAGAGGGAGGCGCAGCGGACCGGCGGGCAGGCCCTGCAGGGTGAGCGCGGCCTTGGTGGTGATCACGCCCTGGGTGCGGAACATCCCGGTGAAGACCGGGAGCAGCTTCTGGTGGATCTCGGTGGCCTTCTGTACGTCACCGCCGAGGTGGGCCTCGATGAGCGCGCGCAGCTCCGGGGTGGCGACATGGCCGACGACGGAGACGAAACCGACGGCACCGACCGAGAGGAGCGGGAGGTTGAGCATGTCGTCGCCGGAGTACCAGGCGAGGCCGGACTGGGCGATGGCCCAGCTGGAACGGCCGAGATCTCCCTTGGCGTCCTTGTTGGCGACGATCCTGGGGTGTTCGGCGAGGCGTACGAGCGTCTCTGTGTCGATCGGCACACCACTGCGGCCCGGAATGTCGTACAGCATGACCGGGAGGTCCGTGGAGTCCGCGATGGCGCCGAAGTGGCGGAGGAGGCCCTCCTGCGGCGGCTTGTTGTAGTACGGCGTGACCGCGAGGAGGCCGTGGGCGCCGGTGCGCTCGGCGGTGCGGGCAAGCTCGATGCTGTGCCGGGTGTCGTTGGTGCCGACGCCGGCGACGACGTGGGCCCGGTCTCCTACAGCTTCCAGCACAGCCCTTACGAGCTGGTCTTTCTCCGCGTCGCTGGTGGTCGGGGACTCGCCCGTGGTGCCGTTGACGACCAGGCCGTCATTGCCTGCGTCCACCAGATGGGCGGCGAGCCGCTGGGCGCCGTCGAGGTCGAGTGCGCCGTCCGCCGTGAACGGCGTGACCATAGCGGTGAGGACCCTCCCGAAGGGGGTCTGCGGAGTGGAGATCGGAGCCATGGGTAACACGCTACTCGTTGCTCGGAGCGCCGCGCTCCCTCGGGGGACGAGGAAGAGGAGCCCGGCACTGCCTGCTCGGGGGTTCAAGCAGTGCCGGGTCCGTTTGATCAGCCTAGATGAACTTCACGAAACGTCGCAATACGGACACCGCCTACGGGGCTACCCGTCCGTTTTTGTTGAAGGCGGCATGAGTGAGCGGCATCAGCTTCTGCCAGTGCTGTTCCATCTGCTCGCCGACCATCTCGATCTCGCGCTGCGGGAAGGACGGCACCTTGGCCAGCTCGTGCTGCGTGCGCAGGCCGAGGAAGTGCATGAGGGACCGCGCGTTGCAGGTGGCGTACATCGTGGAGAAAAGGCCCACGGGGAGCACCGCTCGGGCGACCTCGCGGGCGACCCCGGCGGCGAGCATCTCCTGGTACGCGTCGTACGCCTGGCGGTACGACGCCTCCATGGCGCGGCTGGTGAGCTCGTGCTGCTCCGGGGTTCCCTCGACGAATTCGTACTTGCCGGGGCGGCCCTGCTGGATGAGCTTGCGGGACTCACCCGGGACGTAGAAGACCGGCTCGAGCTCCCTGTAACGGCCCGATTCCTCGTTGTACGACCAGCCCACGCGGTGCCGCATGAACTCACGGAACACGAAGATCGGAGCACTGATGAAGAAGGTCATCGAGTTGTGCTCGAACGGGCTGCCGTGCCGGTCCCGCATCAGATAGTTGATGAGCCCCTTGGAGCGCTCGGGGTCCTTGGCGACCTCTTCCAGGGACTGCTCCCCTGCCGTCGACACGCGGGCTGCGAACAGCACGTCGGAGTCGCCGGCAGCTGATTTCACCAGGTCAACGGTGACATCGCTGCGAAAGTGGGCCTTCGTGGGCTCGGGGGTGTCGGTCACCGGCGGGGGTCCTTCCAATGGCGTCGCTCGGGCGGCGTCCACTCTACGGGCCTCGGCGACGGCCTCCGTCAGCGGGAAATTTTTGGACGGGTTCGGCGATTCGGGGCACCGATAGGGCCTCTCGTACGTCTGACTCATTAGCAGCACCCGTCACAGAGTTCAAGGAGAGCTTCCTCATGTTCCGCCGGCGTGAATCCGTCCCGTTCTCGTTCGTTGCCGAGGCCGACCGGTTCCGCAGTAATGTCACTCCGCCTCCCCGCCGGCGCGCCACGCGCTCCCAGCTGGCCGCTCATTCCCTCGTAGGGCTGACCCTGATCGCCGGCTTCGCCGGTTCGCTGCTCTTCGGCCTGCCCGCTCTCGACACCGACCGGACGCCGTCGCACAGCCAGACGTCCGAGGCCGCGCAGCACCGCTGACCCGTACGGGCCCCCTGGGGTGGTCGGCCGGGGGGCTGCTCGGTAGCCTCACCGGGCACAGCAATCGAGCGTGCTTGTGAGTGAGGATCAGTCGTGCCCCTGCCCTTCCTGACGGCCGACCGCGTATTCGACGCGGAAGCGGAGGACATCGCGCTGCCGTTCGACGACCATGACAGCTGGCGGCGGCCCTACCGCCCCGGCCCGTGGCGGGTCGCGGCGGCAGCCACCCTGCTGCTGCTGGCGTCCTTCGTCCTGCTGGCCGCGATGATCATCACGTTCGCCGGATCACTCTCCGGTGCCACCGTGTGTTTCGTGCTCGCCGCCGTGATGATCGCGTGTGCGCTGCGTTTGCTCCGGGTCGGGGCCTGGGTGAGCCGGCACGGCGTCCGCCGGGTGGGCTTCTTCCTCACGACCACCGTCCGGTGGAACGACGCCGCAGCCGTACGCACGGTGCAGCAGCCGGTCAAGTGGCTCGGTCTCCCCCGCACCGTCCAGGGGCAGGCCCTGATCGTGGTGCGTAAGGGCGGCGAGTCTCTGGCGCCGCTGGTCACCGACCACAACGCGGACTTCCTCGCCCGCGCCGAGGCGTTCGAGCGCGCCACGGACTCCATCGAGGCCTGGGGCGACGAATACCGCACCCACTGACCCGAAGGCCCCCGCGGGGCCGCCAGGACACCTCACAAGCCGGTACGGCGCCAGTCAGGCGCGTACCGGCTTGTTCGTGTGCAGGGCGATGGCGCGCTGCATCGCCTTACGGGCGCGTGGGGTGTCCCTCGCGTCCTGATAGGCGACCGCCAGCCGGAACCAGCAGCGCCAGTCGTCCGGGCTGTCCTCGGTCTCCTCCCGGCGCCGCGCGAAGACGGCGTCGGCTGAGTCGCGGTCGATGCGCCCGGAGGGTGTGCGCACCAGCTCGTCGACGGGGAGGCCGCCCTCCGCGTCCAGTTCGGCGGCCAGGGCGTTGGCCCTGCGTACGAACTGGGTGTTCTTCCAGAGGAACCAGATGCCGATCACCGGCAGGATCAGCACCGCGACGCCGAAGGTGACCGTGAGCAGCGTGCCGTGCTCGATGAGCAGGACGCCGCGGCTGCCGGCCAGGACGAAGTAGAAGACCAGGACGGCGGCGGTGACGACGTAGGTGAGCTTTGCGCGCATGGGGTTGGGCCCAGTCAGTTCAGGTCGAGGAAGTGTTCCAGGCCGAAGGTGAGGCCGGGAGTGGTCACCACGCGGCGGGTGCCGAGCAGGATGCCCGGCATGAAGCTGCTGTGGTGCAGAGAGTCATGGCGCAGGGTGAGGGTCTCGCCCTCGCCGCCCAGCAGGACCTCCTGGTGGGCGAGGAGACCGCGGAGCCGGACCGAGTGGACCGGGACACCGTCGACGTCCGCGCCGCGGGCTCCGTCCAGCGCGGTGGCGGTGGCATCCGGCTGCGGCGCCGCTCCGGCCTTCTCGCGGGCCGCGGCGATGAGCTGGGCGGTGCGGGTGGCCGTGCCGGAGGGTGCGTCCGCCTTGTCGGGGTGGTGCAGCTCGATGACCTCGACGGATTCGAAGTAGCGGGCGGCCTGCTCCGCGAACCTCATCGTGAGGACCGCGCCGATGGAGAAGTTCGGCGCGATGAGCACACCGGTCTCCGGGGAGCCGGAGAGCCAGGTGTTCAGCTGCGCGAGCCGTTCGTCGGTCCAGCCCGTGGTGCCGACGACCGCGTGGATCCCGTGCCGGACGCAGAAGTCGAGGTTGTCCATCACCGACGCGGGTGTGGTCAGCTCGACGACCGCCTGGGCGCCGCTGTCCGTGAGGGTCTCCAGCGAGTCGCCGCGGCCGAGTGCGGCCACCAGCTCCATGTCGTCGGCGGCCTCCACGGCTCGTACCGCCTCGGACCCGATGCGTCCCTTGGCGCCGAGAACGGCCACGCGCAGCTTGCTCATGTGTTCTTTCCTTACGGGGTGGTTAGGAGACCGCTTCCTGGAGGCGGTCGGCCTGCTTGTCCTTCAGCGGGCCGATGACCGAGAGCGAGGGCCTCTGTCCGAGGACGTCGGCCGCCACGGCCCGGACCTCGTCGGGGGTGACCGCCGCGATCTTGGCCAGCATGTCATCGACGGACATCTGTTCGCCCCAGCAGAGCTCGCTCTTGCCGATGCGGTTCATCAGCGCGCCCGTGTCCTCCAGGCCGAGGACCGTGGAACCGGCGAGCTGGCCGACGGCGCGGCTGATCTCCTCGTCGCCGAGGCCGTCCGTCGCCGCGCGGTCGAGCTCGTCGCGGCAGATCTTGAGGACGTCGTGCACCTGGCTGGGGCGGCAGCCCGCGTACACACCGAACAGCCCGCAGTCGGCGAAGCCCGAGGTGTACGAGTACACGCTGTAGGCCAGGCCGCGCTTCTCCCGGACCTCCTGGAAGAGGCGGGAGCTCATGCCGCCGCCGAGCGCGGTGTTCAGGACGCCGAGCGCCCACCGGCGCTCGTCGGTCCTGGCCAGGCCGGGCATGCCGAGGACGACGTGGGCCTGCTCGGTCTTGCGGTTGAGCAGTTCGACGCGGCCGGTGGCACGCAGGGTGCGGGAGCCTTCGCGGGGCGCCGTGGGGACGGCGTCCGTGCGGCTCAGGGCGCCGGCGCGCTCGAACGCCTTGCGGACCTGTCGTACGACCGTGGCGTGGTCGACGTTGCCGGCGGCGGCGACGACCAGGTGCGTGGGGTCGTAGTGCTTCTTGTAGAAGCGGGCGATCTGGCCGCGGTTCAGGGCGTTGATCGTGTCGACGGTGCCGAGCACGGGGCGGCCCAGCGGGGTGTCACCGAGCATCGTGTGTGCGAACAGGTCGTGCACGCAGTCGCCCGGGTCGTCCTCCGTCATCGCGATCTCCTCGAGGATGACGCCGCGCTCGGCGTCGACGTCCTCGGGGGCGATCAGGGAGCCGGTCAGCATGTCGCAGACGACATCGATGGCCAGCGGCAGGTCCGTGTCCAGGACCCGCGCGTAGTAGCAGGTGTACTCCTTCGCCGTGAAGGCGTTCATCTCGCCGCCGACCGCGTCGATCGCGGACGAGATGTCGAGGGCACTGCGCTTGGCCGTGCCCTTGAAGAGGAGGTGCTCGAGGTAGTGCGTCGCGCCGTTCAGGGTGGGCGTCTCGTCGCGTGAACCGACGTTGGCCCAGATCCCGAAGGTGGCGGAGCGTACGGAGGGCAGCGTCTCGGTGACGACCCGGAGACCGCCCGGGAGGACGGTGCGGCGGACGGTGCCGATGCCGTTGCTGCCCTTGAGAAGCGTTTGGGTACGGGCGACGGCCCGCCCCTCCGAGGAGGGGCGGGCCGTCGCCACGGAACTACGGGACGTCACTTGTCGGTGTCGTCCTTCTTCTCGTCCTCTTCACCCTCGATGACGGGGATGAGGGAGAGCTTGCCGCGGGAGTCGATCTCCGCGATCTCGACCTGGACCTTGGCGCCGACGCCGAGCACGTCCTCGACGTTCTCCACGCGCTTGCCACCGGCGAGCTTGCGGATCTGCGAGATGTGCAGCAGACCGTCCTTGCCGGGCATCAGGGAGACGAAGGCACCGAAGGTGGTGGTCTTGACGACCGTACCCAGGTAGCGCTCGCCGACCTCCGGCATGGTCGGGTTGGCGATGGCGTTGATCGTGGCGCGGGCGGCCTCGGCCTGCGAGCCCTGCTGGGCACCGATGTAGATGGTGCCGTCGTCCTCGATCGTGATGTCGGCGCCGGTGTCCTCCTGGATCTGGTTGATCATCTTGCCCTTGGGGCCGATGACCTCACCGATCTTGTCCACCGGGATCTTGACGGTGATGATCCGCGGGGCGTTGGGGGACATCTCGTCCGGGACGTCGATGGCCTCGTTCATGACGTCCAGGATGTGCAGACGCGCGTCACGGGCCTGCTTCAGCGCGGCGGCCAGCACCGAGGCGGGGATGCCGTCGAGCTTGGTGTCGAGCTGGAGCGCGGTCACGAACTGCTTCGTACCGGCGACCTTGAAGTCCATGTCGCCGAAGGCGTCCTCCGCACCGAGGATGTCGGTGAGGGCGACGTAGTGGGTCTTGCCGTCGATCTCCTGCGAGATCAGGCCCATGGCGATGCCGGCGACGGCGGCCTTGAGGGGCACACCGGCGTTCAGCAGCGACATGGTGGAGGCGCAGACCGAGCCCATGGACGTCGAGCCGTTGGAGCCCAGCGCCTCGGAGACCTGGCGGATCGCGTAGGGGAACTCCTCGCGCGATGGCAGCACCGGCACGATGGCGCGCTCGGCGAGCGCGCCATGGCCGATCTCGCGGCGCTTGGGCGAGCCCACGCGGCCGGTCTCACCGACGGAGTACGGCGGGAAGTTGTAGTTGTGCATGTAGCGCTTGCGGGTCACCGGGGAAAGGGTGTCCAGCTGCTGCTCCATGCGGAGCATGTTGAGGGTGGTGACGCCCAGGATCTGGGTCTCGCCACGCTCGAACAGCGCCGAGCCGTGCACGCGCGGGATGGCCTCGACCTCGGCGGCGAGCGTACGGATGTCCGTGACGCCGCGGCCGTCGATGCGGACCTTGTCCTTGATGACGCGCTCGCGGACCAGCTTCTTGGTCAGCGCGCGGTAGGCACCGGAGATCTCCTTCTCGCGGCCCTCGAAGGCCGGGAGGAGCTTCTCGCCCGCGATCTCCTTGATGCGGTCGAGCTCCGCCTCGCGCTCCTGCTTGCCGGCGATGGTGAGCGCCTTGGCGAGCTCGGTGCTGACGGCCTTGGAGAGCGCCTCCAGGACGTCGTCCTGGTAGTCGAGGAAGACCGGGAACTCGCCGGTGGGCTTGGCGGCCTTGGCGGCGAGGTCGGACTGGGCCTTGCAGAGCGCCTTGATGAAGGGCTTCGCGGCTTCCAGACCGGCGGCCACGACCTCTTCGGTCGGGGCCTCGGCGCCGTCCTTGACGAGCTGGATGGTCTTCTCGGTGGCCTCGGCCTCGACCATCATGATCGCGACGTCGCCGTCCTCCAGGACGCGACCGGCGACGACCATGTCGAAGACGGCGTCCTCGAGCTCGGTGTGCGTCGGGAAGGCGACCCACTGGCCCTTGATCAGGGCGACGCGGGTGGCGCCGATCGGGCCGGAGAAGGGCAGGCCCGCCAGGATCGTGGACGCGGAGGCGGCGTTGATCGCGACCACGTCGTACAGGTGGTCGGGGTTGAGCGCCATGATCGTCTCGACGATCTGGATCTCGTTGCGCAGGCCCTTCTTGAAGGAGGGGCGCAGCGGGCGGTCGATCAGGCGGCAGGTGAGGATCGCGTCCTCGGAGGGCCGGCCCTCGCGGCGGAAGAAGGAGCCGGGGATCTTGCCGGCCGCGTACTGCCGCTCCTCGACGTCCACCGTGAGGGGGAAGAAGTCGAGGTTGTCCTTGGGCCGCTTGGAAGCGGTGGTGGCCGACAGCACCATGGTGTCGTCGTCCAGGTACGCGACGGCGGAGCCTGCGGCCTGCTTGGCCAGGCGGCCCGTCTCGAAGCGGATGGTGCGGGTGCCGAAGGTTCCGTTGTCGATAACGGCCTCGGCGTAGTGGGTCTCGTTCTCCACTAGTGATTTCTCCATACTCGTCGTCTTTCGTCCTGGCGCCCGTGTGGCCCAGGACGGTGCGGAGAAGCGCACCGTGTGTGCGGGGCCGGTCTTCGATCGAAGCTCCCGGGCGTTGTCCCGGGGGCCACTACCGAGGACCGGCGGCGGCCGTGGGGCGCCTCTCCTCGTCTGGTGTTGTACGTCCAGGTTACTGAGCCGGGGCCCGGTACCGCACGTACGGCAAAGGGAGCGGTCCCCTGGAAGTGGGTACCGCTCCCTTCAACAGCGTCTTTACTTGGCGCCGCCGGCCGCGCCACGGCGGATGCCGAGGCGGTCGACGAGCGCACGGAAGCGCTGGATGTCCTTCTTGGCAAGGTACTGCAGGAGGCGGCGACGCTGGCCGACCAGGATCAGCAGACCACGACGGGAGTGGTGGTCGTGCTTGTGCGTCTTGAGGTGCTCCGTCAGGTCCGAGATCCGGCGGGAGAGCATGGCGACCTGGACCTCGGGGGATCCGGTGTCACCCTCCTTCTGGGCGAACTCGGACATGATCTGCTTCTTCGTAGCGGCGTCGAGCGGCACGCGTACTCCTCTTGATGTTCGATGCGCCCACGAGTGCCCCTGGTCTTGATCTCAGGGGAGCTTCCATGACTCGGAGGCGAAGGTCCGATGAGCGCAGCCCCCAGGATGATCCGGGGACGCGTACACAAACGGCCACTGGTCAGAGTACCAGTCCTCCGGGGCACCCCCGACGGGTGTCAGCTGGTGAGCGCCCGGATCGAGTGGTAGACGTCGAAAACGGCGAGGCACAGCGGCAGCAGCGTCAGGAGTACGCACGCTTCGGCGACCTCCAGGAAGCGACCCCAGAACGGGGTGACGCCCTTGCGCGGCACGATCAGGCCTATGGCGGTGATCAGTGCGGCCACACCCGCGACGGCGGCGGTGAGCCAGATCGTACGGATGTCGAGTCCCGCGCTGTCGCCCGTGAGCGCGTCGCGGATCAGCTCGGCCGGCGGGTTGAGCGACAGTCCGAGGCCGAGCAGCACGAGGGCGGCGAGGCCGGCTCCCAGGGCGCAGCCGACCTGGGCCGTGTAGCGGAACAGGTGGGCGCGCATCAGCATCGCGACCCCGGTCGCGAGCGCCAGCAGCTGGCCCCAGACGCTGTCCGAGAAGCCGAGCACCGCGGCTGCGCCCACGGCCACCAGCGCGCATCCGCCGACCAGACCGAGGAGCAGCTCGTGGCCGCGCCGCGCCTGGGCGGCGATGCGGTCGGCATCGACGGGACCCTGCGGGGCCGGGTCGGACGTCCCGTAGTCGCCGACGGTGGTGCGGGGAGGCTCGAAGCCGATCGGGAGGCGGGCGAAGCGGGTGGAGAGCCCCGGCAGGAAGCCGAGCAGTCCCACGGAGAGGGGCGCGCAGACGGCCGCGGTCTCGGACGGCGCCATGCCGGT
Source organism: Streptomyces sp. QL37 (assembly GCF_002941025.1). Classification (NCBI taxonomy): domain Bacteria; kingdom Bacillati; phylum Actinomycetota; class Actinomycetes; order Kitasatosporales; family Streptomycetaceae; genus Streptomyces; species Streptomyces sp. QL37. Next base: position 6,099,889 of record NZ_PTJS01000001.1, on the reverse strand, counting down.
CATGATCGCGATGAAGGTGACCAGTACGCCGATGGCGGAGGCGAACACGAACGCGACGAACGTCCCGTCGCCCTCGGGAGCGGCGATCATGAGGATCACCGACACCACCAGCACGGCGGCGCAGGCGAGCAGGAACTGGAGCCTGCCGATGCCCTGGCCCTGGCTGAGCGAGAGGAGCCCGGCGCCGGCGACCGCGGCGTTGGTGAGTGCGCCGATCCCCAGCGCGATGGACGAGCCACGGTCCGCGTAGACACGCGCGCGTACGCACGCCAGCGCGAGAAGAAGGAGAGCGGTGACGGCGGCCAGGATGCCCGGCAGGCCGTGCATGTCGTGCCGGACGTCGGAGGTCCACAGCACGAAGCCGAGCAGGACCAGCAGGACGGAGCCGCCGAAGAGGCCGGCCGAGCGCATGAGGGTGTCGCCCCAGAGGGTGCGGTCCTTGGCGACGGCTGTGGCGACCGCGTCGGAGACGTCGTCGAAGACCGCGGGGGGCAGCGACTCCGAGAAGGGCCGCAGCGACAGCAGCTCGCCGTCGAGGACGCGCAGGCCGGCGAGCGTGCGCCCGCTGTCGAGCACGGTGCCGTCACGGCGCACCAGGTGATAGCCGACCGGGGCGCCCTGGGCGGGGCTCTGCCCCGAAAGCCGGAGGATCTCCGGGTAGAGGTCGGCGACGGGGATGTCCTCGGGCAGCGCCACGTCGACGCGGCTGTCGGGCGCGACGACCGTGACCCGGCAGAAGCCGGTTCCGTTGCCGGCCGGAACTCCGGGACCCGGCCGACCGGATCCGGTCGCCGCCGTTTGGGCCGTCATAGTCACCTGCTGCTCCCCCTCATGCTTCTCCTGGACTCCCTCTGGAACGCACCCCTGGGCCACGGGCTCCAGCTGCGTCCCGAATGACCCATTTTTTTGCGGTAGTTAGCGGATGCGTACACGCGTCGCGACACCCTACCGCCCTCGGGTCGCCGGGTACGCCAGTAGGATCCTCCCGCGGACGGAACCCGTCGCCACGGGGGCGCCGATAGGAACAGTTCCGTCCGGCAAGGGAATTGGTGAGCTGTGAGCCAGATTGTCGTCAAGCGCCCACCGCGGGCCCTCCCCTCCGAAGTTCCGGGCGAACAGGTGCAGTTGCAACCTCCGCCCGAGTTGCCCCGTGGGCAGCAGGAGGGAGTGATGATGCAGCTGCTGCCGATGCTCGGCATGGGTGGTTCCGTCGTCTTCTTCTTCATGACGCCGAACCCGATCATGCGGATCATGGGCATGATCATGATCGCGTCGACGGTCGCGATGGCCATCGCGATGATCATCCGTTTCCGGCGCGGCACCCAGGGTCAGCTCGCGGACATGCGGCGCGACTATCTGAAGTACCTGACGCAGACCAGACGCGCTGTGCTGAGGACCGCCCGGCAGCAGCGCGACGCGCAGTTCTACCTCCACCCGTCCCCGGAGCAGCTGTGGGCGCTCGTCGCCGAGGGCAGCCGTGTCTGGGAGCGCCGTGTAGGGGACGCGGACTTCGCCCACGTACGCATCGGACTGGGCAGCCAGGAGCTCGCCACGCCGCTCGTCGCACCGGACACAGCGCCGGTGGATGAGCTGGAACCGCTGACCGCCGGGGCTATGCAGCAGTTCCTGACGACCCACAGCACGCTGGACGGGCTGCCGATGGCGGTCTCGCTCCGCGCCTTCTACCACCTGACGATCAGCGGTGAGGCGGAGTCCGCGCGTGCCACGGCCCGCGCGATGGTCGGGGCGCTCGCCTCGCTGCACTCCCCCGAGGACCTGGTCATCGCCGTCGCGGCCGGGCGCGACGCCGCTCCGCGCTGGGAATGGACGAAGTGGCTCCCGCACGTCCAGGTGCAGGGCTCCATCGACGGCGCCGGCAGCCGCCGTCTGATCACCACGAACGTCGCGGAGCTGGAGGAGATGCTCGCGGGCCGCCTCGACGGCCGGCCTCGCTTCCAGCCCGGTGGCCAGCCGATCCTCGACCAGCCGCACGTCGTCGTCGTGCTCGACGGCGAGTCCGTACCGGCGACGTCGGCGCTCGCGTCGGCGGAGGGCCTCCAGGGCGTGACGGTCATCGAGATCGTCACGGGCCAGGTCACCGGAGCGCGCGGCGGCCTCTCGATCGTGGTCGACCCCCACTCCCTGCAGCTGGAGTCGGGGCACGGCCTGGTGTACGACGGCCTCCCCGACCTGCTGAGCCACGAGGCCGCGGAGGCACTGGCACGGCAGCTGGCCCCCCTCCACGTGGCGTCGGGCGGGGACGACGACGAACCGCTGCTCGCCAATCTGGAGTTCACCGATCTGCTGAATCTCGGTGACGCCGCCTCGGTCGACGTCAGCCGGACCTGGCGGGCCCGCTCGCAGGCGGAGCGGCTCCGGGTGCCGATCGGCGTGGGCGAGGACGGCGGCCCCGTGATGCTGGACCTCAAGGAGGCGGCGCAGGAGGGCATGGGCCCGCACGGCCTGTGTGTCGGCGCCACGGGTTCCGGAAAGTCCGAGCTGCTCCGCACGCTCGTGCTGGGTCTCGCCGTCACCCATACGTCGGAGACGCTGAACTTCGTACTCGCGGACTTCAAGGGTGGCGCCACCTTCGCCGGCATGGCGCAGATGCCCCATGTCGCAGCGGTGATCACCAACCTCGCGGACGACCTGACGCTGGTGGACCGCATGGGCGACTCCATCAGCGGTGAGCTCAACCGCCGCCAGGAGATGCTGCGCGACGCGGGCAACTACGCCAACATCCACGACTACGAGAAGGCCCGGGCCGCGGGTGCCCCGCTGCAGCCCATCCCGTCCCTCGTCCTGGTCATCGACGAGTTCAGCGAGCTGCTCACGGCGAAGCCGGACTTCATCGAGATGTTCGTGCAGATCGGGCGCATCGGCCGTTCCCTGGGTGTCCATCTGCTGCTGGCCTCGCAGCGCCTCGAGGAGGGCCGGCTGCGCGGCCTGGAGACCTATCTGTCGTACCGGATCGGTCTGCGTACGTTCTCCGCGGGTGAGTCCCGGGCCGCGCTGGGCGTGCCCGACGCCTACCACCTGCCCAACGTCCCTGGTTCGGGCTATCTGAAGTACGGCACGGACGAGATGGTGCGCTTCAAGGCGGCGTACGTCTCCGGGGTCTACCGCTCGGGCGCGCAGCCCGCCGCGTCGTCCGGTCCCCTGCCGGTGGACCGCAGGCCGGTGGTCTTCACCGCGGCTCCGGTGCCCGTGCGCTACGTACAGCCGACGGCGCAGCCCGGGGTACCCGATGCCCGCACGTCGGAGGACGACGCCCTGGCCGACACGGTGCTGGACGTGATCGTGCGCCGGCTGGAGGGCCGGGGGGCGTCCGCGCACCAGGTGTGGCTGCCCCCGCTGGACAATCCGCCGTCGCTGGACGAGCTCCTGCCGGGGCTGTCCGCGGTGGAGGGGCGCGGGCTGACCCAGCCCGGGTTCGAGGGCGCGGGACGCCTCGTCGTACCGCTGGGTGTGGTCGACAAGCCGTACGAGCAGCGCCGCGACACGCTCTACCGGGACTTCTCCGGCGCGGCGGGCCACATGCAGATCACCGGCGGCCCGCAGTCGGGCAAGTCCACGCTGCTGCGCACGCTCATCGCGGGCTTCGCCCTCACCCACACGCCCCAGGAGGTCCAGTTCTACGGACTCGACTTCGGTGGCGGCGGCATGGCCTCGGTCTCCGGCCTCCCCCATGTCGGAGGGGTCGCGTCCCGGCTCGACCCGGAACGGGTCCGCCGTACGGTCGCCGAGGTGTACGGGATCATGGCGCGCCGCGAGGAGTACTTCCGCAGCGCGGGCATCGACTCCATCGCCACCTTCCGCCGACTGCGGGCGCGCGGCGAGATCTCGGCGACGGACCAGCCGTGGGGCGACGTCTTTCTCCTGATCGACGGCTGGGGCAACTTCCGGACGGACTACGAGGGCCTGGAATCCGCGGCCATCGACATCGCACAGCGCGGCCTCGGCTACGGCATCCACCTGATCGTCACGGCGTCACGCTCCATGGAGGTCCGGGCCAACCTCAAGGACCACCTGATGAACCGGCTCGAACTGCGGCTCGGTGACGTCATGGACTCCGAGCTGGACCGCAAGGCCGCGGTCAACGTGCCCGCCGGCGTGCCCGGTCGCGGTCTCACCCCGGAGAAGCTGCACTTCATGGCCGCGGTACCGCGGATCGACGGCATCAACTCCGACAGCGACCTCTCCGAGGCCACGGCCGCCATGAACCAGGAGGTCGCCCGGCACTGGACCGCGGCGCCCGCCCCGGCGGTCCGGCTGCTGCCCCGCGAACTCCCGGTCCGCGAACTGCCCGCGGGCTACGCACGGCCGGAGCGGGGCATCGCGTTCGGCATCGACGAGAACAACCTGGAGCCGGTCTTCCTCGACTTCGAGCGGGACCCGTTCTTCCTGGTGTTCGGCGAGAGCGAGTCCGGCAAGTCCAACCTGCTGCGCCTGCTCATCAAGCAGCTGACCGAGAGGTACGAGGGGAACGCCGCCAAGTTCTTCGTCATCGACAACCGGCGAGCGCTCCTGGACGTCACCCCCGCCACGCACCTGGCGGAGTACGTACCCATGTCCAACAACATGGAGCACCACGCGGACGCGCTGTACGACCTCATGAAGCGCCGCACGCCCTCGCCCGAGGTCACGGCGCAGGAGCTGCGTGATCGCAGCTGGTGGAGCGGCCCCGACGTGTACGTGGTCGTCGACGACTACGACCTGGTCTCGACGTCGAGCGGCAACCCGCTGGCGAAGCTCACGGAGATGCTGCCGTTCTCCCGCGACGTCGGCGTGCGGTTCATCATCGCCCGCAGCACGGCGGGGGCGGGCCGCGCGCTGTACGAGCCCTTCCTGCAGCGCATCCTCGAACTCGGCGCGCAGGGCGTGATGCTCTCGGGCGACCCCATCGAGGGCGACATCCTCGGCAACGTACGACCGCGCCCGATGCCCCCGGGGCGCGGGGTGTTCGTCACCCGGCGCCGAGGGAATCCGCTGGTGCAGTCCGGTCTCATGGACGGGGAGCGGTAGGGCGTACGGCGGTACCGGGGCGGGCGGTGACGGCAGGCGCGGGCGCGCCGCTGTCGCCGCCCGCTGCGGCTTGGGCGCGCCTGATGTCCGGGCGTTCGGCATTCCAGTACGAGTGGGAGCAATTGAAGGAAGACGCGGCCGGCAAGGGCGGCTCGCAGATGCGCCTGAACAAGGCCGAGCCCGGTGGTGGTGGGGGCGGGAAGGGGGACCTCGCCGTCAACCAGACCGACCTGTGCACGCCGTCGAAGGACGGGGACTACGAGCCTCCCGGGGTGGCGGGCAGGACCGGCTCGGTGACGGTCCCGAAGTACGACTTTGCCGTGACGAGCCGCGAAGGCGCGTGCTGAGGGCCCCTCATCCGGGCGGCGCCTCCCCGCCGAACAGTCGGCCCGTGCGAAGCGCGGGCCGTCCGGCAGGAACGACTGCGGTGAACCGGGCGCGCTCAGGCTTCCAGGGGCGCGGGCGGGCGGAATCTGGTGCTCCACCGCCAAATCGGTGAATCTTGAACTGGCAAGAGTCACTTTCGGGCCAACCGTGCACAGAAATCGATCACGCGCAAACGATGCCTGATCAACCGCTTTCGCACCTCCCTCCAGCCTCGGAGACGCAGTCAGATGCCTGAATCCAGGCCGAAAACGACAGCCTCACACGAGCCAACCAGGCTGGAAAAGGCTGTACCTGTTACCCGTACACCTTGCTAACTTCCGGGTCTCAGAGGCATTGAAAAGTACATGTGAAAGGGCGGTACATGACCTCCCCAGCACCAGCGCCGAAGATCCCCCAGCTGTGGGTCCCGCTCCCCTCGGGAATTCATCCAAGTTGGCGTGAGATCGATGAACGCTCGGCCGCCTGGCTCGATCGGTTCGGCCTCTACTCCGACCGGGCGCAGCGCGAACGGCTGACCCGCATCTCCGTGGGAGAGATCACCAGCCGCGGCGCCCCCTCCGGACGCGTCGCAGCGTTGCAGTGGACCTCGGACTTCCTGATGTGGCTCTTCGCCTTCGACGACGAGTACTGCGACGAGGGGCCCGTCGCGGCTTCCCCGGATGCCACCCTGCTCATGATCACCAAGCTTCAGCGCATCGTCGAAGTCCCCTGGACGGCGCCCACCGACGACAACTACAGCGCAGCGTTACGCGAGTTGCGTCTGCGGCTCGACAGCTTGACCACCCCGGTGCAGACGGCCCGCTGGGCGGCCACTTTCCGCGCCTACCTCCAGGGCCAGATCTGGATGGCCGCCAACGGCGCCGCCGGGCGGATCCCGAGCCTCTCCGACCACCTGGCGGTCCGGCTCGACTCCTCCGGCGTCAAGATCTTCTCGACCCTCAGCGAGATCATCCACGGGTACGACCTCCCCGCGGCAGACTACGAGCGCCACGACATCCGTGGGTTCGTCGAGATCTTCGCCTCGATCATCGGCTGGTCCAACGACTTGGTCTCGTACCACAAGGAGCGCCAGCGCAGCCAAGAGGGATACGGAAACATAGTCGATCTGATCGCGTACGAACGGAAGTGCACCCTCGACGAAGCGGTGAGCGAGACCGCCATGATGCACACCCGTGCCATGGCTCTCTATCTCCGTCTCCGCGACCAGATCCTGCGTGACGCCGGCCCCGAGCTCCGTCGATGGATCACGGACTGCGACTCCTGGATCCGCGCCGACTACGACTGGTCGCTCACCACACATCGCTACGTCAACCCGGAGAACCCGGCCGACCTACCGGCCGGCAGCGCCGCCTCCCCCTTCCAGGAGAGGGAGGCGGACCAGCCTCTGCCGATCGCCAGCATCGCTTGGTGGTGGAACCTGGTGAAGGACTGACCAGGCCGTTTCATTTGGATCAGCGGGTCGGCCGGGTGGGGCCCCGGCCGACCGCTCGAGCGTGCCACGTTCGATCCATCTGGATTCTTCGCCCAAGCCCCGCGCCGTCATGCTGCCCGGCCGCTGCCCTTTCACCTCCGGAGAGGAAGACGGTCTCGCCGGCCACGGACTGACGGTGGCGCGGACCGCGGGCGCGGAGCAGGCCAGAGGGCTGCGCCACCGCCCTTGTTCAAACCGCTGAGTCAGCTGCGAGCGTGGTGAATGCCGCCCAGGCACCCGGGGATACGCTCAGCGGACGCTTCTGCGTACATTTCGAGTCCCGGACGAGGACGGTCGCGTGGTGTGCGGCCACTTCGACGCAGTTGTCGCCTGAACTGCCGCTGTAGCTGCTCTTGAACCAGACCGGCTCTGTAGTGCTCATAGTGCTCCTCGCATCTGCTCCAGCAGGCTTACGGTGGCTTCGCGGCCGAGGGCCTGCGAGCGCAGCTTGCCATAGCGCTGGAGCATGGCGCTCACGTCCTTCGGCGACGTGATGAGAATGCTCGACTGCTGGCCCTCGGAGTAGCCCACCCACTCGTGCTGACGGGTCTCGGCCAGGTACATCAGGCCGTCGATACCAGCGTGGTCGTACTGGCGCAGGGGCATTACCTGGATCTCGACGTTTCGCCGCACGCTCTGCTCAATCAGATGCTCCAGGAGTTGGCGGATGACGTCGGGCCCACCCATGTGCCTTTCCAGCAGCGCCTGTTCGATAATGAAGCTGAATGCTGTGTTCGGCCTGTCGGTCAGAAGTTGCTGTCGTTCCAGCCGGGCGGTCACCTGGTGCTCGATCTGCTCACCGGACAGGGGTGGCAACCGCCGTTCGAAGATCGCCCGGATGTACCCCTCCGGCTGCAACAACCCCGGAATCGCCCGGCATTCGTACGCGCACAGCGTGATCGCTTCCTCCTCGATCCCCGCCCACTGCCGGAACCACGACGCCAGCCCCACCTTCCGCGTCAAGCTCCGCGCCGCCGCAGCGAGCACCCGCGCGGCAGGCGCCCCCAGCACCTCCTCCGAGCGGTCCAGCAAGTCCCTCGGCGGGAACCGCTTCCCCTGCTCGATCTTCGCGATGTACGCCGCCGAGTACTGCACGAGCGGCGCGAACTGCTCCTGTGTGAGACACGCTTCGTCCCGTAGCGCCTTCAGCACCGCCCCGAACGTCTTGAGGCTGTCCGACAGCTCCGGCTCGCTGTTGGTCGCGTCCCCGGCCCCGTTGTCCGCCCGCATGGCCACCGCCCGCCCTTCCGTGCCTGCTCAGTACTGGACCCAACCGTGCTGCCCGGTACAACGCCGACGCCCCCTGCGGTCACGGGTAGTTACCCACCCAGTCCACGGAGTCAACAAGTACAACGGATTCTGTACCAGCGCAGGCCCAGCGGACCTGAGGTCACGTCGGAATCACCCGACCCGGTGTGAAGCCCCCGCGCACGCGCGCCATCCAGCACTTCCGGGGGCAACCCGCACGACGGTTCAGGCTCTGCCGAGCCGTCACCCCTCGACCAACGCCATGAGCCAGCGGTCTGAGCGGCCCCACGACACACGTCAGGGTGGGCACCTCCCGTGCGTGCCCACCCTGATCTGTTTGTTCTCGGTCGAGCCCTACTCGAAGTTGGCCCGCGCCCGCTTGTCGCCCGCCTGGTAGGCGGTACCGGCGTCGCGCACCTTGCGAGAGATCTCGGAGAGGGCGGTGTGGATCCCCGTGGCGTCGCGGTCCCAGCCGGCCTGCGCCGCGTCGTACGCCGACTTGGCCTCGCCGACCCAGAGCTCGGAGACGTTGGCGATCATCCGCTTGATCGACGCAAGGTCTTCCTGAAGCTGCCTGCTCTGCCGGTCGATGTCCCCGGCAGCCTGCTCCAGGCTCGAGTAAGTGACAACCATCGTGCCGTCGTTGGTCGACATACGGTCCTCCAGTTCAATCTAGTTCGATGTGGTGGCCCGTACTCGGTACGGGGGTACAGCAAGCCTCAGAGGGAGTTGATGGCCGAGGTCTTGGCCTCCGAGCCGGTGGAGTGGCCGTCGACGACGTCCACGCCCTGGAGGGCCTGCCGGATCTCGTCTTCGGTGTTGCCCGAGATGGTGCGCGCCGCCTTGATGGCTTCCTGGAAATTGACCAGCCGGGTGGCGATGCCACTCATCCTGACGTTGATGTCAGCCTGCTTCACGTTGAAGGCGTTGGCGCCGATGCCCTTCCAGGCACCTTCCAGGCTGTCGATCGTCGCCTGCAGCGTCTTCAGCTGGCCCCTCACGGAGTCGAATCGCCGGCTGAGTTCGCCCTCAAGCTTGAGGAGCATCTCATCTGAAAGCTTCTGATCTGCCATGGTTCTGGCTTCCTTCCTGGTGCTCTTGTTCGGTCCGGCGCTCCCGCCGGGGTGCGTGTGAGGAACTGCGGTCGGTCAGGCGCTACGGCGCTTGCGTACGAGCGCGAAAGCGCCGCCGCCGAGCACGAGGACTACTGCCACTCCGCCGAGGATCAGGCCCAGTTGGCTGCCGTCGTTCTTCTCCGTGCTGGAGCCTGCCATGGCGGCGTCCTCAGCCTTGTCCTTCTTCTCAGGCTGTGACGAAGCTGATGCGGATGCGGCGGGCGAGGCCGTGGAACCGGCCGTCTTTTCCTTGGTGAGGGGACTGATGTCCGGGGCGCCGGGGGAGCCCTTGCCCTTCAGGATGTTCATGGAGGGACGAATCAGACCGTGGCCGAGGTACTTGCTGAGCGTGCCCTTTTCCCAGTCCCGACTGGCAGTGTCGAAAAGTACATTGAGAACCTGGTTCGCAGTCCAGTCGGGGTGGGCGGACCACACTAGGGCTGCGGAGGCGGATGCGATGGCGGTTGCTGCACTTGTTCCGCCGTCGCCGTCGCAATAGGACTGGAAAGTGGTGTCACACCAACGTGGAACATCATTTCCAGGAGCCGCAATATCTACAATACTTCCATTTTGTGAATACTCGGCCACTTTTCCGTTTCGATCCGCCGAGGAGACGCCGACCACTTGCGGGTAAGCGGCAGGATATTGCTCCCTATTGGTTTCCTCGGCGTTATTGCCGACACTCGCGAAAAAGATCTTTCCCTTACTCTGCGCGTACTTTACAGCTTCTCTCTCTTCCCTGCCCGCGAAATCGCTACCGAACGACATGCTGATGATCTGCGCATCACTGTCCGCAGCGGCCCGAATTGCATCCTCGGAGTCATGCGCATTCACGGAATGCTCGTTCTGGAACTCCGTGTCGGTGATCCTCATCGGGATGATCTTCGCATCCGGCGCGAGACCCTTCAGACCTCCGCCTTCGCCGGTTCCGGCAATCAATTCAGCCATGGTTGTGCCGTGACCGCGATAATCGTCGTACTCATCGCCCTCGGCGCCCGTCGCGTCGAGCCCCTTCAGTACCTGCCCCTTCAAGGATGGCGTGCCCGAGTTGACTCCGGTGTCGATGACAGCGACCTTGATGCCTTTCCCCGTAGTGACCTTCCACATCTCATCGGCCTGCATGGCGTCGAGGTACCACTGCTTGGACTGCACATCCGCGGCAACGGCCGATGGAGCAGCCCCTGCGTACCCCATGCTCCAGGCAGCGGCCATGGCCACTGTGGCAAGTAGGCGCCCTCTCAGTCGGAGAGGAATATGACGCTTCCGGGTCTGGCTCATTCCTGCTGTCATCCTGACTTCCGAACCTTCCCTGTCCCTACTCGATCACCGGCGGGGCGGTTCCACGCCGACCGGCCTCCCACGTCTCTCTGTCTTCTGTCAGGTAGTCCGGGCGCGGCGTGCCATCGTCCTGATCCTCGTCCCTGGAGTCCTTCCGGCCCGCAGGGCCACGCACAAGACCCGCACCTCCGGCGGTGAAGCCCTTCGCGCCTGCGCCAGGCCGTGCAGCGTCTCCGCGGGGTGTGCCCACGACTCCCTTGGTGCTGGGGGCCCCTCGCCCGCCTGGGCGCGATGTGCTGCTCGTACCACCGGCTCCGATGACCGTGCCGCGCGGGACGCCACGAGTGCCCCCGGGCGCCCCCGCGCCGGGAACGGCGCGCTGCGGAGTTCCGCCAACGATGCCGCCTCGGCCTGCACGCGGTGCGGTAGCTCCGGATGTGCCCGCATGGCCGACTGCTGTCGGCCTGCCTCCTGTGACACCTGAACGGCCAGCAGCGGGAGACTGCAGCCCACCACCGCTGCGGCCAGCGGTCCCGGAGGCCGGGCCCCCGTTCATAGGCGCAGGACGTCCCACTGTGGGTCCGGGGGCGCGACTGCTTGTGGCTGGGCCGCCACCTGTGCGATTTCCGCCCCCCGGCTGGCCAACAGTTCTGGGCGCGCCTGCTGGTGTCTGGGGGCCTCGCGAGTTTCCGGTCACCGGGTTCACGAAGCCGGTCGCCATGGGCAGGTTCGGGCCTCCCCCAGACGGTGCGGGGCTCGTGGTCGGCACGGGAGAGTGCGTGGCCGGAGTAGTCACGAGGGACGGCGGAGTGGCAACGCTGTTGATCTCGGTCGAGACGCCTTCGTCCGGGACGGGAGCCACGACCACGGGCGCCTCGTGGCCGGTGCCGTTCGGTGGAGAGGTTGGGCTAATAGTCACCGGAACCTCTGTCACACGTCCAGATCCCCCGCTACCCGCCGCATCAGAGCCCCCTGTCGAAGTCCCCGAATCGAGAGGTGTTTCATCTCGGGTCCGCGGCCGAGGCATCGCCACATCTAGCTTTTTATCGAACCGCGGCGGCTCCTGCGACGCCAGCGTCTCCCCCGCGACCGCGTAGTACGAAGCCAGCCGGTTCGCCTGGTTGATGGCCTCCTGGCGGTCCTTCTCGACCTTCAGCGCCGCCGCGTACTCCGGGTTCGACTCGATCCGCGCCGGGGACTCGATGTCCTCGGGGGACTTACGGATGAAGCGACTGTCGCGAGGAGGAAGCGAATTACGCACCGAGGCGAGGCCCGTGCCCGCGACCGTGATCTGCGTGCCGGCCGCCTGGGCGAATTCGCCCAGCTTCTCGGCATGCGCGACCAAGCCCTTGCCCCAGGCCTGGAAGGCGACTCCGGACTCACCCTCCCAGTCGACCTCAGAGATGAAGTCGCCCAGCTCCTTTGCTGCGTCCCCGATCGCGGTTCGTGCCTTCAGCAGCGCCTCGCCGGCCTCCTCCAGGTGCTCCGGGTTGGAGTTCTCGATCAGGTCGATCATCACGTTGAGGTCGACACCCTCGAAGGACGTCCGACCCGAGGCGCCGGGGCTCCCGAAGCCGAACGCCTCCATCACGCCCTGCATCTGGCGCGTCACGTCCGTGACGATCAGCTGACCCTGGACGCGCTCGGTGTCCTGCTTCTGCTGCTCTGCGGGGGTGAGCTCCGGCTGCTGCGTCTCGGAACCCGGTCCCGGCTTCTTCGGTTCGCTCATTCGGCTGCCCATCCCCCATCGCTCTGCTTGTCGGCGTTCTGCTCAGGCTTGCTGTGCTTCTCCGCCTTCGCCTTCTCGCTCTCCGCGTCCAGACGCATCTGGATCTCGTAGAACCGCCGCCGCGTGTCGTCGTCCACGTTGTCGAAGCCGACCGCCGCCGCGTGCACGCCGAGGCTCAGGTACTCGATCTGGTCGCCCAGCGACTTCGAGAGCGTGACGAGTGCATCGTGGACGCGGTTGTACTGGGTGTAGAGGCCGTCTGCTTCCGCGAAGCTTGTGTTTCCGCCACTCAAAGCGTTCCGCGACACCGTCTGTGCCGCGACCTTCGACTTGCCGGCCGGGGAACCCTCGAGGTCCGCCAGCAACGCGTTCACTCTCTTCTGGAACCTCTCCAGGGCGCCTACTCCGCGCCGGAGATCTCCTTTTCCTTTGCTCACGTTGCTGTCCTTCCCCGATTCCCCGTTTGCTCAGTCCGTTTCGCGTTGCTATCGCACCCGCGTGAACAGCACTGGCCCCATAACATCACTCTAGCCAATGGCACTGACAGGACCAACTGTCTTGTCCATCACGTAACTTCCCGGCCGTCAATCACTGACCGACCAGGACCGGACGTCACATACCGCCCGTTTGCCCCTGCCGCCGCCGCCTGTCGCGTACGGCCACCGCCGCACCCGCGATGGCGGCGACCAGGACTCCCCCGCCCACCACGACATAGGTCGCCAGCCGGGCGTTGCGTTCGTCCGCGGTTTCGCCCAGATGGATGGCGGCCGGGACCGGCGCCTTGCCCTTGCTCACGCCTTCGTGTGCCACCGGCTTCTCGATGGGTCTGTCGTCCTCGGTCAGCGCCCGCACCGGGTCGACGACGCCCCAGCCGACCAGGTGGTCGTGGCCCGCGATCGAGCGTTCCGCCGTCTGCTCGATCTGGGCGACGATTTGCTTCTGCGTCCAATTCTTGTGCTTGGCCTTGATGAGGGCCGCGACCCCGGCGACGTACGGCGCCGAGAAGCTGGTGCCGTTGTCGGAGCAGTGCCCCCCGCCGGGGACCGTGGAGACCATGTCCACGCCGGGGGCCGCGACCCCCACGAAGTCCCCCGACTGGGAGAAGGCCGCGCGTTCGTTGTTGCGGTCCGAGGCGGCGACGGCCAGGACACCGGGGTACGAGGCCGGGTACGTCTTCTTGACGTTTCCGCCCAGCCCGTCGTTGCCGGCCGAGGCGACGACCACGATCTCCTTGGCCAGGGCGGCATTCACCGCCTGCTCCAGCAGGGGCGTGGGCTTCACCGCGTTGGCCGTGTCCTGGGAGATGTTGATGACATTCGCCCTGCCCTGCCCGGCCGCGTAGTTGATGGCTTCCGCCAGGGTCTCCGCAGTCCCGTGGCCTTCGGCGTCGTTCTGCTGGACCGGGATGATCGTCGCGTCGGGAGCGAGGCCGGTGAAGCCGGTGCCCTTCATCTCTCGCGCGGCGATGATGCCGGCGACCTTGGTGCCGTGGCCGACCACGTCGGTGGTGCCGTTCTCCTTGCCGCGCTCGATCTTGTTGCCGTTCTCGTCCTTGAGGTTCTTCGGCAGGTAGTTGCGACCGCTCCCGGCGTCAACGGCCTTCTTGAGCTGCGGGTTCTTGATGTCGACGCCGGTGTCGATGACCGCCACCCGTACGCCCTTGCCGGTGGACTGCTCCCACAGTTCGTCCATCAGCACGCGTTGGAGCGCCCAGGGCCGGCCCGTGTACATCTTCGCGTCCGGGCCGAAGGTGCACTGGGTGGAGTCTTCGGCGGCCGCGGGCAGCACCGGCAGCGAGACGAGGAGAACAGCGGTGGCGGCAGCGGCCGTCAGCAGCCGCCGCGAACAAGCCCGGGAGGAAGAGGGGTCCGTGGTCACGTGGTCGCTCCTCACGAACCCTGCGGCTGGCGGGCTGCGCCCGTCGACAGGCGGGGACCCGTCGGCAGGAAGGCGGACCAGGCGGCGGGGATGGGCGCGGGGTCGACGTCCTTGTACCCGAGATGGTTCTGCGCCTGCTGCGCCTCCTGCTGACTATTCTTCTTCTCCTCCTCGCTGCCGGACTCACCGATGCCGGAGTCGCCCTGCACGCTGTCACCGTTGGACTGCATGGCATAGCGCAGCCCGGTGTCGGTCACGAGGAAGAGAGGGCCGGAGTCGGGGCTGGACCCCTTGAACTGCCGGAAGAGCTGTCCCGATCCGGGGGTGGCGTAGGCACTGCTGGAGCCGGTGGGGAGCGTGGCGGGGAAGGCCGTTCCCGCCCAGGTGCTGAGCGTGCTGGTGCCGTTCTTGTCCGAGACACCTCGCAGGACGTTGCACACGGTGTTACGGCTTCCGCTCTCCGTGCTCGCGGAGTTGACGGGCGTCGGCTCGCTCCTGGGCCAGTTCTTCTCCTGCCCGAACGCCTCACCGGGCTCGAACGCTCCGGCGCTGACGTTCTTCGCCTGGCCGTCCTGGTCGAGGCCGACCAGGGCGCGGCTGCTGAGCAGGAGTTTGGCGACGAAGTCGGACACCGGGGCGACCCTGCCGGGCAGGACCACGTACTGCTGGGTCCCGGTGCCGGAGGTCGCCGCGAGGATCATGCCCACCTTGTTGTCCTCGGCCTGGAGGATTCCCGGAACTCCCGCGTCGGTACCGGGAGTGCCCTCGATGGTCGGAATGGAGACAGCGTCTCCCTTGTGCAAGGTGTCCAGCCAGTCGGCGGACACCCGCTGGGGGGCACGGTCCGGGCCGACCAGGGTGCGCAGCAGCAGTTCGTCGTTCTTCACCGCGTACGCAGTGCCCGTGGCGTCCACGATGTAGCGGGCCTTGTCCGGCCCCGGGCCCTCGACGTACATGAGCTCGCCGCCGCGCAGCTTGCCCTTGCCCTCGGTCTTCCCCTGCTCGCGCTCCGCGAGGACGAACGCCGCCTTCTGTATGGCCCTGCCGCCCTCGCCGGGCCGCTCGCAGACCGCCCAGCGCTTGGCGGAACCGGCTTCCTTCGGGTCGGGCAGGCGGTCCGGGGCGTACGGGATTCCGAGGGTCGCCCCGTGCGGGATCTTGCCGTTGTCGAGGACCGATTCGTCGACGTTGATGACCTTGCCCTTGTCCGGTGCGAGGAGCAGCTTCGCGCTGGACATGTTCAGGACGGGGTGGAGCTGCGTCTTGCCGTCGGTCTTCAACACCACGTAGCGGGTGGTGGACTTGCTGGCGATGATGACGTTCTCGTACGGGGTGTCCCACTCCTGGGGTGCGACGGGCTTGAACATCCCCCAGGCTCCGAACACCGCAAGGACGACCACGCCGACGATCGCTCCGGGTACCACCGCGCGAAGAGGGCGCGGCGCACCCTCCTCCGAGCCGGACGGGTGGGGCTGCAGGAACTGTGCGACCAACCTCCGCTTCGCGAAGGTGTAGGCATTGAGTTCGTCCCGCCGTGATGCCATGTGCGCGCTGCCCCTTCTCCCCAGTGGGCGACCAGGTTCCCACACCAGCCGTGGACCGCTGCCGTCGACCGGGACCCCTACTATGCCTGTTGGCACTTGGCATTCACCGCTCAGGTAGGGTGATCGCCCGATCAACGCCCGTGAAAAAAACGGTGAATACGGACACGAGGGGGCAACGCGGCGATGGCTGCAGCGACGGGCGAGCGCACGAGGCGATCCGGCCGGCGAACGCCCGCCCCTTCCCGCCGGCAACGGAGCAACGGACCGGACGGATCCGCTCCCCGTCAGTCGGAGGGCACTCCCGCTGCGACCACTCTCCACTCGATCTCCAGGACCGGCCGCGTCGGGCCCGCGCTGCGGCAGCTGGTGCTCGTCGAGGCCGCCCTGGCGGTCGCCGTGGTGGGCGCCGCGCTCGGCGGCGTCTGGATGATCCCCGCCGGTGTGATCGCCGCACTGCTGATCCTGCTCGCGGTGGTACGCCGCCGGGGCAGGGCCGTGCAGGACTGGCTGTCGACCGTGTCGGCCCTCCGGCGTCGCAGGCGGACCGCCACGGCGTCCCCCGCCGAGACGGAGCCGCAGCTGGCGCCGGTGGCGGAGAACGTACCGGGGTTCGCTCCCTGTATCTATGTGGACGGCGCCCGCCGCACGGTGGGCATGATCGGGGACGGGACGTTCCTGACCGCCGTCGTACGGGTCGAGGCGAGCGGTGAGTCGCTCCGTCAGGCCATGGGCGCCCGGTCGCTGCCGCTGTCCCTGCTGGGCGACGCGCTCGCGGTGGACGACATCGTGCTGGAGTCCGCGCAGCTGGTGCAGCAGGTGCGGCCCGCTCCGGCGCCGCACCTGCCGGAGCGGTCGGTGGCCCGGCTGTCCTACGGCCCCCTCCAGGACCGGACCGGGGCGCCCGCGCTGCGGATGACCTGGGTGGCGGTGAAGCTGGATCCGGAGCTGTGCCGGGAGGCCGTGGAGGCTCGCGGTGGCGGGCTCGGAGGGGCTCAGCGCTGTCTGGTCCGGGTCGCGGACCATGTGGCGAGCCGCATCACCGGCGCGGGGTTCCGGGCCTCGGTGCTGGACCAGGACGAGCTGAACTCCGCCGTGGCCACGTCCGCGTGTGCAAATCCCATCCTGTCGGCGCGCGCCGGGCGTCCGGATGCCGCGCCACAGCGACGGACGACGGAGACCACGCGGGTCTGGCGCTGCGACGACCGCTGGCACACCACCTACGCCGTGGACCGCTGGCCCGAGCTCGGCCGGGGAGCGACTCCGCTGCCGCGGCTCGTGGCGCTGCTGACCTCGGTGCCCGCGTACGCGACGACGTTCAGCCTCACCGTGCGCCGCGGGGCGCACCAGGGGCACATGTCCGTGCGCGGCCACGTGCGGATCACCGGAGGCTCCGACACCGAACTGGTCGGTGTACGAAGGACATTGGAGCAAGCCGCCCGGCACGCGGAGGTCGGTCTCGTACGGCTGGACCGAGAGCAGCTGCCGGGTGTCCTGGCCACGCTCCCGCTGGGAGGCGCGCAGTGACGAAGCACATCGCTCCGAGGCGAGGGCTGCTGGGGCCGCGCCATGCCGGCCACACCCTCGCCGCCGACCATCTGGGCGCGCTGTCGTTGCCGGTGGGCGACGACGGCGTGATCATCGGGGACGACGCCGAGGGGCGCCCTCAGATGATCGGGTTCCACCGGCCGGCGCCGTACGACGTCCTGTTGATCGGCGGTCTGTGGACCGCGCAGGTCCTGGCGCTGCGCGCGGCCGGTACGGGTGCGCGGGTGGCGGTCGAGACAGGCCGCACCCAGGCGTGGGCCACGCTGGCGCAGGCCGCGGGTGCCGGTCTCGAATGCATCTCGCTCCATGATGTGGGGCGGGTCCCGCCGACCGGTGCGACCGTCGGCAGCCCCGTGGTGGTGGTGCGCGACTGCGGAATGCGTCCGCCCCGCGGCCGGGTGGTGTCCTCGCCGTGGCAGTCGGTGCTGACGCTGCTGCCCTATCTGAGCCCCGTGGCACCCCGGTTGATGCGGGCGGCGACCCTCGTGGGTGTTCAGCGGGTGTCGCCCGAGGAGGCGCAGCAGATCGGCCGGATCCTGGGGCTCGCTCGGGCCGAGAGCGAGGCGCTGCCCACCCTGGCGGACGGTGTCACCCTCTGGGTGGCGGGCCGTGAGCGCCACTGGGTGATGACCAGCGCGACGGACGTGGAGACCGGATTGCTGGGCACCGCTCGCAGGATGGACTGAATCCCTTCCGTTCGCGCCCCGGAACGGCCGCTTTTCAGGATCATGGCGGGAACGACACAGTTCGACCGAAGGGACGTGCGCATGGGCACCCAGCAGGAAAAGGACGAGCTCTACGCTCTCGACATCTCGGATGTGGAGTGGCTGAGCGCACCCGGTACCGAGAACGTCGAGGAACGGGTCGAGATCGCCCACCTCCCGGGGGGCGCGGTCGCGATGCGGTCGTCGCTGGACCCGGGGACCGTACTGCGCTACACGGAGGCTGAGTGGCGCGCGTTCGTGCTGGGCGCCCGGGACGGCGAGTTCGACCTCAAGTAGGCAACCGCGTGCGGCGAGGGGCGGCGGTCGGGGACTGCCGCCCCTCGTCATGTCCGGGCCCGCCGATTCGCCGTGTCCGGCCCGGCCGCTTCGTCATGTCCCGCCCTACCCCGGTGCGCGGGGAGACGCTCTGATCTTCGGTGTTCTGCCATGCCCGCTCCGTACGGGACCCGCGCGTGACCTACGGGACAGCGGTCGCGAGCGATACGGCCTGCCGTAGTGCGCCCCATGGCGATTAGGGTGGGTGGGGGCGCGGCAGAGGAACCTGCGGGCAGGCACTGCGCGTCGCAAGGGGGAGAGCCGGGCGGACCGGACAAAACGGGAACGGTCGCCCCCACCCACCACGGCACAAGGGTGCTCGACCACACCAGGAGGCAAAGTGAACGGCGATCGGGACGAAATCAGCGGGGGATGGAACACGCCCGTCGACGAGTCGTCCGACGCGGATCCCGCCGAGATGACGGGTGAGTTCACCATCGACTACACCCCGCCCGCCTGGTACACGCAGAACGCGCCGGGCGACTCCTCGGGAGGGGCGGGGTCGCACCTGGCGCCGCCTCCGCCGCCGCAGGGGGCACCGTTGCCCGTACCGGGTCCGCCCTCCTCCGGGGGATTCGACCCCGGCTGGCCGCCGGTTCCGGCCGCGCCGTCCGAAGCGTCGTCGGCCGCCTCGTCCGAGCCGCCCTCACCTTCCTACGAGCCGGCTCCTCCGGCGCCGGCTTCCCCCTCGGCGGGCTCCGCGGAGCCTGACGCCGGGAGCCGCACGGACGGCCCCTTCGGGGGCGGCGATGTCGAGAGCGGCGCCACCATGCGGTTCTCGCCCGCCGCTCTGAAGCAGGAGATCGCCGAGCGCGAGGCGGCAAAGGCCCAGGCGGAGGCGGAGGCCGGGTCCACGGCGTCGGGTCCCGTCGAGCCCCCGCCCTCTGCCACCCCGTCCGAGCCCGAAGGCGCGGACCCGGCCGGTCCGGTGGGCGACAAGGAGTCCGCAGCCGCCGAGGAAGACGCCACGGAGACGGGCGCTCCGGAGCCGGACGCGTCACACACCTCCGCACCGGAAGCCGACGGCGCGCCCGGGGCGGACGAGGAGCCTGCCGACGGGCGGACCGACGAGCCGGCGGACTCCCTGACGGATGCGACGGATGCCGGCCCCCAGGACACACCGCCGGGCGGTACACCGTCGGACGGCACGCCCCCCGTGGGCACGTCCCCCGCCGACACGACGCCCGCGGACGCGCCGTCCGCCGACGCGCCGTCCACGGATGGGCCTCAGGGCGCCGTGGCGCCCAATGCACCGGCCCCGTGGTCCCCCGCGCCGCCCGCGCAGGGCGCCCTCCCGCCCCTGCCGCCCGCCTTCCAGCCGGCCGCACCGCAGCCGAGCACGCCTCAGCCCGCCCCGCAGTGGCCCGCACAGCAGCCGCCCGCGCCCGCTCCGGCCGTCGGCGCGGCGGGCGGCTACGGCTTCCCGCAGGCGCCTACGCCGCCACCGCCCGCGCAGCCGGCCCCGCCGGCTCCCCAGCAGCCGGTCCAGCCCAACGCGCCCGCGCCGCAGGGTGGTTACGGCTTCCCGCAGACACCCCAGCAGGGCGGTTACGGGTTCCCCCAGGCGCCGCAGCAGCAGTATCCCGCCCAGGGCGCGCCCCAACTGCCCCCGGGCGCGCAGCCTCCGGGCGGCTACGGCTTCCCGGCACCGCAGGCCGGCCAGCAGCCCCCGCAGTTCCCCGCGCAGGGTGCCGCGCTTCCTCCGCAGTCCCCTCAGCAGCCCGCGCAGGGCACGCCGAACCTGCCTGCACAGCAGCAGCAGCAGCAGCCCGAGGCCTATCAGCCCCAGCCGCCCGCGCCCCAGGCTCCGCCGGTCGATCCGCGCGCCGGCGGGGCCTGGCCGACGCCGGTCACGCACGACCAGCGCGAGCGCTCCGTGCCGGGCGCCCCGCTCGGCTACACGGCAGCGGTGGAGCTGTCGTCGGACCGGTTGGTCCGGGGCAAGCAGAAGGCCAAGAGCAGCCGCACCCCGTCCGCCGCCTCCCGCTTCAAGCTGGGCGGGAAGAAGGAGGAGATCGAGCGGCAGCGCAAGCTCGATCTGATCCGTACGCCGGTGCTGTCGTGCTACCGGATCGCGGTCATCAGCCTCAAGGGCGGCGTGGGCAAGACCACGACGACCACCGCGCTCGGCTCGACCCTGGCCACCGAGCGGCAGGACAAGATCCTCGCCATCGACGCCAACCCGGACGCAGGCACGCTCGGGCGCCGGGTGCGCCGGGAGACCGGGGCGACCATCCGCGACCTGGTCCAGGCGATCCCGTACCTCAACTCCTACATGGACATCCGCCGCTTCACTTCGCAGGCCCCCTCCGGTCTGGAGATCCTCGCCAACGACGTGGACCCGGCGGTCTCCACGACCTTCAACGACGAGGACTACCGCCGGGCGATCGACGTCCTGGGCAAGCAGTACCCGATCATCCTCACCGACTCGGGCACCGGCCTGCTCTACAGCGCGATGCGCGGTGTGCTGGACCTCGCCGACCAGCTGATCATCATCTCGACGCCGTCCGTCGACGGCGCCTCCAGTGCTTCGACCACGCTGGACTGGCTGTCGGCGCACGGCTACGCGGAACTGGTGCAGCGCTCCCTGACGGTCATCTCCGGTGTCCGTGAGACCGGCAAGATGATCAAGGTCGACGACATCGTGCAGCACTTCGAGACGCGCTGCCGCGGCGTCGTGGTCGTACCGTTCGACGAGCACCTGGCTGCGGGCGCCGAGGTGGACCTCGACATGATGCGGCCGAAGACCCGGGAGGCCTACTTCAACCTCTCCGCGCTCGTCGCCGAGGACTTCCAGCGCGCCCAGCAGCAGCAGGGACTGTGGACGGCGGACGGCGGCAATCCCCCGCCGCAGTTCGCCCCGCCCATGCCGGGCGGGCAGACGCCCGGTCAGCAGGTGCCCGGCCAGCAGCCGTACGCACCTCAGCCCGGCCAGCAGCCGTACGCGCCTCAGCCCGGTCAGCCGTACCCGGGGCAGCAGCCGTACCCCGGGCAGCCGCAGCAGCCGTATCCGCCCCAGCAGCCGTACGGCGGGCAGCAGCCCTACGGCGGGCAGCAGCAGCCGCCGCCCCAGCAGGCCGCCGCCCCCCAGCAGCCGTACCCGCCGCACGCCGGCCCGGGTGCGCAGAACAACGGCTGGCAGCAGTCGCTGCCCCCGCAGGCGCAGCCCGGCGCGGGGCAGGCCGGGCCGCCCCCGCCGCCCGCGCAACACGATGGCCAGGCACATCAGTCCGGACAGCCCGAACTGCAAGGCCCCGTTCCGCCTGCGGGCTGGCAGCAGCACCCCCCGCAGCCGCCACCGGCGCCTCAGCAGTAAGGCAGTAGAGGTCTAAACCAATGAGGGCCCGCACCGTTCACACGGTGCGGGCCCTCATCGCATTCCCGCAGACCACACGCGGTTTGGCGGACCGTTGACGCGACTCGACCGCCGCTGATAAACCTTCGCTTCACCAGCTGGCGAACCAGAGATCTGCCCGCCTTCACCGTGCGAGTCATGACGCGAGGTCCACGTCCATGGTCACAAGATTCCCACCACGCCCGTCCCGCCCACGCGGCCGACTGCGTATCCTCCTCGCCTCCGGAGCCGCCGCCCTGGCGCTGGCCGCCGGATCGGTCGTCCCCGGAAACCCGTTCGCCCCCGCCCCGCAGGAGGCGCAGGCCGCCGACGGCAAGTCGACGCTCACGGTCGCGGTCGCGCAGAGCGTCGACTCCCTGAGCCCGTTCCTCGCGCAGCGGCTGGTCTCCACGAGCATCAGCCGGCTGATGTACGACTTCCTGACCAACTACGACGCCAAGGACAACCACACGATCCCGGGCCTCGCCACCGCGTGGGAGCCCTCGGCGGACAAGCTGACGTGGACGTACACCATCCGGGACGACTCGAAGTGGTCGGACGGCGAGAAGGCCACCGCCGAGGACGCGGCGTGGACCTTCAACAAGATGATGAGCGACGAGGGCGCCGCGACCTCGAACGGCAGCTTCGTCTCCAACTTCAAGAAGGTGACCGCACCCAGCCCGGACAAGCTGGTCATAGAGCTGAAGCAGCCTCAGGCCACGATGACCGCGCTGGACGTGCCCATCGTCCCCAAGCACGTCTGGGAGAAGGTCGGCGACTTCTCGAAGTTCAACAACGACACGAAGTTCCCGATCGTCGGCAACGGGCCGTTCATCCTGACGGACTACAAGGTCGACAGCTATGTGAAGCTCAAGGCCAACAAGGACTTCTGGCGGGGTTCGCCCAAGTTCGACGAGCTCGTCTTCCGGTACTACAAGGACCAGGACGCAGCGGTCGCCGCCCTCCGAAAGGGTGAAGTTTCCTTCGTCGCCGGAAGCCCGAGCCTGACCCCCGCACAGGCCGCGTCGCTGAAGTCCACCGACAACATCAAGGTGAACGACGCCCCCGGCCGGCGCTTCTACGCCCTGGCCACCAACCCCGGCGCGCAGACCAAGGACGGCAAGAAGTTCGGCGACGGCCACCCGGCGCTCCAGGACCAGAAGGTCCGTCAGGCGCTCTTCATGTCCGTGGACCGCACGGCCATCATCGACAAGGTCTTCCAGGGCTACGCCGTGGAGGGCGAGGGCTACATCCCGCCACGCTTCGGCTCGTACTTCTGGAAGCCGTCGGGCGAGCAGAAGCTCGCCTACGACCCGGCGAAGGCGGGCGCCCTCCTCGACGAGGCGGGCTACAAGAAGAACGGCGCGGGCAAGCGGACCGGCAAGGACGGCAAGCCGCTCGACTTCCGCATCCTGTGCCACGCCACGGACCCCAACGACAAGGCGATCGGCAAGTACCTCCAGGAGTGGTGGGGCGAGCTCGGCATCGGTCTGAAGGTCGACTGCCGGGACAACGTCTCCGACCCCTGGTACGCCGGTGAGTACGACCTCGCGTTCGACGGCTGGTCCGTCAACCCCGACCCCGACTTCGTCATGTCGATCCACACCTGCGCCGCGCTCCCGGCCAAGGCGAAGGAAACCGCGCAGACCGACAACTTCATCTGCGACAAGCAGTACGACGAGCTGTACGCGAAGCAGCTGGCCGAATACGACCCCGCCAAACGGGCCGACCTGGTCAAGCAGATGGAGTCGCGGCTGTACGACACGGGGTACATGAATGTCATGGCGTACCCCAATGCCGTCGAGGCCTACCGCACCGACCAGATCGAGTCCATCACGACCATGCCCTCGGACGCGGGCAACATCTACGGTCAGGACGGTTACTGGAGCTGGTGGTCGGCGGTCCCCGCCGCCGGTGCGTCGGGCGACTCGTCCGGCGACAGCGGCAGCTCCACCGGAGTCCTCGTCGGTGTCGGAATCGCTGTAGTCGTCCTCGCCGGTGGCGGGCTGCTGTTCGCCATGCGTCGTCGTTCCACCGCGGAAGACCGTGAATAGTCCATGAGCACAGAAAGCACTCCCGCGCTCGTGAAGGGCGCGGCGGGCGTGGACGCTGTGCAGACCGACGGTCCGGCTCCGGCCGGGCCGTCGGCCCGCAGTCCGCGTGCGCGCAGCACGACCGCGTACCTCCGCTATGCGGCGGGCAAGCTGGCCGGTGCGGCCGTCTCGCTGTTCGCCGTGCTCGTCACCAGCTTCTTCCTGTTCCGTCTGATCCCCGGCGACCCGGTCAAGCAGATGACCGGCGGCCGACAGGTGTCGACCGAGCAGATCGCCGCGATGCGCAAGGAATTCGGCCTGGACCTGCCGCTGTGGCAGCAGTTCACCGAATACTGCGGCAACGCCCTGACCGGGGACTTCGGTACGTCGTACCAGTTCCGCGCTCCCGTCATGGACAAGATCGCCGAGGCGCTCCCCGCGACGCTGCTGCTCACCGGCACCGCGTTCGTGATCTACACGGCGATCGGCATCTGGCTCGGCGCCAGGTCCGCCTGGCGCAACGGCTCGGCGGGCGACCGCTTCCACACGGCCTTCGCGCTGACGCTGTACTCGGTGCCCTCGTTCTGGCTGGGGCTGCTCCTGATCATCACCCTGTCGGTCGGCATCGGGCCCATCCCCGGTCTCTTCCCGACCGGCGGCATGGAGTCCGGCAGCGAGAGCGGCTTCGCCTACGTCCTCGACGTGGCCCACCACCTGGTGCTGCCGGTCATCACCCTTGTCGCCGTCGAGTACGCGCGCACCCTGCTGGTGATGCGCTCCTCGCTGCTCGACGAGATGGGCAGCGACTATCTGACGACGGCCCGCGCGAAGGGGCTCCGCGACGACCTCGTGCGCCGCCGGCACGCCGTCCCGAACGCGATGCTGCCGACGGTGACGCTGCTCTTCGTCAACCTGGGCAACACCGTGGCCGGTGCCATCCTGGTGGAGACGGTGTTCTCCTGGCCCGGCCTGGGCGGCCTCTTCTACCAGGCGCTGAGCGTGCCCGACCTGCCACTGGTGCAGGCGCTGTTCTTCATCTTCGCCGCCGCGGTGATCCTGATGAACACGCTCGCCGACGTGATCTATCCGCTCCTCGATCCCCGGGTGGGCCGATGACGACCTCGACCGACGCCGCGCCGGCCATCGGCCCGCGCGCACTGACCTGGGCCCGCCGGCGCCAGGCCGCGGCCCGCTTCTGGCAGCAGTACCGGAGCCACCGGGCGGGCCTGGCCGGCCTGGCCGTGCTCGCGCTGATCGCCCTGACCGCGCTGGCGGCCCCGCTGCTGGTCGGCGCGGACTCGCAGAGCGTCACCAGCGCGCCGGGCGGCCCGCTGGAGTCGCCGAGCGGCGCGTTCCCCCTCGGCACCGACCAGTTCGGCCGCAGCCTGCTCGCCCTCCTGGTGTGGGGGACGCGGGTGTCACTGACCGTCGGCCTGCTCGCCGCCTTCCTCTCGGTGGCCATCGGGACGCTGGTGGGCATCACGGCCGGTCACTTCAAGGGCTGGTACGGCAACATCGTCATGCGGATCACGGACTGGTTCCTCGTGATGCCGACGCTGGTGCTCGCCATCGCGCTGGCCACCGTGCTCTCGCGGTCCCTCTGGACGACCGTCCTCGCCATCGGCGTGACGACCTGGCCGACGACCGCGCGGCTCGTGCGGGCGCAGACGCTGTCCGTGGAGTCCCGTCCGTACATCGAGCGCTCCAAGGCGCTCGGGGGCGGGCACGGCCACATCATGTCCCGCCATGTGCTGCCCAATGTCATGCCGCTGGTGCTCGCACAGACCACGCTGGTGATCTCCACCGCCATCCTCACCGAGGCGACCCTCGCCTTCCTCGGGCTCGGCGATCCCACGATCGTCTCCTGGGGCGGGCTGCTCCAGGACGCCCGTGAGGCCGGAGCGGTCAGTTCCGGCAACTGGTGGTACCTCGCTCCGCCCGGACTCGCCATCGCGGTCGTCGCCCTCGCGTTCACGCTCTGCGGCCGCACCATCGAGTCCGTGCTCAACCCCAAGCTGGGGGTGTCCCGTTGACCGCCGTGAAGACCGAGAGCGTTCCGAAGCCGGAGACCGGGCAGCCGCTGCTCGACGTCCGGAACCTGCATGTCACCTACGGCTCCGGGGCCTCGGCCGTCCCCGCCGTACGGGGGGTCGACCTGCGGGTCGAGGCGGGCCAGAAGCTGGGCATCGCCGGGGAGTCCGGCTGCGGGAAGTCGACACTGGCACTCGCCCTGCTGCGGCTGCTGCCCGCCACCGCGACCCTGAGCGGTGAGATCCTGCTGGACGGCGAGGACATCCTCACCATGAAGTGGGGGCGGCTGCGTGCCGTGCGCTGGGCGGGGGCGTCGATCGTCTTCCAGGGCGCGATGCACTCGCTGAACGCCGTGCACCGCATCGGGGACCAGATCGCCGAACCGATCCTGCTGCACGGCAAGGGCACCCCGGCGGCCGCCCGAAGGCGCGCCGGTGAGCTGCTGGAACAGGTGGGGCTTCCGGCCGCACGGGCGGACGCCTATCCGCACGAGCTGTCCGGCGGTCAGCGCCAGCGCGTGATGATCGCGATGGCGCTGGCCTGCGACCCGCGGCTGATCATCGCCGACGAGCCCACCACGGCTCTCGACGTGATGATCCAGGCGCAGATCCTGCGGCTGATCGAACAGCTCGTCAGCGACCAGGACCTCGGCCTGATCATGATCAGCCACGATCTGGCGGTGCTCTCCGACACCTGCGACCGGCTGTCGGTGATGTACGCGGGCCGGGTCGTCGAGGAGGGCCCGGCGAAGAAGGTCTACGAGAACGCCCGGCACCCGTACAGCAGCGCCCTGTCCGCCGCGTTCCCGCGGATCGGTGACCTGTCGTCGCGGCACGCGCCGCGCGGCCTGCCGGGAGATCCCCCGGACCCGTCGGCGCTGCCCTCCGGCTGTACGTTCCATCCGCGCTGCGCGGCCGCGCTGGACTCCTGTGCCACCGAGGACCAGGAGCTGCGGCCGGCCGGCCCGGCCCGGCGGGCGGCCTGTGTGCTGGTGGAGCCGGAAGCGACCGCGACGCCCGGTCCGCAGGGCGGTACCGAGGAAGCAAGGAGCACCTCATGACGACCACTCCCCCGGCCCCCCTGCTCAGCGCCCAGGCACTGGAGGTCGCGTTCCCCGGGCGGCGCGGGGCGGCGACGGCGCGGGCGGTGGACGGGGTGGACCTCGACATCCGTCCCGGTGAGATCGTCGCCCTGGTCGGCGAATCGGGCTGCGGGAAGACGACGCTGGCCCGGTCGCTGCTCGGGCTGGTGCCGCCCACGGCCGGCCGCGTCACGTTCGGCGGCGAGCCCCTCGACTACGCGGGCCGGGCGCTCAAGGCGTACCGCAAGCGGGTGCAGCTGGTGCTCCAGGACCCCAGCGGCTCCCTCAACCCCCGCCACACGGTGTACGACGCGGTGGCGGAGGGCCTGCGCATCCACGGCTACGCGGGCGACGAGCGGGAGGCCGTGTCCGGGGCGCTGGCGCGGGCGGGGCTGCGGCCCCCGGAGCGGTTCTTCCTGCGCTATCCGCACGAGCTGTCCGGCGGTCAGCGCCAGCGCGTCGTGATCGCGGGCGCACTGGTCCTGGAGCCGGAGCTGATCGTCGCGGACGAGCCCGTGGCCTCGCTGGACGCCTCCGTACGCGGCGAGATCCTCGCGCTCCTGCTCCGGCTGCGGGACGAACTGGGCCTCTCCGCACTGGTGGTGACGCATGATCTGGGGCTGGCCTGGAACATCGCGGACCGGGTGGCGGTGATGTATCTCGGCCGGATCGTGGAGACGGGTGACGTCGAGCAGATCCTCACGGCTCCCCGGCACCCGTACACCCAGGCCCTGCTGTCCGTGCTGCCGGAGGCGGACGGTGAGCCCGTGCTGCTGACGGGCGAACCCCCGGACCCCTCGAAGGTCCCGTCCGGCTGCCGCTTCCACGCCCGGTGCCAGATCCTGGCCTCGGGCGAGGCGGAGCGCGCGGGCGTCGCGGACGCGTGCCGCACGAAGGATCTGCCGGTGCTGGAGGGAGACGGCCGCACCCAGGTGGCCTGCCACTGGGCGGCCGCGGGGGCGGGCGTCTCCTAGGAGACGCCGCGGTCGTGGTGGATCGCGCCCGCCAGCTCACCCAGGGGACGGCCCGTGCCGCCCCAGCGGTGCTGAATGATCTCGGCGGCGATGGAGACGGCCGTCTCCTCGGGCGTACGGGCTCCGAGGTCGAGGCCGACGGGTGAGGCGAGGCGGGCCAGTTCCGCCTCGTCCACCCCCGCCTCCCTCAGCCGGGCGCTCCGGTCGGCGTGGGTGCGCCGGCTGCCCATCACACCGATGTACGCGGCCGGTGTGCGCAGCGCGGCGACCAGCAGGGGGACGTCGAACTTCGGGTCGTGGGTCAGGACGCAGACGACGGTGCGCGCGTCCACCGGGGTCGACTCCAGGTAGGTGTGCGGCCAGGCACAGACGACCTCGTCCGCCGTGGGGAAGCGCTCCCGGGTGGCGAAGGCGGGGCGGGCGTCGCACACCGTCACCCGGTAGCCGAGGAAGGACCCGATCCTCGCGGTGGCCGCCGCGTGGTCGATGGCCCCGAAGACGAGCATGCGGGGCGCGGGGGCGTAGGTCTGGACGAAGACCGTGACGTCCTGCATCCGGCGCTCGCCGTGCGCGCCGTACCGGACACTGCCCGTGGCTCCCTGGGCGAGCAGCCCGCGCGCGTCGTCGGTGACGGCGGCGTCGAGACCTTCGTCGCCGAGCGAACCGCTGACACGGCCGGTCAGGACCACCCTGCGGGCGCCGGGCCGTGCCGCTCCGGACACCACGGTGGCGAGCGCGACGGGTTCTCCCGCGGCGACGGTGTCGACGAGTTCCCGCAGTCCGTCCCGGTCGGCCGCTGTGACGAAGGGCTGCACCAGGACGTCGATCGTGCCGCCGCAGGTCAGCCCGGTGCCGAAGGCCTCGTCGTCGCTGATGCCGTAGGTCCGCAGCTCCGTCCGGCCGGTGGTGAGCGTCTCGGTGGCGACCTCGTACACATCGCTCTCCACGCACCCGCCGGAGACGCTGCCCGCCACCGTGCCCGTCGCGGACACCGCCATGAGTGCGCCGGGGGCCCGTGGCGCGCTGCCCCGCACCGCGACGACGGTGGCCAGGGCGAAGGGCGTACCGGCCGTGTGCCAGTCGCGCAGTTCCGACAGCAGTTCACGCATGGGCGGGCGTCCTCCCGGGCTCGACGGGCTTGTGCCCCCGACGATGCCCCGGTGCGGGCGTGCGCACCACAGGAAGGCGTCAGGCCCGCTCGTACGCCGCGATCAGTTCGCTGGAACGCTTCACGTCGGCGGCCATCGCGACGAGCAGGTCGTCGATCGACTCGAACTTCAGCATGCCGCGTACGTAGGCGAGGAAGTCCACCGCGACGTGCAGCCCGTACAGGTCGAGACCGACGCGGTCGATCGCGTACGCCTCGACGGTCCGCTCCGTGCCCTCGAACTGCGGGTTCGTGCCCACGGAGATCGCGGCGGGCATCGCCTCGCCGTTCACCGTGAGCCAGCCGGCGTAGACACCGTCGGCGGGGATCGCGGTGTGCGGCAGGGTCTCCACGTTCGCCGTGGGGAAGCCCAGCTCGCGGCCCCGCTGGGCGCCACGCACCACGACGCCCTCGACGCGGTGCGGGCGGCCGAGGATCTCCGCGGCCCCTTCGACGTCGCCCTCGGCGACCAGACGGCGGGTGAGCGTGGAGGAGAACGGCTCGCCGCCGCCCGCCTCACCGCTCACGTAGAGGTCGATGACCTCGACCTGGAAGTCGTACGTCGGACCGAGCTCGGCGAGGAAGGTGACGTTGCCCGCCGCCCGGTGTCCGAAGCGGAAGTTGGGGCCCTCGATGACCAGCTTCGCGTGGAGCTTGTCGACGAGCACCTTCGCGACGAAGTCCGCGGGCGAGAGCTTGGAGAACTCGGAGGTGAACGGCAGGATCAGCACCGCGTCCACCCCCAGTCCGGCCATGAGCTCGGCGCGACGCTGGTGCGGTGCGAGCAGTGGCGGGTGCGTGCCGGGGCGGACGACCTCGCTGGGGTGCGGGTCGAAGGTGACGACGACGGAGGGCACGCCGAGCTCGCGGGCCCGCTCCACGGCACGGCCGATGATCAGCTGGTGTCCGCGGTGCACCCCGTCGTAGGAGCCGATGGTGACGACACTGCGCCCCCAGCCCTCAGGGATGTCCTCCAAGCCACGCCAGCAGTGCACTCTGACCGCTCCTCGCCCGAACCTGTGTACGTGTGTATGTCCATTACGCAGGTCTAAGACTGCCATGCTCACGTCCCGCGGCCTGCATCGGCATGGGGATCCCGGACCGCGAGCCGTGCGGCGCCTCCATCGTCCGCCGGGCGCCGGGGCCCACGACGGCGGCCCACTCCTGCGGGGCGTCCGCCAGCCAGCGGGTGACGAGGGCCGCGAAGCCGGGGACGTCCCGGGCGAGTTCGACCAGGCCGCGGTCGAAGCGGGCCGCGCCCTCGGGCGTCCGTACGAGGAGCATCCCCGTGCGGTGCACCAGAGCCCGTGTGCGGGCCTCGGGGCGGCGGCCGGACCCGGCCGCCGCCGCCCTCAGCAGGGCGTCGAGGACCTCAGGGTCCCTCCCCTTCTCCTGTTCGAACTCCAGCAGAACCTCCAGCAGCTCCGCCCGCAGCGCCCTCGAAGCCGCACTCCCCGTGGCGGCGAGCACCCGGACCAGCCCGGCACGTACGGACGGGGGCACGGGGCGGTCCCGCAGCAGCCCGGCCATCAGGGGCAGCAGGAGCGCCCGGGCGGCAGGACTGTGCTCCAGCCGGAGATCCACGTAGGCGGCGGTCTGTGCCCCGGGCTCCTCGGCGTCGCCGCGGCTGTCGATGTAGCGGCGTACGAGGCCCGGGGCGTGCAGCGCCAGGGCCGGGGAGTCCAGGGCGGCCAGTTCCCGCAGGACCTTGTCGGCGGCCTCCCCGGGCAGCGAAAGACGGGCGTGCAGCGCGGCCAGGACCGGTTCGGGATGCTCGGGGAACACCTCCGTGAGCAGACCCACCGGCAGCCGGGGGTCTCCGGCCGCGAAGAGCCTCAGGGCCTGCGGCAGGTACCGCCCGCCTGTACCCGGGTCCCGTACGAGGACGGTGAGGGCCTGGGCGTGCAGGAGCCTGTCGTCCGGCCGGCCCAGCAGGGTGAGGGCCGCCCCGCGCAGCAGGGCGCGGTCGGAGGCGGCGAGGTCGCGGGCCGCGGTGAGCGTGGCGTGGACCGCCGCGGCCGCGCGCCGCTCGGGCCGTTCCTCGTCGCGCGCCCACCGGTCGACGGCCCGGCAGAGGGCGGTCGGCTCGTCCTCGGCGAGAGTGGTGAGCAGTTCGGCGGCGCGCGGGTGGGCGGTGTCGACGAGCGCCTCGGTCAGGTCGTCGACGGCGAGGTCCCGGCGGGCGTACAGGAGTGCCTGCGCGGCGGCGGCCACGGTCAGCCGCATCGGCAGGCCCTCCTCTGCGGGCAGGGGGCTCTCGTCGGTGAACCAGCGGCACAGCAGCGCCTGCACGGTCCTCGGGTGGGCGGCCAGGCGCCGGGAGACGGCGTCCAGGAACCGTTCGCCGCCGTCCGTACGGGGGGCGCCGTCCGCGGGCAGGAGGCGGCGCAGGAGATCGATCCGGTCGGCTTCGGGAAGCCGGATCCGGCGCCAGAACCACGGCCCGAATTCCGCGTAGGGCCCGAGGGCGGCCGGGCCGCCGCCGGACAGGGAGCGCCGGGTGATCCGTCCGGCGAGCACCCGCAGAACCCCGAGGCAGGGCCGGGCGTCGGGGACCCTGAGCAGGCTCTCCCGGAGCAGGTGCGCGGCCCACCAGGCGGCATCGGTGAGCCGCTCCCCCGCGCCCGGACCGGACGGCAGGCGGTCCATCGCCTCGATCAGGTCGGCCATGCGGTGGGCGAGGGCCGCGTGGCCCTGCCGCCGCTCCAGGAGGAGCATCGCCTGGAGCACGGGGCCGATACGGTGGCGCGGCACAGGAAGGTTGTGGGCTTCCCCCGGGTCCTGCGGGGCGGGCACGGGCTCCGCGGAGGCTCCGTCGGCGTGCCAGCGGTGGACCAGCGAGTGCAGCGCCGCGTCCAGGTCGAGGTGCGCGCCCTGCACCCAGTCACCCAGCTCCTCGTGGGCGAAGCGGTATCCCGCGCCGGCCGGGACCAGCAGGCCCTCGGTGAGCACGGCCGACGCCCAGCCCGTGCGCCAGGGGAAGAGCTCCTCGAACGACGCCCGGTCCAGCTCGCCCTGGCCCGGCCCGAGGCAGCGCCTGGCGGCCTCGTGGACCTGGCCGGCGACCTTCGCCGCCAGTCTGCGGACCGCGGCGCCCCGGAGCCGGGGCTCGGCCTGGGCCCCGATCCGGACGGCGATCCGGACGCAGGCGAGGTCGAGATGGGCGGCGAAGACCTGTTCCGTGCCGGGCCTGCCGGGTACGTCGGGGGGCAGTGCCGCCCGCACCTCGGCGAGCAGGCGCAGCGTGAGCGGGTGCCGGTCGTCGCCGGGAGCGATCGTGCCGGGCGGGATGCCGTACCGCTCCGCCGCCCGCTCGGCCTGTTCCGCCGTGAGGTCGCCGAGCCGGACCGCGGGCGGCAGGCCTCCGGCAGGCCGCTCCGGACGGTGCAGGGTCCCCGGGGGGTAGAGCGCGCCTGCGGTCTCCCAGTGCTCGGGGCGACAGGCGACGACCATCCGCACCTCGTGGGCGAGCAGCCACTCGGCCGTAGCCACGGCCCATCCGGCGAGCCGGTGGGCCAGCAGGGGCGGCATCTCCTCCGGGCCGTCCACGACGACCAGGAGCGGGTTCCCGGAGGCCGCGGCGAGGCGGGCCACCCGCTCGGGGGTGGCTGTCTCCATGTCGCCCCGGGCCCCGGCGGCGGTGATGATCCTGCCGGAGCGCTGAAGCGCCCTGGCCATGGCGTCGGTGACCGAGGTGTCGTCGGCCAGCAGATCGGCCCCGCGCAGCCAGAGCGTGAGTGCGGGCACGGGGCCGCGGGCGCGGCGGTCGGCCAGGGCGGCGAGCTCCGTGGTGCGGCCGGTCCCGGGGGCGCCGACCAAGCCGAGCACGGGTCCCGTGCCGGTCTCGAAGGCGGTGAACTCCGCACTGATGTGGGGGCGTTCGACAACCTCCGTGCCGCAGGGCCGGCTGTCCGCGTTGCCGAGCGACGTGGCGGTCAGCTGCAGGGCCCCCGCGAGGTTGAGATCGCGGCCGTACCCGGGGACGCTGTTCGCGTTGCGCCGGAGCACCTCGGCCAGCGGCGCCGGGGCGTCCCGGGGGGCCGGTGGCACCGCGAGTCCGGCGGTCTCGCGCCCGGCGCTCAGCGCGGTCGAGAGCACGCCGAGGACGGCCCCGGTGCGCGGGTCCGTCACGGGCCCGCCGACGGCGGCGCCGCCGGACCGCAGCGCGTCGCGCCCGTCCGTGCCGAGGGCGAGCTCCAGGGCGTCGCTCACGGGGTGGTCGCGCCCGCCCTCGGAGTACGTCGCCGGGGTCGTCCCGAGCACCCGTGCCTCGCGCCAGCCGTGGGCGGCGATCCGCACGTAGGTGCCGGTCCCGATCTGCTCCCGTACGGCGATGGGGAGCGGCTCCACCCCCAGGGTCGCGGGACCGCCGGTGCGCAGCAGGGCGAGGCCGAGTGCGGGCAGCTCGGTGATGTCGTCGGGCCCGACACAACAGCTGAGGCCGTCGGCGGAGTGCAGCGTCAGGGGCACGGAGCGTGTGACGGCCTGGTGGCTGGTGACGACCGTGCCCCGGTCGTCCGCGACGAATCCGGTCCCCCGCGGCCGGCCGGCCTGATCGCAGATCTTCACAAGTTTCGACCGGTCCCCGCTGCCCATGGTCCGACGGTAGGTCCCAGCTGATCGCCACCGGAAACGCGCGAGGCGAAAGCGCCCCCCTCGCACCCCCCTGTCACTCCGAGCGCCCGTCCATTGGGGTGAATCGGCGGGTTCCTGTGGACAGGGATGGTCGCGGGAGGGGGATCGTGGAGCGGGTGCGCACCCGGGGGGGCTGCCCGCTCCACGATGGGGCCGAATGCCTGGGAAGGCCGCGTGGCCTTCGTCGGACGCGGACGTCAGGCGAAGACGGCGAGGCTCTTGGCCTTGCCCTTCTGCTCCTCGACGAGCACGAGGAACGCCCCGTCGGGCCCGAAGACCCCGACCGGCCCCGGCGGATAGGACGGCATGTCCAGCCGCACGCCGTTCAGCAGCAGCTTGGCGCGCTTCTCGTCCACGTCCCAGCGCGGGAAGGCCGAGGCGGCCGCCTCGGCCACCGGCATCACGGTCAGCTCCTGCTGGTGCTGGTCGAGGGTGCGGGCCGCGTCGAGGCCGTACGGTCCGACGCGGGTGCGCCGCAGCGCGGTCAGGTGCCCGCCCACGCCGAGCCCGGCGCCGAGGTCGCGAGCCAGGGCGCGGATGTACGTGCCCGAGGAACACACGACGGAGACGACCAGGTCGACGACCGGGGTGCCGTCCTCCGCGACGGCCTCACGGACGTCGTAGACCCGGAAGGACGAGATGGTCACCGGGCGGGCCGGGATCTCGAACTCCTCGCCGCCGCGCACCCGGGCGTAGGACCGCTTGCCGTCGATCTTGATGGCGCTGACCTTGGACGGCACCTGCATGATCGCGCCGGTCAGCGCGGCGACGCCGGCGTCGATGCCCTCGCGGGTCACTCCCGAGGCGTCGGTGGACGAGGTGATCTCGCCCTCCGCGTCGTCGGTGACGGTGTCCTGGCCGAGGCGGATCGTCCCCAGGTACTCCTTCTCGGTCAGCGCGAGATGCCCGAGCAGCTTGGTGGCCCTCTCGACGCCCAGCACGAGGACGCCCGTCGCCATCGGGTCAAGCGTGCCGGCGTGGCCGACCCGCCGGGTCCGGGCGATGCCGCGCATCTTGGCCACGACGTCGTGCGAAGTGAAGCCGGACGGCTTGTCGACGATGACAAGTCCGTCCGGCGTTTTGTTCTGCGTCATGCGGAAGGTGAGCCCTCGCCGTTCTCGTCCTCGTCCTCCGGCTTGCGGTACGGGTCCGCGTCGCCGGCGTACGTGGCGCCGGAGGACGCCTCGCGCACCTTGGCGTCCGAGGCACGTGCCCGGTCGAGCAGGTCCTCGATCGCTTTGGCGTTGTCCGGCAGGGCGTCCGCCACGAAGGCCAGCGTCGGGGTGAACTTCGTCCCCGCCGCCGCACCGACCGCCGAGCGCAGGATGCCCTTGGCGCTCTCCAGGCCGGCGGCCGCGCTGGCCCGCTCCTCGTCGTCTCCGTAGACCGTGTAGAAGACCGTGGCCTCCCGCAGGTCGCCGGTGACACGGGTGTCCGTGATGGTCACGTGCGTGCCCAGACGCGGGTCCTTGATACCGCGCTGCAGTTTCTCGGCGACCACCACCTGGATGAGGTCCGCCAGCTTCTTTGCCCGCGCGTTGTCGGCCACTGGTCCTTCTCCTTCTGATACGTGCTCAGTCTTCTTCGTCGTTGTGCAGCCGCCGTCGTACGGACAGCAGCTCCACCTCCGGCCGGCCGGCGACCATGCGCTCGCACCGGTCGAGTACGTCTGTGAGGTGCCCGGTGTCCCCGGAGACCACGGCAAGACCGATGTGGGCCCTGCGGTAGAGGTCCTGGCCTCCCGTCTCCGCGACGCTCACCCCGAACTTGCGGTGGATCTCGGCGACGATCGGCCGGACGATGGAGCGCTTCTCCTTCAACGACCGTACGTCGCCGAGGAGCAGATCGAAGGACAGTGTCCCCACATACATGTATGTCCGGATGTCCCGCCGGTTCGGGTTCGGGGCCCGGGGTCGTCCCCCGGACTGGCACAGCCACGCCCCGCCTTCACCCGGCGGGACATCCGAACCGTACACGGAACGGCCGGGGCCGATCGACGGAAATACGACCCGTCGACCGGCCCCGACCGTGCAGGAGAGCCCGGGGGTCGCCCCCCGGGGTTCCCCGTTGATCAGCCTCGCGGCTTCTCGCGCATCTCGTACGTCGCGATGACGTCGTCGATCTTGATGTCGTTGAAGTTTCCGAGGTTGATACCGCCCTCGAAGCCTTCGCGGATCTCGGTGACGTCGTCCTTGAAGCGGCGCAGACCGGAGATGTTGAGGTTCTCCGCGATGACCTTGCCATCGCGCAGCAGGCGCGCCTTGGTGTTGCGCTTGACCTCGCCGGAGCGGACCAGCACACCGG
Source organism: Streptomyces sp. QL37 (assembly GCF_002941025.1). Taxonomy (NCBI): domain Bacteria; kingdom Bacillati; phylum Actinomycetota; class Actinomycetes; order Kitasatosporales; family Streptomycetaceae; genus Streptomyces; species Streptomyces sp. QL37. The sequence goes on along the minus strand of NZ_PTJS01000001.1, from coordinate 6,064,090 downwards.
CGATGTTGCCCAGCTTGGACGAGCGGAAGATCTCGCGGATCTCCGCCGTGCCGAGCTCGACCTCTTCGTACTCCGGCTTGAGCATGCCCTTGAGGGCCGCTTCGATCTCTTCGATCGCCTGGTAGATGACCGAGTAGTACCGGACGTCCACGCCCTCGCGCTCGGCCATCTGCTCGGCACGCCCTGCGGCGCGCACGTTGAAGCCGATCACGATGGCGTCGGAGCCGGTCGCCAGGTTGATGTCCGACTCGGTGACCGCACCCACACCGCGGTGCAGGACCCGGATGTCGACCTCTTCACCGACGTCGAGCTGGAGCAGCGAGGACTCGAGAGCCTCCACCGAACCGGACGCGTCGCCCTTGATGATGAGGTTGAGCTCCTGGACCAGACCGGCCTTGAGCGCCTCGTCCAGGTTCTCCAGGGAGAACCGGACACCCTTGCGGGCGAAGTTGGCGTTGCGCTCGCGGGCGGCCCGCTTCTCGGCGATCTGACGCGCCGTGCGGTCCTCGTCGACGACCAGGAAGTTGTCGCCGGCACCCGGGACGTTGGTGAGACCCAGGACCAGGACGGGGGTCGAGGGACCCGCTTCCTGGACGTTGTTGCCGTTGTCGTCGAGCATCGCCCGGACACGGCCGTACGCGTCGCCGACGACCATCGTGTCGCCGATGCGCAGCGTTCCGCGCTGGACGAGGACGGTCGAGACGGCACCGCGGCCGCGGTCGAGGTGGGACTCGATCGCAATACCCTGCGCGTCCTGCTCCGGGTTGGCCCGCAGGTCGAGCGAGGCGTCGGCGGTGAGGACGACGGCCTCCAGCAGTGCCTCGATGTTGAGGCTCTGCTTGGCGGAGATGTCGACGAACATCGTGTCGCCGCCGTACTCCTCGGCCACCAGACCGAACTCGGTGAGCTGACCGCGCACCTTGGTCGGGTCGGCACCCTCGACGTCGATCTTGTTGACCGCGACCACGATCGGCACCTCGGCCGCCTTGGCGTGGTTCAGCGCCTCGATCGTCTGGGGCATCACACCGTCGTTGGCCGCCACCACGAGGATCGCGATGTCGGTCGACTTCGCACCACGTGCACGCATGGCGGTGAACGCCTCGTGACCCGGGGTGTCGATGAAGGTGATACGGCGGTCCTCGCCGTTGACCTCGGAGGAGACCTGGTACGCACCGATGTGCTGCGTGATACCGCCGGCCTCGCCCGCGACGACGTTCGTCTTGCGGATCGCGTCCAGCAGCCGGGTCTTACCGTGGTCGACGTGACCCATGACGGTCACGACCGGCGGGCGGGAGACCAGGGCCTCTTCGCCGCCCTCGTCCTCGCCGAACTCGATGTCGAAGGACTCGAGCAGCTCGCGGTCCTCCTCCTCCGGGCTGACGATCTCGAGGACGTAGTTCATCTCGTCCGCGAGGAGCCTCAGCGTCTCGTCGGAGACGGACTGCGTGGCGGTGACCATCTCGCCGAGGTTCATCATCACGGCGACGAGCGACGCCGGGTTGGCGTTGATCTTCTCCGCGAAGTCGGTCAGGGACGCGCCGCGCGACAGCCGGACAGCCTGCCCGTTGCCGCGAGGCAGCATGACGCCGCCCACCGACGGGGCCTGCATGGCCTCGTACTCCTGGCGCCTCTGACGCTTCGACTTGCGGCCACGACGCGCGGGACCGCCGGGACGGCCGAACGCACCCTGTGTGCCACCACGGGCACCCGGGCCGCCGGGACGTCCACCGAAGCCGGGACGACCGCCGAAGCCGCCGCCACCACCGGGACGGCCCGCGCCGCCACCACCGGGACCGCCGGGACGGCCGGCGAAGCCGCCGCCGCCACCACCGGGACCGGCCGGACGGCCTGCGAAGCCGCCGCCACCGGGACGACCGCCGCCGCCACCCGGGCGACCGCCGCCGCCACCGGGACCACGGCCGCCGCCGGGGCCACCGCCGGGACGCGGGCCCGCAGCGGGACGCTGCGGCATCATGCCGGGGTTCGGACGGTTACCCGAGGGGGCACCGCCCGGACGGGGAGCCTGCGGACGGGGCATGCCGCCCGGGGAGGGACGTGCGCCACCCTGGCCCTGGGGGCGCGGGGCGCCGCCGGGACCACCCTGGGGGCGCGGGGCGCCGGGGCGCTCCTGACCGCCGCCGGGGCGCGGGGCACCGCCGGGACGGGGCGCCTGGGGGCGCGCCATGCCGGTGGAACCGCCGGAGGTGAAGGGGTTGTTGCCCGGACGGGGACCCGCCGGACGGGCGCCGCCGGGGCGCGGGGCGCCCTGGCCTGCGGGACGCGCGGGGCGGTCGCCGCCACGCTCGCCACCACGGCCGCCGTCACGCTGACCACCGTCGCGGCCACCGTCACGCTGACCACCGGCCGGAGCCGGACGGGCGGGACGGGGACCGGGGGTGGCACCCGCGGGACGCGGGGCCTGCTGCGGCGCGGCCGGCTGCTGGGCCGGTGCCGGTGCCGAGAACTCCGCGGCGGGCACCGGGGTGACCGGGGCGGGCTTCGGCGCGGGCTTGGGACCCGGACGGGGCCCCGCGGACGGCGCGGAGGGCGCCGCGGGGGTGCTGCTCGCCGGAGTCTCCGCGGCGGCCGGCTTGGGGGCCGGGGCGCCGGGCTTCGGGGCAGCGGGACGTGCCGCAGCGGCCGGGGAGGGCGCTGCGGGCTTCGAGGGGGCGGCCTTGCGGGGCGCGCCAGGCTTTGCAGCGGACTTGCCGGCGTTGCCACCGGGACCCTGCAGTGCGTCAGTCAACTTGCGTACGACCGGCGCCTCGATCGTCGAGGACGCCGAACGGACGAATTCACCGAGTTCTTGGAGCTTGGCCATGACGACCTTGCTCTCAACCCCGAACTCCTTGGCGAGTTCGTATACCCGGACCTTAGCCACTTCGCTCCTTTTAGGTCCGGGTTACCGCCGGACCGTCGCTACTTCATGGGCGTACTCATCGCGTACTCATCGAGTGCTCATCGCAATCTCGACCTACTTCCAACTCGCGAGGTACCTGACCGCACGGGGACCCGTGCCGTTCACTTTCTTACGGTGTCACCCGCTCGACGAACCGCTGCAATGCCGCGGAGTCGAACGGCCCCTTGGCCTTGAAGGCCCGGGGGAATGCCCGGCGGCGGACCGCCAGGTCGAGACAGACAGAGGCGGGGTGCACATACGCACCCCGGCCGGGCAGCGTACCGCGTGGATCAGGGACGACTTCTCCCTCGTCCACCACGATGCGCAGCAGCTCGCTCTTGGCCGCTCGCTCCCGGCATCCCACACAGGTTCGCTCGGGGCAAGCGCGGGCGTGCGTCCGGCCAGACACGTCTAAGTCTACCTCCCCGCACCGACCTCACCCCTTGGGGGCAAGAATCGAACGGATGTTGTCGTGATCTCAGCGGCATGGCGCCTCGATCTATTCCTTCGGAGACCGGCCGGAGGCTGGTCCGGGCCCGCTCCGGGGCCCGCCCGGGCGGGCCCGCGGCACGGGTTCGGGGGTCAGCCCCGCTCGGAACGCTCCCGGGCGCGCTCGGCGCGCTCACGGTCGGCCACGTCGCGCTCCTCGTCGGTCTCGGTGTCCGGACGGATGTCGATGCGCCAGCCGGTGAGACGGGCGGCCAGACGGGCGTTCTGCCCCTCCTTGCCGATCGCCAGCGACAGCTGGTAGTCCGGCACGGTCACCCGGGCGGAGCGCGTCCCGAGGTCCACGACCTCGACCTCGCTCACCCGTGCGGGTGACAGCGCGTTGGCGACCATCTCGGCGGGGTCGTCCGACCAGTCCACGATGTCGATCTTCTCGCCGTGCAGCTCGGCCATGACGTTGCGCACACGGCTGCCCATCGGGCCGATGCAGGCACCCTTCGGGTTGAGGCCGGCCCGGGTGGAGCGTACGGCGATCTTGGTGCGGTGCCCCGCCTCGCGGGCGATGGCCTCGATGACGACCGACCCGTCCGCGATCTCCGGAACCTCCAGGGCGAAGAGCTTCTTCACCAGGTTCGGGTGAGTGCGCGAGAGCGTCACGGACGGGCCGCGCACACCCTTGGCCACCCGGACGACGTACGTACGCAGCCGCAGGCCGTGGGTGTACTCCTCGCCCGGGACCTGCTCCTGCACCGGCAGGATCGCTTCCAGCTTGCCGATGTCGACCAGGACGTTCTTCGGGTCCTTGCCCTGCTGGACCAGGCCCGTGACGACGTCGCCCTCGTGGCCCGCGTACTCCCCGAACGTCCTGTCGTCCTCGGCGTCGCGCAGCCGCTGCAGGATGACCTGCTTGGCGGTGGTCGCGGCGATGCGGCCGAAACCGGACGGCGTGTCGTCGAACTCCTTGGGCTCCTGGCCCTCCTCGAGCTCGGCCGGGTCGTCCTTCGCCCACACCGTGACGTGGCCGCCGGCGTCCAGCTCGACGCGCGCACGGCGGTGACTGCCGTCGGTGCGGTGGTACGCGATGAGGAGGGCCGACTCGATCGCCCCGACGAGCACGTCGAAGGGGATCTCCTTGTCCTGCGCCAAGCCCTTCAGAAGCTTCACATCGATGTCCACGGCTACGCCTCCTCTTCCTTCTTGTCCTTGCGGTTGAATTCGATCTCCACGCGCGCCTTGGCGATCTCGTCGAAGGTGACACGGCGCGACGTGGGCTTGCGGCCCTTGACGCCCGGTACTTCCAGATCGAGTCCCTCGTCGTCCACCCCGAGGATGCGGGCCACCAGCTCGCCGCCCTCACTCAGGGTGAGCCTGGCCAGCCGGCCGGTGGCGCGTACGTAGTGGCGGTGCTCGGTCAACGGGCGGTCGGCGCCCGGAGAGCTCACCTCGAGGACGTACTCGCCCTCACCCATGGCGTCGGTCTCGTCCAGCTTCTGGGAGATGCCGCGGCTGAGTTCCGCGCAGGTGTCGAGCTCCACGCCGTCCTCGGAATCCACGATGACCCGCAGCACCCGGCGGCGTCCCGCCTGGGACACCTCGATCTCCTCGAGGTCCAGCTCCTTGGCGCTGACGAGCGGCTCCAGCAGTTCGCGCAGCCTGTCGCTCTGGGTGGTGCTCATCCGGGTGACTCCTCGGCCGCGTGTGCTGTTGTGGGGATCGTCGCGTGTCAGGTCAAAGGGTATCCGGTCCGCAGGGGTGTTGCCGTCCCCCTCCCGTCCGGCCGCGGGTACGCTCACGTCCGGTGATCACTTCAGGTCAGAAACTGTCAAAAACCAGGCTGAAGGAGACAAGTGCACCGCACGGGGACGACGCGCAGGAGTGCGCTCACCGCTACGGGAGCCTTGGCCCTGGGTGCGGTGCTGACAGGCTGCGGGGACGGGGCGGACTCACGGAGTGCCTCCGGCGGCGCGGACGCCGGGACCGCCTCGCTCCGCGCGGGCACGGCGCTGCGCGCGGCGGCGGCCCGTGACAGCGCCTCCCTGCTCTCCCGTTACGAACAGCTCGCGGCAGCCCACCCGGTGACGGCACCCGGGCTCGCGCCGATGGGAGCCGCGGTACGGGAGCATCTCGCGGCCCTGGGCGGGCCGCCGAAGGCCGCGAGCGGCTCCCCCGCCCCCGCCCCGCCCGCGGCCCCCACGGACGCGCGGGCGGCCCTGAGGGAGCTGGCGGGCGAGGAGCGCAGGGTGGCCGACAGCCGCGCCGCGGCCCTGCTGACCGCGGGACCGGAACTGGCCAGACTGCTGGCCTCGATCGCCGCGGCAGGCGCGGCCCACGCGTATCTGCTGACCGAACTGGCCAAGGAGCCCCCTGCATGAACGGCATGACACAGGAGGCCGGAACGGACGACACGGAGGGCGCGCTGCGTGCCGCCCAGGCCGCACTCGCCGCCGAGCACGCCGCCGTGTACGGATACGGGGCGCTGGGCGGCCGGCTGGAGGGCGGGCGCCGCGTCGACGCGACGGCGGCCGGCGACGCCCACCGGGCCCGGCGGGACGCGCTCACCCGCACGGTGCGCGACCTCGGCGGTACACCCGTGGCGGCGCACGCGGCCTACGCGCTGCCCTTCGCGGTGCGGGACCCCTCGACCGCGACTCGGCTCGCCGCCGTGCTGGAGGACCGGGTCGCGGGCGTGTACTCCGATCTCGTACGGGCTGCCCGGGGGCCGCTGCGGCAGGACGCGGCGGTCGCGCTCCGGGAGGCCGCGGTGCGTGCGGTGCGCTGGCGCGGCACCGGCGTAGCCTTTCCTGGGCTCACCGAGAAGGCCGCCCCGCCGGAGAACACGGCGGAGGCGGGGGCCACGGGTGTCACGCACTGAGCCCGAGCACCGCGCCGCACCGAGCACTGAGCACACTCTGAAAGGGAACAAGGCACGTATGGGTTTCGAACCGCCGCAGCGTCTGGTGCGAGCGCTCGGCGAGGCGTACGGGGACGCGGCCGCCGCCGAGTGGCTCGGGCGGCTCCCCGCACTCACCGACGACGCGCTGTCCGCGCACTCGGTCTCCCTGGACCGGGTCTGCGCCCCCGGCGGGCGGAGCGGTCTCGTCCTCCTGGTGCACCGGGGCGACGGCGCGTCGGCCGTGCTGAAGATCGCGCCTCCCGGGGCCGCTCCCGCGCTGGAGAGGGCCGCTCTGGCGCACTGGAAGGGCTGGGGGGCCGTCGAGCTCCTGGCGGCTCCGGACGCCGGGCCGGAGGACGCCCTCCTGCTGGAACGGCTGCACCACGAGGTGTCGCTGCGCTCGCTTCCCGAGGCGAAGGCGCTGCTGGAGGCCGCGGGCACGGTGCGTCGGCTGTGGGTCGAGCCGCCGGCCGGCCACGCCTTCGAGACCGTCGAGGAGCGCACGGCCCGGCAGGCGGGTCCCATGCGGGCCGCCGCCGCGCAGGACCCCGCGCTCGAACCGCTGGTCTCCGCGGCCCTCGCGGCCCGCGAGGAGCTGGTCCAGGACTCCCCCGAGGCCTTCCTGCTGCACGGCAACTTCCGACAGAGCAAGGTCCTGGCCGGTGAGCGTGCCCCGTGGCTGGCGGTCGGCCCCGAGCCGCTGACCGGGGAGCGTGCGTACGACCTGGCGCGGCTCGTACGTGACCGGGTCGAGGATCTGATCGCGTCGCCCGGCGGTGCCGTGACGGCCCGCCGCAGGGTCAAGAAGCTCGCCGAGTCACTGGAGGTCGACCAGGTACGGCTCCGCGGCTGGACGCTGTTCCGTGCCGTCGAATCCGGCACGCGGGCGCTGGCTGCGGGGCGCACGCAGGACGGCGAGATGTCACTGGAGTTCGCGGCCTGGCTGTAGCCGCCGCACGCAGGCGAGAGGGCCCCGCGCGATGCGCGGGGCCCTCTCCGTTGCCGGTCGGGTCGGATCAGCCCTGGCCGGCCAGGCGGGCGATCGCCTCGTCGACGGTGAGCTCCTCGCGCTCGCCCGTGCGACGGTCCTTCAGCTCCAGGACGCCCTCGGCCGAACGGCGGCCGGCGACAAGGATCTTCGGGACGCCGATGAGCTCGGAGTCGGTGAACTTCACCCCCGGCGAGACACCGGGCCGGTCGTCCACCAGGACGCGGAGGCCCGCGGCGTTGAGCTTCTCGGAGACGTCGAGGGCGAGCTCGGTCTGGAGCGCCTTGCCGGCGGCGACGACGTGCACGTCGGCCGGGGCGATCTCCCGGGGCCAGCACAGTCCCTTGTCGTCGGCGGTCTGCTCGGCGAGGGCGGCCACCGCGCGGGAGACTCCGATGCCGTAGGAGCCCATCGTCACGCGGACCGGCTTGCCCTGCTGGCCGAGGACGTCGAGGGAGAAGATGTCGGCGTACTTGCGGCCGAGCTGGAAGATGTGGCCGATCTCGATGGCGCGGTCCACCTGGAGGCCGGTGCCGCACTCGGGGCAGGGGTCGCCCGCCTCGACGACGACGACGTCGAGGTAGTCGTCGACCTCGAAGTCGCGGCCGGCGACGACGTTCCGCGCGTGCTTGCCCTCCTTGTTGGCACCCGTGATCCAGGCGGTGCCGGCGGCGACGCGGGGGTCGGCGATGTAGCGGACCTTCTCCAGGCCCTGCGGGCCGACGTAGCCGCGCACCAGGTCGGGGCGGCCCACGAAGTCCTCGGCGGTGACGAGCTCGACGACGGCGGGGGCGAGGTGCTCGCCGAGCTTGCCGAGGTCGACCTCGCGGTCCCCGGGCACACCCACGGCCACGATCTCGCCGTCGACCTTGACCAGGAGGTTCTTCAGGGTGGCGGAGGCCTTGACGCCGAGGTGGGCGGCGAGGGTCTCGATGGTCGGGGTGTCGGGGGTGTCCAGCTCCTCGACGGGGCCGGTCGCCGACGCGTCGGCGACGGCGGTGACCTTGTACGTCACGGCCTCGGTGTTGGCGGCGTAGTCGCAGTTCGGGCAGTCGACGAAGGTGTCCTCACCGGCGGGCGCGGGAGCGAGGAACTCCTCGGAGGCGGAGCCGCCCATGGCGCCGGAGACCGCGGAGACGATCCGGTGGTCGAGGCCCAGGCGGTCGAAGATCCGGATGTACGCGGCGCGGTGGAGCTGGTACGCCTCGGCCAGGCCCTCGTCGGTGGTGTCGAAGGAGTACGAGTCCTTCATCTGGAACTCGCGGCCGCGCAGCACACCGGCGCGGGGGCGGGCCTCGTCGCGGTACTTGGTCTGGATCTGGTAGAGGATCACGGGCAGGTCCTTGTAGGACGAGCACATGTCCTTGACGACCTGGGTGAAGATCTCCTCGTGGGTCGGGCCGAGGAGGTAGTCGGCACCCTTGCGGTCCTGGAGCCTGAACAGCAGGTCGCCGTACTCGTCGTACCGGCCGCTCGCCTCGTACGCCTCCTTGGGGAGCAGCGCGGGGAGCAGGACCTCCTGGCCGCCGATGGCGTCCATCTCCTCGCGGACGACGCGGGTGATGTTCTCCAGGACCTTCTTGCCGAGCGGCAGCCAGGACCAGATGCCGGCCGCGGTGCGGCGTACGTAACCGGCGCGGACGAGGAGCTTGTGGTTGAGCGTCTCGGCGTCCGCCGGGTCGTCGCGCAGTGTCTTGATCATCAATCGGGACATGCGCTGGACCTGGGCCATGATGAACTCCTGCTCGGAAGGGTGGTGAGCCCGAGGTTAGCCGGGGGGCCCGGGCGGGCGGAAATCCATTCCTCAGCCGCGGAGCAGCGGAAGGGGCGCGCCCATCACCGCGTACGGCTTGGGCGCGCTGGGGAAGAGCACCTGCCGGGCCAGGTCCTGGTAGCCCAGCGCCCGGTAGAGGCCGCGTGCGGGGCTCTCGGTGTCGATGGCGGAGAGGATGGAACGGGGCAGGTCGACGGCGTCCGTGATGGTGGTGATCAGGCTCCGGCCGATGCCGCGCTGCTGGAACTCCGGGTGGACGTGGAGTTCGGTGATCACGAACGAGTCGTCGAGCCAGTGCTCGGATCCGGTGGCGCGCAGATACGGCTCCACGACGGTGGACCACCAGTGCGTCCGGTTGTTCGGCAGCCCGTAGACGAATCCGACGAGCCGTCCGTCGGCGGCGGTGGCGCCGAGGGCGCGTGCCTGCGGATGGTCGAGGTGCCGCAGCACGATGTGGCGGCGTACGTCGATCTCGTCCTGGGTGAGGCCGAAGGCGAGGGCCTGCACGGCGAGTGCCTCGTCGACGCGGGCGGCGAGGTCGAGCGGTCCGACCACGATGTCGGGGGTCCCGGAGTCCCGGGGGGACGTGGGGGTTGCTGCTGCCATGCGCGAACCCTACTGGCCGTACCGTCCGGTCAGAACAGCACGCTCATGAAGGCGCCCGTCTCGCGGAAGCCGACACGGCTGTAGGCCCTGCGCGCGGCGGTGTTGTAGTCGTTCACATACAGGCTGACGACGGGGGCCACATCGCTGAGCGCGTAGCGCAGGACGGCCGCCATGCCCGTCTCGGAGAGTCCCCGGCCCCGGGCCTCGGGGGCGACCCAGACGCCCTGGATCTGGCAGGCCTGGGGGGTGGCCGCGCCGATCTCTGCCTTGAAGAGGACCTTGCCGTCCTCTATGCGTGCGAAGGACCGGCGGGTGGTGATCAGTTCGGCGACCCGGGCCTGGTAGAGGAGCCCGCCGTCGCCGGCCAGCGGGGAGACGCCGACCTCCTCGGTGAACATGGCCACGCAGGCCGGCATGAGGACCTCCATCTCCTCCTTGCGGACCCTGCGCACGAGTGGGTCGGGCACCACCTCGGCCGAGGGACGGTCGGTGACCATGAGGGGCTGGTTGGGCCGGACCTCACGGGCGGGGCCCCAGCTCGGTTCGAGGAGGCGCCACAGCTGGGCCGTGGGGCCGGCCGGGCCGACGATGGAGGAGCAGCGGCGGCCGGCCCTCCGGGCACGGTCGGCGAAGGCCCTGACGGCCTCGGGGGTGGCGCAGATGGGCACGAGGTTGGCCCCGGAGTAGCAGAGCGAGCGCAGTCGGCCGTCGGCGTACCAGCCCCACATCTCGCCGCCGAGACGCCATGGATCGAGCCCGGCGACCTGGACGCGGGAGGTGACGAACGCGTTGTCCACGGGTTCGCTCTCGAGGATGGCGAGCGCGTCGGGGAGCTCGCCGGGGTCGAGGACCCGGGTAGTGGTCTGCGTCAACACTGGGGCCTCACCAAACGGTCTACTGATGTCCGCACTGTACCCAACAAGGCTGTGGGGTGCGCCCCAGGTGGGAAAGGCCGATGGACGAAGGACATGGCTGTGCCCCGCAGGGCACGGCCTGCGGGGCACGAAGGGGCGGGAGGTCAGCCGGCGATGGAGACCTGGGGTTCGCCCGAGGCGATGCCGTCCTTCTCCATCTGCTCCGCGATCTTCATGGCTTCCTCGATGAGGGTCTCCACGATCTTCGACTCGGGAACGGTCTTGATGACCTCGCCCTTCACGAAGATCTGACCCTTGCCGTTGCCGGACGCCACACCCAGATCGGCCTCACGGGCCTCACCCGGACCGTTCACGACACAGCCCATCACCGCCACCCGCAGCGGGACCTCCATGCCCTCCAGACCCGCACTGACCTGGTCCGCGAGCTTGTACACATCCACCTGCGCACGCCCGCACGACGGACACGACACGATCTCCAGACGCCGCTGCTTCAGATTCAGCGCCTCCAGGATCTGCAGACCGACCTTGACCTCCTCCGCCGGAGGAGCCGACAGCGACACCCGGATCGTGTCCCCGATCCCCTCCGAGAGCAGCGCACCGAACGCCACCGCGGACTTGATCGTCCCCTGGAACGCCGGACCCGCCTCCGTCACACCCAGGTGCAGCGGATAGTCCGACTGCGCCGCCAGCTGACGGTAGGCGTTCACCATCACGACCGGGTCGTTGTGCTTCACCGAGATCTTGATGTCCCGGAAACCGTGCTCCTCGAACAGCGACGCCTCCCACAGCGCCGACTCCACGAGCGCCTCGGGCGTCGCCCTGCCGTACTTCTTCAGCAGCCGCGCGTCCAGCGAACCCGCGTTCACCCCGATACGGATCGGAGTACCCGCGTCCCCCGCCGCCTTCGCGATCTCCTTGACCTTGTCGTCGAACTGCTTGATGTTCCCCGGATTCACCCGGACCGCCGCACAGCCCGCGTCGATCGCCGCGAACACGTACTTCGGCTGGAAGTGGATGTCCGCGATCACCGGGATCTGCGACTTCTTCGCGATCGTCGACAGCGCGTCCGCGTCGTCCTGCGTCGGACACGCCACCCGCACGATCTGGCAGCCCGACGCCGTCAGCTCCGCGATCTGCTGCAACGTCGCACCGATGTCCGACGTACGCGTCGTCGTCATCGACTGCACCGACACCGGTGCGTTCCCACCGACCGCCACCGTCCCGACCTGGATCTGACGGCTGACCCGTCGGTCGGCGAGCTTGGTCGGAACGTCCGGCATTCCGAGAGAAATCGCAGTCATGCGCTGAGCATCCCCAAGGTGTGGATCAGTGTGGGTCGAGGTCCCGAGAACGGCGGGCTCCAGGCTTCGAGGTTACGGCACCGGAGGAGAACGGGGCGCACCCGTGCCGTCGAACCGCCCGACGGGTGGCGGCCGGACACCACCTGTGTGGCCGACCGTCACCCATGTGACAGGTGGGAGGTCAGGTGATCTTCACGGGGTTCACGATGTCGGCGACCAGCACCAGCAGCGTGAAGCAGATGAAGATCCCGGCGACCACGTAGGCGACCGGCATGAGCTTCGCCACGTCGAACGGACCGGGGTCGGGCCGCTTGAAGACCTTGGCCACATTTCGGCGCAGGGCTTCCCAGAGGGCGCCCGCGATGTGCCCGCCGTCCAGCGGGAGCAGCGGCAGCATGTTGAAGAGGAAGAGCGAGAGGTTGAAGCCGGCCAGCAGGAACAGCATCATCGCGATCTGGTTCTGGGCCGGGACGTCGAGATTCATCACCTCGCCGCCGATCCTGGCCGCGCCGACCACGCCGACCGGTGAGTCGTCGGCACGCTCGCCGTCGCTGAACGCCGCGTTCCACAGGTCGGGGATCTTGGAGGGCAGGGCGATGATCGAATCGACGCCGTTCTCGATCATGTCGCCCATGCGGACGACCGAGTCGCCGAAGGAGAGCGGCAGGATCTCCGTCTTCGCGGCGAAGCCGAGGTAGCCGGCCTCGATGAACTTTCCGGGCACGACTTCGCCGTCGGCGTCCTTCTCGGCGACCGCGTTCTTCTTGAGCACGGCGCTCAGGGTCTGTTCCCGGCCGTCGCGCTGCACGGTGATGGTGGCGGGGCCGATCGTCTGCCGGATCTTGTCCGAGAGGGTGGCCCAGTCGTCGATCTTCTGACCGTTGAAGGCGACGATCGTGTCGCCCTCCTCCAGGCCCGCCGCCTTGGCGGGCGAGACCGGGTCGGACGCCTTGCAGGCGTCGCGGTCCTCACTCTGGTCGATCACACACTGCTGGACGCCGGCGACCTCGGTGGTCTGGGTCTGGAAGCCGAAGGTCATGGCCACGCCCATGAAGATCGCGACGGCCAGGACCAGGTTCATGAAGGGCCCGGCGAACATCACGATCACGCGCTTCCACGGCTTGCGCGTGTAGAAGAGGCGCGTCTCGTCGCCCGGTTCGAGCTCTTCGAAGGCGGCGGACCTGGCGTCCTCGATCATGCCGCGCCACGGCGAGGTGGAGCGCGCTTCGATCCGGCCGTCGGGCCCCGGGGGGAACATGCCGATCATGCGGATGTAGCCGCCCGCGGGGATGGCCTTGATCCCGTACTCGGTGTCGCCCTTCTTGCGCGACCAGATGGTCGGCCCGAAGCCGACCATGTACTGCGGCACCCTGATGCCGAAGAGCTTGGCCGTCGACAGGTGGCCCAGTTCGTGCCAGGCGATCGAGAACAGCAGACCCACGGCGAAGATGGCGATCCCGAGGATCGTCATCAGGATCGTCGTCATGCTCATGCGTGCGCCTCCGCTGTCGCGTCCGCCGAGAGTTCGCGGGCCCTGGACCGGGCCCAGGTCTCCGCTTCGAGGACGTCCGCGACCGTCAGTGAAGTTCCCGGGACGGGGGTGCCGTGTTCGGCCACCACCGCTGTGACCGTATCCATGATGCCGTTGAAGGGCAGCCGTCCCGCCAGGAACGCCTCCACGCACTCCTCGTTCGCCGCGTTGAAGACCGCGGGCGCCGTGCCGCCCAGGGTGCCCACGTGCCGGGCGAGCCCGACGGACGGGAAGGCCTCCGTGTCGAGCGGGAAGAACTCCCAGCTGGAGGCCTTCGTCCAGTCGAAGGCGGGGGCCGCGTCCGGGACCCGCTCGGGCCAGCCGAGACCGATGGCGATGGGGCCCCGCATGTCGGGCGGGGTCGCCTGCGCGAGGGTGGAGCCGTCGGTGAACTCCACCATCGAGTGAACGTACGACTGGGGGTGGACCACGACCTCGATCCGGTCGAACGGGATGTCGTAGAGGAGATGCGCCTCGATGACCTCCAGGCCCTTGTTGACCAGGGTCGCGGAGTTGACCGTGATGACCGGGCCCATGGCCCAGGTCGGGTGCGCCAGGGCCTGCTCCCGCGTGACATCGGCCAGCTCCGCGCGCGTACGACCGCGGAACGGGCCGCCGGACGCGGTCACGACGAGCTTGCGGACGTCGGCCCGCTTCCCCGCGGCGAGGGCCTGGAAGAGCGCGGCGTGCTCGGAGTCGACCGGGATGATCTGGCCGGGGGCCGCCAGGGCCTTCACGAGCGGGCCGCCGACGATCAGCGACTCCTTGTTCGCCAGGGCGAGCGTGCGGCCCGCCCTCAGCGCGGCGAGCGTGGGGGCGAGACCGATCGACCCGGTGATCCCGTTGAGCACGGTGTGGCATTCGCTCCCCGCGAGTTCCGTGGCGGCGTCGGGGCCTGCCAGGATCTCCGGGAGGGGCTCCCCCGCCTTGTAGACCTCGCCCAGGGCCTCGCGGAGCGCCGGCACCTTGCCCTCGTCGGCCACCGCGACCGTACGTACGCGAAGCTGTCGCGCCTGCTCGGCGAGGAGCCGGACCCTGCCGCCCGCGGCGGAGAGCGCGGTGACGCGGAACCGGGCGGGGTTGCGCAGGACCAGGTCGATGGCCTGGGTGCCGATGGACCCGGTGGAGCCGAGGATCACCAGATCCCGGCGGCCTTCCGCCGCGTCGAAGACGAGATGCGGATCGGCGAGGGGTGCGGGGCTGTCGCTCATGGCCCCCATTGTTGCCGCATCCGCTGTGCGTCGTGACAGCGCGCCCCCGTCGGCGCGCGCCTCAGGCCGTCGCGGCACGGAATTTCTTCCACTGGGCGGCCATTACGTCCTCCGGGACCCCGCCGATGTCCTGTGTGCCCAGGATCTCGCCGCGGAAGGCGAGCGTGGTGGAGCCGGAGCGCAGGACGGTGAGGTACTCGTACAGCTTCAGCTTCCCCTTCACGTCGAGAACGGTGAAGCGGTACGCCTTCGCCTCGTCGGCCTCGTCCGCGAAGGCGGGCAGCGTGGCGGGTTCGACCTTCTCGTACCTGGCGCGCGCGACGGCCCGTACCTCTGTGAGGCCCCCGGCGCACTCCCGGCCGGCCCTGTCCAGCGACTCCATGACCTTCGCGGCCTCGCCGTCGCCGTACGAACGCAGCGTCACGTCGACGGTGACCCCGAGCATCTCCTCGGGTTTGTCGGCCTTGCGCCGCACCTGGGCGACGGGGTCGTGGTCGCTGACGTCACCGGCGAGGCTGACGAGCGGCTGGCAGACGGCCGGGTCGGCCGTGTAGGCGTCCCCGAGCGGCCCGTCCAGGGTGTACTCGGACGCGGTGAGGCCGCCGGCCCGCTCCCCGTCGGTGAACGCGGCGGCGGTGAGCTGTGCCTCGGTGAGCCCCCCGGATGTCGCCGCCGGGCGCGAGGGGGCGGGGCTCTTCCCGGCGCTGCCCTTGCCGTCGCCGTCGTCCCCGCCACCGCATCCGGTGAGCCCCATCAGGGCCACCACCGCGCATCCCGCCGCCACGGCGCCCCGCCGGCCGCCCATCCCGTACACCCCGGTCATCCCCGCCCCTGTCTCCTGTTGACGCGCCGGGATCCGTGTCCCGAGCGCGGCCGAGGCTCGATTGTGCGGCATCGGGAGGTCAGAAGTGCGTATCGATGCCGAACTTCTCCGCCAGCCGCCGCATGTCCGCCACATCGTGCCCGGCCGGTTCGTAGCCCTGGTGGAACAGCGCCTGCTGCTCGGCCGAGATGCAGCGCACGGTGGCCGTGCCGATGGTGCCCGTGACGAAGCAGGCGGCCGGGTAGCGGAAGGGCTCCGCGGGGTCGAGCGAGGACTGCACGGCGGACCCGTCGGCGGCGAACTCCAGCGGGTGCAGGTCGATCTCGGGCCCGGACGGATGGCTGAGCACGAAGCGGGCGGGGCGCCAGTCCAGCGTCTCGGCGTATCCGGCGGACTCCAGGGCGGCGACGACGCCGGCCTCCTGCTCACGGCGGTGCAGCAGGTCGAGGTCGCGGTGCTCGCGGGTCTCCTCGCCGAGCAGTGCGTCGATACCCCAGCCTCCGGCGATCACCACGTCGGTGCCCGCTTCGCGCAGCAGGTCGAGGACGGCCAGGACATCGTTCCGGGTCATCATGCGGGCGACCGTAGTCCGCCCCGGACCCGGGCGCACCGCGATTACGGCCGCGCGGTCCTCGCGACGAAGTCCGCGAACTCCTCGTGGAAGCGGGGGAACGTCTTCCGTACGCAGCCGGGGTCGTCGTAGCTGATCCCGGGCGTGCGCAGTCCGGCGACGGCGAACGACATCACGATGCGGTGGTCGCCGTGGGTGACGATCTCGGTGGGGCGGGGGGTGCCTGGGTGGATCTCGATCCAGTCGGGGCCGGTGTGCACGGTGATGCCCATGTTCCGCAGGTTCTCGGCGCACGCCTCCAGCCGGTCGCACTCCTTCACCCGGGTGTTGGCGACGTCCTCGATCCGTACGGGCGAGCCGGCGAACGGCGCGATCGCCGCGAGGGTCGGCATGGTGTCCGAGATGTCGCGCATGTTGACCGTCAGGCCCGAGAGCCGCCCGGAAGACCGGACGGTCGTGGCCTCGGCCGTGGTGATGACCTCGGCTCCCATGCGGCGCAGCACCTCGGTGAAGCGCAGGTCACCCTGGAGCGCGCCGGTTCCGAGGCCGGGGACCGTGACCTCACGGCCGGTGAGGGCCGCCGCGGCGAAGAAGTACGAGGCGGTGGACGCGTCGGGCTCGACGGCGTAGGTGGTGGCGCGGTAGCCGCCGGGAGGAACGGTGAAGGTGTTCCCCTCCCGGACGACCTCGACACCGAAGCCGCGCATCATCGCGAGGGTGATCTCGATGTACGGCGCCGAGACGAGCTCCGTGACATCGATCCTGAGGCCTTCGGCGGTGAGCGGGCCGAGCATGAGCAGCGCGGTGAGGTACTGGGACGACTCCCCCGCGTCGAGGGTCAGTTCGCCGCCCTTGACGCCGGACGCCTCGATGGTGAGCGGGTGGTGGCCCTCCGCTCCCTCGTGGCGCAGGTCGACGCCGAGGGTGCGGAGCGCCTCGGTGAGGGGAGCTAGGGGGCGGCGGCGCATCTGCGCGGAGGCGTCGAAGCGGTACGTGCCGGAGGCCGCGGCGGCGGCGAGCGTCGGCAGGAACCGCGCGGTGGTCGCCCCGTCACGGCAGTGGACCTCGGCATCCGACGCGGGGCCCGAGGGGCGCCCCTCGATGTGCCATCGGTCCGGCTCGCGGGTGACCCCGTATCCGAGGCGGGTCAGCCCCTCGGTGAATCCCTCGGTGTCGTCCGAGTGCAGGGGACGCAGGAGGGTGGTGGTGCCGTCCGCGGCGGCGGCCAGGAAGAGGGCGCGGGCGGTGACGGACTTGGAGCCGGGGATGTCGATGACGGTCACGGGCGTCCATTTTGCCGTGCGCCGGGCGCGACCGCGGGGCGCGTCCAGGCAGTGGACGCGCCCCGCGGGTGTGCCGGGTTCAGCGGATGGGGCGGTGGACGTTCTCCCCGGTGGCCGGGCCGGGGGTGGCGTCGGCGATCCAGGGGCCGTCGCCACTGGGGTCGATGACCCCCTCCTCCAGCCAGGTGTAGGTCCCGGCGAGGACTCCGTCGACGACACGCCTGTCGATGTCGTCGGTGTTGGACCACAGCCGGTTGAAGAGCTCCTCCACCCGGATGCGGGACTGCCGGCAGAACACGTCCGCGAGCTGGTACGCCTCGCGGCCGTGGTCGTCGTCGGCCCGCAGGTGCTCGGCACGGACACAGGCGGCGCTCATCGCGAAGAGTTCGGCGCCGATGTCGACGATCCTGCCGAGGAAGCCCTGCTTGGTCTCCATGCGGCCCTGCCAGCGGGACATCGCGTAGAAGGTGGAGCGGGCCAGCTTGCGGGACGAGCGCTCGACGTACCGCAGGTGTGCGGAGAGGTCGGGGTGCCCGGGGACACGGAACTCCGCGTAGGCGTTGGGCAGCTGACCGGGTCCGCTGACCAGCTTGGGGAGCCAGCGTGCGTAGAACCCGGCGGCGTTGGCGCCCGCCTTCGCCTTGTCGGAGAGCGGCTTGTCGGGGTCGATGATGTCGCCGGCGACCTTGAGGTGGGCGTCCACGGCCTCGCGGGCGATCAGCAGGTGCATGATCTCCGTGGAGCCCTCGAAGATCCGGTTGATCCGCATGTCGCGGAGCATCTGCTCGGCCGGCACGGCGCGTTCGCCGCGGGCCGCGAGCGAGGCCGCGGTCTCGAAGCCGCGCCCGCCGCGGATCTGGACGAGCTCGTCGGAGATCAGCCAGCCCATCTCCGAGCCGTACAGCTTGGCCAGCGCGGCCTCGATGCGGATGTCGTTGCGGCTCTCGTCGGCCATCTGCGAGGAGAGGTCCACCACCGCTTCGAGGGCGAAGGTGGTGGCGGCGATGAAGGAGATCTTCGCGCCGACCGCCTCGTGCCTGGCGACCGCCCTGCCCCACTGCTCACGGACCGCCGACCACTCACGGGCGATCTTCAGGGACCACTTGCCGACGCCGACGCACATGGCGGGCAGGGAGAGGCGGCCGGTGTTGAGGGTGGTGAGGGCGATCTTGAGGCCTGCGCCCTCGGGGCCGATCCGGTTCGCCGCGGGAACCCGGACCTGGTGGAAGCGGGTGACGCCGTTCTCGATGCCGCGCAGCCCCATGAAGGCGTTGCGGTGCTCCACGGTGATGCCCGGGGAGTCGGCCTCGACCACGAAGGCGGTGATGCCGCCCTTGTGCCCCTCGGACGCGGGGACCCGGGCCATGACGACGAGCAGGTCGGCGACGACGCCGTTGGTCGTCCAGAGCTTCACACCGTCCAGGACGTACTCTCCCCCGCTCTCGGCTTCGCTCGAGCCGGAGGTGCCCCCATCGTCGGGCACCGCTGTGGTCGCGAGCCGTGCCGGGTCGGAGCCGACGTCGGGTTCGGTGAGGAGGAAGGCGGAGATGTCCGTCCGCGCGAGCCGGGGCAGGAAGGCGTCCTTCTGCTCCTGCGTGCCGAACATCTTCAGCGGCTGCGGTACGCCGATCGACTGGTGGGCGGAGAGCAGCGCACCGATCGACGGGCTCGCCGAACCGGCCAGCGCGAGCGCCTTGTTGTAGTAGACCTGGGTCAGTCCGAGACCGCCGTACTTGGTCTCGATCTTCATGCCGAGGGCGCCGAGCTCCTTGAGGCCGTTGATGACCTCGTCGGGGATCCTGGCCTCGCGCTCGATGAGGGCGCCGTCGACGTGGGCCTCGCAGAATTCGCGCAGCCGGGCGAGGAAGGCCTCGCCGCGCCGTACGTCGTCCGGGGCCGGCAGGGGGTGGGGGTGGATCAGGTCCAGCCGGAAGCGTCCGAGGAAGAGTTCCTTGGCGAAGCTGGGCTTGCGCCAGTCCTGTTCGCGGGCGGCCTCGGCCACCTGCCGCGCTTCGCGCTCGGTGACCTTGGGGGCCTGGGGGATGTCGGATGGGGCGGACATGAGGAGCTCACCTCGCCGCGAGTCGGGATATGGGTCGGGCCGTACGCGTGCCGATCGGTACCACTCGTCCGTATCTACCCGATCTGCGCCACCCCCACCACCCCTGCGGCGGGCTCCGGGCGGCATGCGGAAGCGGCCGGAGCCCCCGTGCGGCGGGCGGCCGGCTCCACCCGGGCCTGCGGCCCCTCCCGGGACGGTGCGAACCGCCGGGAGTCGAAGCCGGCCGGAGCCGCTCCGCTGGTCGGGCGACCTCGTCCTCCTCGTCCGCCCGCGCGGCGGGGGCCGTGGTGGGTACGCGCCGGAGAACCGCCCGAGGACCGGCATGGCGGGCTCGGCTCCTCGGGACGCGCGCGCACCTCACGGAGGCCGGAAGGCCGCCCGGGGCCGAGCGGGCCCTGGGCGGCCTTCCGGAGGGCTGCTCAGTCGAAGACGTAGGTGGTGCCCAGGATCGCCGCGTGCTCCAGCACGTCCTCCAGGGGGTCGTCGATCTGCCCGGTCTGGATGAGAGCCACGTGGGGCGCGTTGTGCGAGTGGGTGTGCGTCTCGTCGGCGTACGCCGATCCGGCGGACAGTCCGACGGCCATCAGAGCGGCACCGCATCCGAAGGCCCCTCGGAGCAGTGACCGCGCCCGGTGTGATTTCACGTGGTGACCTCGTCTTCTCTTCATCGGATGTGTCGACCTGTTCATCGACTTAACCGCCGGATCCGTCCGAGGTAACGCAAGATCATCCGTCAGGGGGCCGGGGTGTACTGGACGACGGTGTCCTCGCAGGGTCCTTCGGCGAACACCTTCAACGCCTCCATCTCCGGGTTGTCGGCGGTGAGCTGCCAGCGGAGCTTCGTCGTCACCCACTCCCCCACGTACCGGCAGTGGGCGTCCGGGACCGGTGGAAGCCACTCGGCCGGGTCCCGGTCGGCCCTCTGCCGGTTCACGCGCGTCGTCACCGCGACCAGCGACGCCGACGCGCCCTGGTCGTTCGCGTACGCCTCACGCCGGGCAGCGCTCCACGCGGAGGCGCCGGAGCCCCAGGCCTCCGCGAGCGGCACCGTATGGGCCACGTCCAGGGTGTCGGGGCCGGACACCTCCTGACCGTCGTAGTAGGACTGCCAGGTACCGCCGGTCAGCTTGCACCCGGCCGCCGCGGCAGGGGCCTTGACCGCCTCGTCGAGCAGGACCTCGCTGCGGGTGTCGCAGCCGTCGGAAGGGTGGAGGCCCGCGTTCCAGTGCTTGAAGTGCGAGGGGGCGTAGCCGGTCCGGTTCTCCTCGACGACCTTGACCAGGCCGACGGCGTCGGCGAGCGTGGTCACCTCGGCCGTCCGAGGCCCCTGGGGGGCCGGGGCGGACTGTGCCGGTACGGATGCGACGAGCGGGACGAGGGCGAGGGAGAGTGCGCCGAAGCCGCGCATGAGGTTCTTGATCACCCCCGCGTTCTACCGGCCGCCCCGGCCCCGGTGGACACCTGACAGCGGTCTCTCACCCTCACGGGCGTGGACGTTCACCGCAGGAACGATTCGCGGCGGCACCTGGTCGTCGCGGGGCGGAAGCGGAGCCGGGCGGTCGTCCGCCGGCCGGCCCGGAGCGGAACGGAAGCGGCCGGAGCCCCCGCACAGTGGGCTCCGGCCGGTCCGCCGCGGGTGGCCGGCTACAGCGCCAGGCCGGTGAGCACCAGCACCCGCTCGTAGGTGTAGTCGTCCATGGCGTAGCGCACGCCCTCGCGGCCCACACCGGACTGCTTGGCGCCGCCGTACGGCATCTGGTCGGCGCGGTAGGAGGGCACGTCGCCGATGATCACGCCGCCCACCTCCAGGGCGCGGTGGGCGCGGAAGGCGGTCTGCAGGTCGTGGGTGAAGACACCCGCCTGCAGTCCGTACTTGGACGCGTTGACGGCGGCGAACGCCTCGGCCTCGCCCTCGGTCCTCTGGACGTGGAGGACCGGGCCGAAGATCTCCTCGCAGGCGATCGTCGTGGTGTCCGGCAGGTCGGTGAGGACCGTCGGGGCGTAGGTGGCTCCGTCGCGCTTGCCTCCGGTCAGCAGCGTGGCTCCGGCGGTGACGGCCTCGTCGACCCAGGACTCGACGCGGCGGGCGGCGTCCTCGCTGACCAGCGGGCCGACGTCGGTGGCCGCGTCGGACGGATCACCGGTCACCAGGGCCTCGACGGCCGCGACGATCTTCGGGACGAGCCGGTCGTAGACGGTGGCGTCGGCGATCACGCGCTGCACCGAGATGCAGGACTGGCCGCCCTGGTAGTTGGAGAAGGTCGCGATACGGGTCGCGGCCCAGTCCAGGTCCTCCTCGGAGGCGTAGTCACCGAGGACGACCGCGGCGCCGTTGCCGCCGAGCTCCAGGGTGCAGTGCTTGCGCGGCACGGACTCCATGATCGAGTAGCCGACCGGCCCGGATCCGGTGAAGGAGATCACCGGCAGCCGCTCGTCCTGGACCAGGGCGGGCATCTTGTCGTTGGGCACGGTCAGCACGGACCAGGAACCGGCCGGCAGGTCCGTCTCGGCCAGCAGCTCGCCCAGGATCAGGGACGAGATCGGGGTGGCCGGGGCCGGCTTCAGGATGATCGGCGCACCGACGGCGATGGCCGGGGCGACCTTGTGGGCGCTCAGGTTGAGCGGGAAGTTGAAGGGCGCGATGCCGAGGACCGGGCCGCGCGGGAAGCGCCGCGTCAGTCCGAGACGGCCGGTCCCGCCGGCGTCCGTGTCGAGCCGCTGGGCGTCGCCGCCGTTGAAGCGGCGGGCCTCCTCGGCGGCGAACCGGAAGACGGAGACGGCGCGGCCGACCTCACCGCGGGCCCACTTGATGGGCTTGCCGTTCTCGGCGGAGATCAGCTGGGCGATCTCCTCGGTGCGCTCGGTGAGGCGGCGTACGACGTGGTCGAGCGCGGCGACCCGCACGTGCGCCGGGGTCGCGGCGAACTCCTCGCGCACGGCGTGGGCGGCGGCGACCGCCTCCTCGACCTGGGCGTCGGTCGGCACGGCGACCGTGCCGACGAGACGGCCGTCCCAGGGGTTGGTGACGTCGAAGCTTTCCTCGCCGGTGGCCTGGCGGCCGGCCAGCCAGAAGGCGTGGGTGGAAGTCATGGCGGTACCGGCCCTTCGGGGGTGGTGAACGACGATCGCCGAGCGCCACGAGGGCACCCGTCGGCCCCACCGTAGGGCGGTCCGGTGCGGATGAGGCTTGTCCGCCGTGGAGTGGAACGGAGGGCCGGTACGCCGGTTTGTCGTAGCCGGCAGGAGTTACTGCGCCCCCGAGGAGGCGGCCGTCGCCTTGAGGGCCAGCCACAGCTCCATCCGGACGTCCGGGTCGTCGAGCGAGCGGCCCAGGATCTCCTCCACCCGGCGCATCCGGTAGCGCAGGGTGTGGCGGTGGACGCCCAGGTCGGCTGCGGCGGCGTCCCATTGCCCGTGCCGGGAGAGCCAGGCGCGGAGGGAGGCGACCAGATCGCCGCGGCCCTTCGCGTCGTGTTCCTGCAGCGGCCGGAGCATCCCGTCGGCGAAGGCCCTTACGGCGTCGTCGGCGAGGAGCGGCAGGACGGAGCCGGCCGCGAGCTCCTCGTGTTCGACCATGGTCCTGCCGCGGCGGCGGGCGACCGAGAGCGCCTGTTCGGCCTGCTTGTACGCGGCGGATACGGCGATCGGCCCGGAGGGGGCGGACATGCCGACGACCACGTCGGTGTCGTCGCCGCCCGGTTCGCGCACCGGCGGGTCGCCCGCGGCCCTGGCGTGGGCCGCGCCGGCTTCGACGGCCGCGCCCCCGTCCGCGGCCAGCACCACGAGGCGTTCCCCTTCGGGCACCATCAGGAGGTTCTCGCCGGACCGGGAGGCGGCGGCCTCCATCGCCTCGGCGAGCAACTCCGTCCCGGCGGGCGCCTGCGACTCCGCGATCAGGAGCCGGAAGGGGGCGTCGAGCAGCCCGCCGTAGAGGTCCCCGGCGACGGCCCGGGCGTGGTCCGGCTCCCCCGCCAGCAGCATGCGCAGGATCGCGGCGCCGAGGCGCTGCTCCGCGCCCTGGAGCGCGCGGGAGCGGGCCGTGGTCAGGGTCAGCAGGGCGACCGCGGAGTGCACCGCGTAGCGCTCGGCCGTGCCGAGCGCCGCACCTGTGCCGACGGCCAGCGCACCGCGGTTCCGGCGGCCGGCACCCAGGGACTGGAGCTCGACCCGGTCGTCGCTCTCGCTGTCGCCCACCACCACGCTCGCCGGGGAGGGGCGGTCCCTGAGCCGCTCCACCTCGGGGGCGAGCCGGGCCGCGCGGCGTGCCGCCCAGTCCGGCGCGGCGGCGACGACGGCGCCCGAGGAGTCGTACAGGGCGGCCCACCCGTCGACGTGCGCGGCGAGGCGGGTGAGCAGCTCCGCGGGCCCGTCCCCGGCGACCGCCGCCCGGGTCAGTTCCCGCTGGGCGTCGAAGCCGGCCGTGACCGACCGGTACTGGTCCGCCGCGATCGCGGCGGACACCGCCTTGCTGATGGCCAGGAACGGAGTGCGCCGGGGGACCTCCAGGAGCGGCAGCCCGGCTTCCTCGGCGGCGTCCACGAGCGCCGGCGGGATCTCGTCGTAGGTGACCCCCACGGCGAAACCGAGGCCCGCGATCCCCGCACCGGCCAGCCGCTGTACGTACCGGCGCATCGTCCCCGGGTCCCGGGCGTCGAGGTTGGTCGCGGTGACGAGGAGCAGCTCGCCGCCGTCCATGTACGGGACGGGGTCGGCGAGCTCGCTCGCGTGCGCCCAGCGCACGGGGGTGGAGAGCCGGTCGGCGCCGGCCCGGACGGTGAGCTTGAGCGCCGAGTGCTGGACGAGGGAGGCGAGAGTGGGTGGCATGGGACCGCCGGACCTCTGGAGTCGATGGCACCGCCCGGGCGGGCGGCTCGATGGCGCCGCTCTGCGCGAACGGCTCGAATGCGCCGCCCCGTACAGACGGACGGGGCCAATTCTGCCAGGGCGGCAGGGTCCCCGTAACCTCGTGGCCCCGCTCAGCCGCCCAGCTCCACCAGGAGCGGCGGCGCGTGCTCGCCGTCCACCGTCGTCAGCGACAGGACCGCGTGGCCCGCCGGCAGCTCGTACGCCAGCTCCGAGGCGGACCAGCGCTCCCGCTCGACCCGCCGCACGGTCACCGCGTCCCTCGTCACGGCCTTGCCGGTGACGAGCTTGCGCAGCCCGTGCAGGGCGCGGGTGAACGGCTGGTCCGCGAAGACCGCGTGCTGGGCGACCTCGCGGGTCTCCACCCACTCCTTGCCCCAGACCTCGGAGAAGCGCTTTCCGTCCCAGGTGGTGACCCCGCTGAAGGCCATGCGGCAGCCGACCGCGCCGAGGAGGGCGGTGTGCAGTCCCTCGGGGACGTCGTCGACGGTGCGCAGGGTCAGGACCGCTCCGGCGTTGACCGACCGCAGTCTCCGGACGCCCCGGACGGTCTCCGGGGTGACGGCGTGCGTGGCGTCGTCCAGCACCAGGCAGACGAAGAGCGTCCGGTCGGTGCGGGCGGCGGCGATCGCGGTGAACTGGGCGAGGACCAGCCGGGTGAGCAGCCGTGACGCCTCGGCGTGCGCCCGCTCGGGAAGGTCGATCCTGACCCGGAGCGGCAGGTGTTCGAGGGACCGCAGCGAGAACGGCCGGGCCCCCGCCCCGGTGGCGAAGAACGGTGCGAACGCGGGCCGGTCGAGGAGCGCGATCCGGTCGGCGAGCACCGGCCCCGGGTCTCCCGCCCCGCCCTTCTGCCGGGTGCGGGCGTCCAGCTCGCGCAGCATGGCCTGGTGGCCGCCTGCTCCGAGAGCCGCCCGGAGCGCGTCGAGGGCGGCGACGTCTCCGTCCAGGAGCTCGCGGAGCGCCGGCACCCCGGGGAAGTGCCCGTGGACCGCGCGGTAGGGGCCGAGCAGCTGGGCGAGCACGGTGGCGGCGCGCCTGCTGTCCAGGTGGGTCACGTCGCCGACCAGCCCTTCCGCGAGCACGCTCGCGGCCTCGTCGGGGTCGGTCGTGCCGCCGTACAGGTCGAAGTCGTGCGCGGAGGCCGGATCCCCGATCCGCACCACGACGTCGAAGGCGTCGTCGGGGCCGGGCTCGGCCCCGGCGGCTCCGACCGCGAGCACCGCGGTCCGGCCGGCGAGCGCCTGCAGGGCGAGCGATTCCACGACCGGGCGCACCAGCCGGGCGGACTTGCCGGCTCCGGGCGGCCCGACCGCGAGCAGCGAGGTGCCGAGCAGCGCGGGTTCCAGGGCGAGTCCGGAGCCGCGCCTGGCGTACGGGTTGTGCGGGTCGTCGGCGCAGCTGCCGAGACGGACCTGGCCGGTGAGCAGATCGTGCCGGGCTGTGCGGCGCGGCAGGTCCCGGGCGCCCGAGGGGTGGAGCGCGGCGGCGCCGCCGGTGCGCAGGACGGCATCGGTGAGCGCGGCGAGGCGCTCCGGGTTGCCCCGGCCCACGTCCCAGGCGTAGCACCACCCCCCCCCGCCCCCCGGAAACTTTTCCCCCCCGGGGCCGGGGGGGGGGGTAGGGGCCAGGCTTCCGCCCGGAGCGCGTCGAGGGCGGCGACGTCTCCGTCCAGGAGCTCGCGGAGCGCCGGCACCCCGGGGAACGCCCCCGGAACTGTTCCACCCCCGCGGCCGGGGGCAGCCCTTCCTGGGGCTGGCCACCGCCGCCGGAGGGGCCCTCGCCGAGCTCCTCGTGTGGAAGGACGCCGTGCCGCTCGTCCGGCCGGTGCTGATCCTCGTCGCCTCGGTCGCGGGCGGTGAGATCTACCAGAGCCAGGCCGTCGTCAACGTGATCTACACCCTGATCGCCCTCGGGGTGCTCATCTCCGTACTCAGCGGGCTGCTCCTCTGGTCGCTCTGGCGCAACGGGTACATCCCCTACCGGCTCGTCCCGCTGAAACTGTTCACCCCCGGCGACTGGTGGTACGCCGGTACGTTCGGCGGGCCCCGGACGATCGAGGGCGCCGACGCCCTCACGGTCTACGAGGCCGTCCTCTTCGGGCTGCTGGTCTACGGCTGCGCGCGGCTGGGCAACTGGTCCGAGATCTTCCGGCGCCACGTCGCCGGCCGGACCGCGGTGCTCGCGGTCGGAGCCGCCGCGCTCCACCCCTCGGGCGCCCGGGACCTGCCGCGCCGCACAGCCCGGCACGATCTGCTCACCGGCCAGGTCCGTCTCGGCAGCTGCGCCGACGACCCGCACAACCCGTACGCCAGGCGCGGCTCCGGACTCGCCCTGGAACCCGCGCTGCTCGGCACCTCGCTGCTCGCGGGCGGACTTGCCGGCTCCGGGCGGCCCGACCGCGAGCAGCGAGGTGCCGAGCAGCGCGGGTTCCAGGGCGAGTCCGGAGCCGCGCCTGGCGTACGGGTTGTGCGGGTCGTCGGCGCAGCTGCCGAGACGGACCTGGCCGGTGAGCAGATCGTGCCGGGCTGTGCGGCGCGGCAGGTCCCGGGCGCCCGAGGGGGGGGGCGCGGGCCCCCCCGATGGCCGGGGCCCCGCCGAACGTACCGGCGTACCACCAGTCGCCGGGGGTGAACAGTTTCAGCGGGACGAGCCGGTAGGGGATGTTCCCGTTGCGACAGAGCGCCAAGAGGAGGAGCCCGCGCCAGTGGCCCAGGCGGGCGAAGGGCCAGAGCACCCCGAGGGCGATCAGGGTGTAGATCACGTTGACGACGGCCTGGCTCTGGTAGATCTCACCGCCCGCGACCGAGGCGACGAGGATCAGCACCGGCCGGACGAGCGGCACGGCGTCCTTCCACACGAGGAGCTCGGCGAGGGCCCCTCCGGCGGCGGTGGCCAGCCCCAGGAAGGGCTGCCCCCGGCCGGCGACGTGGCGCCGGAAGATCTCGGACCAGTTGCCCAGCCGCGCGCAGCCGTAGACCAGCAGCCCGAAGAGGACGGCCTCGTAGACCGTGAGGGCGTCGGCGCCCTCGATCGTCCGGGGCCCGCCCAACCGTCCGGGGTTCCCCCCGGCCCCCACCCCCGAGCAGTGGCCCGAGCTCCGCGCGGCGGGCCGGACGGACGCCGCCGAGGCCCTCACCGCCGAGGGGCGCACCGGCCGCATGAACGACGTCGACGTCGCGCGCCTGCGCCACGCCTGGGACGTGGGCCGGGGCAACCCGGAGCGCCTCGCCGCGCTCACCGATGCCGTCCTGCGCACCGGCGGCGCCGCCGGTGCGCACCTCGGCGGTGAGGGCCTCGGCGGCGTCCGTCCGGCCCGCCGCGCGGAGCTCGGGCCACTGCTCGGGGGTGGGGGCGTCCGGGGGCGAGGAAGGGGCCTCGGACGCCGTGGCGGCGCCCTTCCCGAACCGGTCGGCGAGGAGCCCGCGCCAGTGGCCCAGGCGGGCGAAGGGCCAGAGCACCCCGAGGGCGATCAGGGTGTAGATCACGTTGACGACGGCCTGGCTCTGGTAGATCTCACCGCCCGCGACCGAGGCGACGAGGATCAGCACCGGCCGGACGAGCGGCACGGCGTCCTTCCACACGAGGAGCTCGGCGAGGGCCCCTCCGGCGGCGGTGGCCAGCCCCAGGAAGGGCTGCCCCCGGCCGGCGACGTGGCGCCGGAAGATCTCGGACCAGTTGCCCAGCCGCGCGCAGCCGTAGACCAGCAGCCCGAAGAGGACGGCCTCGTAGACCGTGAGGGCGTCGGCGCCCTCGATCGTCCGGGGCCCGCCGAACGTACCGGCGTACCACCAGTCGCCGGGGGTGAACAGTTTCAGCGGGACGAGCCGGTAGGGGATGTACCCGTTGCGCCAGAGCGACCAGAGGAGCAGCCCGCTGAGTACGGAGATGAGCACCCCGACCAGCAGCGAGCGGTCGGACACCCCCTCGGGCTTCTCGGGCGGGCGCGGGGTGTGCCCGTAGCGCCATACGCCCGGTTCCCGCACGGGGCGGGGGGTGCGCAGCCATTCCTCGACGCCGGCTTCCGCCGTGGGCGGGCGCCGGGGGTGCGGGGCATACGCGGGGGGCGGTGGCGCCGTGGGTGGTGGCCCAGCCGGACGGGGCACCCGGTCCGCGCCCGTGCCGCGTGCGTCGTACGTGCCTTCGGTGTCCATGAACCGCTGCCCCCTGACCAGCCAGGTCCCGCCTTCTGCACGGCCAATCTAGTGCCCGGGCACGGGGAGTTCAGCCATGCGGCCGGATGACCCGGCGGGGGCGCCGCCGGGGACGTCGCCAGGGCATCTGTCCGTCGCGGACAAGGACACGCCCCCACCACTCCCGATCGGAGCATGACCGCTGCCCGCACCCGCCCCTAGCCTGCAGAAACATAAGCGTCCGAAACACCCCCAGGAGCCCCGCATGTCCGACATCCCGCAGGAGCGCCGCGTCGTCACCGCCATCCCCGGCCCGAAGTCGGCCGAGCTGCAGGCCCGCCGTGTCGCGGCGGTCGCCGCAGGTGTGGGTTCCACGCTGCCGGTCTTCACCGCTCGGGCGGGCGGCGGAATCATCGAGGACGTGGACGGCAACCGGCTGATCGACTTCGGTTCCGGTATCGCCGTGACCTCGGTGGGCGCCTCCGCCGAGGCCGTCGTACGCCGCGCCTCGGCGCAGCTCGCCGACTTCACCCACACCTGTTTCATGGTCACGCCGTACGAGGGGTACGTCGAGGTCTGCGAGCAGCTCGCCGAGCTGACGCCGGGCGACCACGCCAAGAAGTCGGCGCTGT
This sequence comes from Streptomyces sp. QL37, assembly GCF_002941025.1. Lineage (NCBI taxonomy): Bacteria > Bacillati > Actinomycetota > Actinomycetes > Kitasatosporales > Streptomycetaceae > Streptomyces > Streptomyces sp. QL37. The sequence continues at coordinate 6,035,198 of NZ_PTJS01000001.1, read as the reverse complement.
TCAACTCGGGCGCCGAGGCCGTCGAGAACGCGGTGAAGATCGCCCGTGCGTACACCAAGCGCACCGCGGTCGTCGTCTTCGACCACGGCTACCACGGCCGGACGAACCTCACGATGGCGCTGACGGCGAAGAACATGCCGTACAAGCAGGGCTTCGGTCCCTTCGCGCCCGAGGTGTACCGCGTGCCGGTGGCGTACGGCTACCGCTGGCCGACCGGCGCGGAGAACGCCGGCGCCGAGGCGTCCGCGCAGGCCATCGACGAGATCACCAAGCAGATCGGCGCGGACAACGTCGCCGCGATCATCATCGAGCCGGTCCTCGGCGAGGGCGGCTTCATCGAGCCGGCCAAGGGCTTCCTCCCGGCGATCGCGCAGTTCGCGAAGGAGAACGGCATCGTCTTCGTCGCGGACGAGATCCAGTCCGGCTTCTGCCGCACCGGCCAGTGGTTCGCCTGCGAGGACGAGGGCATCGTGCCCGACCTGATCACCACGGCCAAGGGCATCGCGGGCGGCCTCCCGCTCTCCGCCGTGACCGGCCGCGCCGAGATCATGGACGCCGCCCACGCCGGCGGCCTCGGCGGGACGTACGGCGGGAACCCGGTGGCCTGCGCGGGTGCGCTCGGTGCCATCGAGACGATGCGCGAGCTGGACCTGAACGGGAAGGCGCGGCGCATCGAGGAGGTCATGAAGGGCCGCCTCGCCGAGATGCGGTCGAAGCTCCCGAACGGCGACATCATCGGGGACATCCGCGGCCGTGGCGCCATGATCGCGATCGAGCTGGTGAAGTCCGGCACGAAGGAGCCCGACGCGGCCGCCGCGGGGGCACTGGCCAAGGCCTGTCACGCGGAGGGTCTGCTGGTGCTGACCTGTGGCACCTACGGCAACGTCCTGCGCTTCCTGCCGCCGCTCGTCATCGGTGAGGACCTGCTGAACGAGGGCCTGGACATCATCGAGCAGGCGTTCGCGCGGCTCTGACGCGTACGAACGGTCCGGTCGTCGCCGCCGTCCCCGGCGGCGGCGACCGGGGCCCGGGTGAGGGCGTGTGAAGAAGGTGTGCGGGGGCCATGGCGGGATACCGTTGTCACTTCCGGTGCCTCCTTCCTCTGACGTACGGTTTCCCCAGATGAGAGAAACACCCCGCCCGCAGGGGACTGCGGGTGATGCCGGGCCGGGGCTCCCCCAGCGCCGTACCGGCCGTGCCATCGCGCACACCGCTGGAGCTTCGGGCTCCGGGACTCCTCACCGATCGGATGGCCGCTCGCCCCATACCCCCCGGGGCGCGCGGCAAACCGATCCGACCGGCCACCTCGGAACACTCCCCCCTGTTCCCCGGTGGCCGGTTCTTCTCGTTCCCGCCGGCGCCCTTCTGACACTCTTCCTCGTGATCACCTGGCAGGTGCTGGCCGACGGCCCGCTGCTGGGTCCCGACGAGCGCCTCGGCCTGGAGCTGGCCGGGCGGGGACCCGCCCCGCTCGCGGACCTCTTCGCCGATCTCGGCAACATGCAGGTCGCCCTTCCCGTGCTGGCCTGCGCGGTCCTCCTCGCCTGGTTCCGCCGCGCCAGGCGTGCGGCCGTGTGCGCCGTCCTGGCCATGGCGGCCGTCCCGGCGCTCGTCGTCCCGCTCAAGCTGTGGACGGACCGTCAGGGTCCGCTGACCGAGGCGACGGGTTACTACCCGTCGGGTCACACGACGACGGCGATGGTGGCCTACGGGGCGGCGGCCCTGCTGCTGGCCCCGCACCTGAAGCGGTCATGGGTGACGCCCGCCGCCGCCGTTCTGCTCACGGCGGCGACGAGCGTCGGTCTGGTGCTGCGCGGCTACCACTGGCCGCTGGACGTGGTGGCCGGCTGGTGCGTCGGCGGGTTGCTCCTGCTCGCCCTGCGGGCGGGCGGCGGGAACGCTCAGCCGCCGAAGTAGGCGTCGAAGTTCTTCGAGAACTCCCAGTTGTTGAAGCGGTCCCAGTTGATGGACCACGTCATGAGCCCCCGCAGCCCCGACCAGGTGCCGTGGGTCTGGTACGAGCCGCAGTCGGTCTTCCTGGTCAGGCAGTTCAGCGCCTTGGTGACCTCGGCCGGTGAGGTGTGGCCGTTGCCGGCCTGGGTGGAGGCCGGAAGGCCGAAGGCGACCTGCTCGGGACGGAGCGCCGGGAAGACCTTGGTCCGGTCACCCGCGACCGGGAAGCCGGTGAGCAGCATGTCGGTCATGGCGATGTGGAAGTCGGCGCCGCCCATCGAGTGGTACTGGTTGTCCAGGCCCATGATCGAACCCGAGTTGTAGTCCTGGACGTGCAGCAGGGTGAGGTCGTCACGCAGGGCGTGGATGACGGGCAGGTAGGCGCCGGCGCGCGGGTCCTGGCCGCCCCAGGGCCCGGATCCGTAGTACTGGTAGCCGAGCTGCACGAAGAAGGTCTCGGGGGCCATGGTGAGGACGAAGTCGTCGCCGTACTTGGCCTTGAGGGACTTGACCGCGGAGATCAGGTTCACGATCACCGGGGTCGTCGGGCTGCGGAAGTCGGTGTCACCGGTGTTCAGCGAGAGCGAGTGGCCCTCGAAGTCGATGTCCAGGCCGTCCAGACCGTAGGTGTCGATGATCTTGGACACCGAGGAGACGAAGGTGTCGCGGGCGGCGGTCGAGCCCAGCTGGACCTGGCCGTTCTGGCCACCGATGGAGATCAGGACCTTCTTGCCCGCGGCCTGCTTGGCCTTGACCGCGGCCTTGAACTCCGCCTCGCTCTCCACGCCCGGGCACTCGGCCACGGGGCAGAGCGAGAAGCGGATGTCACCGGACGTCACGGACGTCGGCTCGCCGAAGGCGAGGTTGATGACGTCCCACGAGTCGGGGACGTCGGACAGCCGCGTGTATCCGGAGCCGTTGGCGAAGCTGGAGTGGAGATAGCCGACGAGGGCGTGGGCCGGGAGGCCGGCGTCGCCCCCTCCCCCGCCGCCCGTGGCGGTGGTGACACCCACGGCCGCCGACTTCGCCGACTCACCCGCGGCGTTGACCGCGCTGACCTGGAAGCTGTACGCGGACGAGGCGGTCAGCCCGGTGACGGTCGCCGAGGTTCCGGTGGTGTCCAGGATCTTCGTACCGCCGCGGTAGACGCGGTAGCCGGTGGCTCCGGCGGACGCCGACCAGGACAGCGGGACGGAGGACGCGGTGGCCGTGCCGGCCCGCAGTCCGGTGGGGGTGGCGGGCACGGTGACGGGGTCACCGCCCGGTCCGGTCAGGGTGAGGTCGTCGGCGTGGTAGGCGGGGGTGCCGTACCAGCCGTGGGTGTAGACCGTCACCGACGTGGTCGCGGGGCCGGTCCGGAAGCTGGTGGTGAGCTGTTTGTACGCACCGGCGGACTGGGTCCAGGTGGAGACGTCGGTGGTCCCGGTGCCGGACGCCCCGAGATAGACGTAGCTGCCCTGCACCCACGCGCCCAGCGTGTAGGTGGAGTCGGGTTTCACGGTCACCGTCTGGGAGCAGCGGGCGTTGTCACTGCCCGCCGGTGTCGCCTTGAGCGCCGAAGTGCCGCTGTGCACGGGCGCGCTGACGGCCGCACCGCTGCCGCCGGTGCAGCTCCAGCCCTCCAGTCCCGCCTCGAAGCCGCCGTTGCTCGCCAGATCCACGTCGGCCGCTCCGGCGGCCGGCGCCGTGGCGACCAGGGCGCCGGCGGCGAGCAGCACGGCGGAGAGGACCGCGGCGGGTCCGGAGAGACGGACGGGTGGTCTGGATCCTGTGCGTTCCACAACAGCCTCCGTGCCGGGGGGAATTGAGTGGTGCACAACATGGTCCAGACCAATCAGGTTGTCAAGACCTCTGGCGGTTCCTCACCCGCCGCCGCGCGCGCCCCTGGCCGCCGCGGCCTCGTGCAGGGCCAGTTCCAGGAGGGTCGCGTCGGTGAGCGTGCCCGAGCCGTCCGGCGGGATCAGCCATCGCGCTCCGCCCACGGTGCTGCCCGGCCGGGGCACGACGATCCACGTCCCGTCGCCCACCCCGCGGATGCCCGTCCCGACCCAGCGGGCGGCCGTCCCGGGGGGCACGAAGAAGCCCATCCGGGACGCGCCGAAGTCCGCGAGGACGGGCCCCGGCCTGTCGAGGAGCCGGGTCAGTACATCGAGCGTGGGATAGCCCAGCTCCCCCGGAACGAGCAGCACGTCCCAGAGCCTTCCGGCGGGAAGGAGCGCCATCCCCTTGGGGTTGCGCTCCCACTCCCTCCGGCAGGCCCTCGGATCCGGTGCCACCGATGCGAGCCAGACGATCGCGGCTTCCGCCCCCGTGCGGGCCATGAGCCACCTTCCCTTCCCTGTGGACACCGGCGGCTGATGCCGGTGCGTACAGGAAGGAGAGGGGGGCGGAGCCGGATCATGACGCGGGTCGGGGCCCCGGCGACAGTGAGCCCGGTCACGTCGGTGCGGCGTCCGTGTCCGGAGGGCGGTCGTGCCATTCCCCGGGGGGAATTGGCGGTCGCCGCCGCGCGTCGCAGGATCTGGTCCCGGACACTCACCCGCCAAGGAGACCCACATGATCGAAATCGACGCGCAGGCCCTGGCCGACCGCTACCTGGCCCAGTGGACGGAGCCGGACGCGGCCGCACGACGCGCGGCCGTCGAGCGGCTGTGGGCCGGGAACGGCACCCACATCCTCCGGCCGCCGGCGGAGATCCGTGAGATCGCCGAGGAACTCGGTTTCGCGCACACGGCCCTGGAGGCTCAGGGTCACGACGCGATCGAGTCCCGAGTGGCCCGGAGCTACGAGCAGTTCGTCGAGAAGAAGGGCTTCACGTTCAGGCGCCGCACCGATGCGATGCGTCTCCACGGCGTCGTCCACTTCGGCTGGGAGACGGTGGTCGAGGCGACCGGCGATGTCGTGGGAGGCGGCTCGGAGATCCTGGTCCTGGACGACGACGGCCGCATCGAGGCCGACTACATGTTCCCCGGGGCCTGACCGGCAGCAGCCTGCGCCCTCGGCCCGGCGGCCGCCCGGAGCGCGTCGGCCGTCGGCTGGTCGGCGGGCAGGAAGGCTTCGAGCTTCAGCTCGGCAAGCGTCACGTCGACGGCGGTGGCGAAGGTCGTCACCGTCGTCATCAGGCGCAGCTCACCGCAGGAGGACCGCAGCCGGAGCGGAACCGCGAAGCCGAGCTGCCCGGCGGACGGCCCGAGCTCGGGGACGTAACCGGAGAGCTCGTCCCGCAGCTCCGGCTGGTGGCCGAGGCGCGCCAGGATGTGGCGCGCCCATTCGGCCAGGTTGCGGATGCGGGGCGCCACGCCGTCGGGGTGCAGTGCGAGGCGGTAGACGTTCGTTCCCGGGCCGAGCAGCTCCGGCGCGGCACCTTCGGTGATCAGGTCGAACGCGGTGTTCGCGGCGATGAGATCACCCCGGCGGTCCACCACCAGCGCGGGGTAGGGCAGGTACCCGCGGAGGATGTGGTCGATGGCCGTACGGACGGGGGCCAGCACCGGGTCGTCCAACGCGCTCTCGGGATAGGCCGGCGCGTAACCGGCGGCCAGCAGCAGTTCGTTGCGCTCCCTCAGCGGCAGCTCCAGCGACTCGGTCAGCCGCACCACCATGTTCCGGCCGGGTACCGACCTGCCCGATTCGATGAAGCTGAGGTGGCGCTGGGTCGTGCCCGCCCGCAGCGCCAGGTCGAGTTGGCTGACGTGCAGGCGGGTACGGCGTTCGCGAAGCGCGCGGGGAAAGTCCACGTACCCGTTGTAGCTGTGGGGGCGGCCACGGACCATTCCCTTCGGGGAATCGCCGCCCCCACCACCAGCCCCGGGCCGGGCTCAGCTGTCGAAGCCGAGCCCCAGCCGGTCCATGGTCCGCAGCCACAGGTTGCGGTGCCCGCCGTGGCTGTCCGCCCGGGCGAGGGACCTCTTGGTGAGCTCGATCCCGGTCCAGGCGAACGGCTCCGGCGGGAAGGGCATCGGCTTGCTGCGGACCATGCCGAGCGCGGTCCGCCCGGTGTCCCGCCCCGAGAGGAGGTCGAGCATGACCTCGGCTCCGAAGCGCGTGGCTCCGACGCCCAGTCCTGTGTACCCGGCGGCGTACGCCACCCGGCCGCGACGGGCCGTACCGAAGAAGGCGGAGAACCGGGAACACGTGTCGATCGCACCGCCCCAGGCATGGCTGAAACGCACGCCGGACAATTGGGGAAAGCACTCGAAGAACTGCCCGGCGAGTTTCAGGAAGGTCTCCGGCCGTTGGTCCAGCGACGAATCCAGCCGGCCGCCGTACGGATACACGGCGTCGTATCCGCCCCACAGGATCCGGTTGTCCGCGGAGAGCCGGAAATAGTGGAACTGGTTGGCGCTGTCCCCCAGCCCCCGGCGGTTGTGCCAGCCGACCGAGGCGAGCTGATCCGCGCTCAGCGGCTCCGTCATCAGCGCGTAGTCGTACACCGGGACCGTGTACGGCCGCACCCGCCTCACCAGCGACGGGAAGATGTTCGTACCGAGCGCGACGTCGCGGGCGAACACCCTGCCGTACGGCGTGCGCACCGCCGTGCTCGCGCCCGACCGGGCGATGTCGAGGCCCGGGGTGCGCTCGTAGATCCGTACACCGAGACCGGCGCACGCTTCCTTCAGGCCCCAGGCGAGCTTCGCCGGGTGCAGCATGGCGACGCCGCGCCGGTCCAGCAGTCCGCCCAGGAATGTCGGTGAGTCGACTTCCGCGCGCACCTGGTCGCGGTCCAGGAACTCGAGGTCCCCGAGGCCCAGGTCCCCGGCCCGGCGGTGCCATTCCCGCAGCTCGGCCAGCTGATGGGGCTGGGTCGCCACGTCGATCTCACCGGTGCGCTCGAACTCGCAGTCGAGGGAGTAGCGGGCGACGGCCGCCTCGATGGCGTCGAGATTCCGCGCGCCCAGCTCCTCCAGCTTCGCGATCTCGTCCGGCCAGCGTTCCAGACCGTTGGCCAGGCCATGGGTGAGCGAGGCGGCGCAGAAGCCGCCGTTGCGGCCCGAAGCGGCCCAGCCCACCTCGTGGCCCTCGATGAGGACGACATCGCGCCCGGGGTCGCGTTCCTTGGCGATGAGCGCGGTCCACAGTCCGCTGTAACCGCCGCCGACGACCAGGAGATCGCACCGCTCGTCGCCGGTCAGGGCGGGGCGGGCTTCCGGCTTTCCCGGGTCGTCGAGCCAGTAGGACAGAGGGCGCGCTTCGGCGAGCGAGTGTGCGGCAGTACGCATGGCATCCGGCGCCATGGCTTCCAACTCCTTCGACTTCTAATGTCCCGCGTTGCTCTTGCGCCGGTTCGCGATGAGCTGTCCGACGAGAACCAGCGCCACGGCGAGGACGAACATGGCCGTGCCGATGACATTGATCTGCACGGGTGTTCCACGCTGCGCCGAACCCCAGACGAACATGGGGAACGTCACCGTGGAGCCCGCGTTGAAATTGGTGATGATGAAATCGTCGAAGGAGAGCGCGAAGGCGAGCAGCGCTCCCGCGGCGATTCCGGGGGCGGCGATCGGGAGCGTCACCCGGACGAATGTCTGCACGGGCCCCGCGTACAGATCGCGGGCGGCCTCCTCCAGCCTCGGGTCCATCGACATCACACGCGCCTTGACCGCCGTCACCACGAAGCTGAGACAGAACATGATGTGGGCGATGAGAACGGTCCAGAAGCCGAGTTGGGCGCCCATGTTGAGGAAGAGCGTGAGCAGCGACGCCGCCATGACGACCTCGGGCATCGCCATCGGCAGGAAGATCAGGGAGTTGACCGCGCCGCGCGCCCGGAAGCGGTAGCGGACCAGCGCGAAGGCGATCATCGTGCCGAGGACGGTGGCCCCGACGGTCGCCCAGACCGCGATCCGCAGCGAGAGCGAGAGCGAACCGCAGAGGTCGGCGACGCCGCAGGGATCCTTCCACGCGTCCAGGGAGAACTCCTGCCAGGCGTAGTTGAAACGCCCCACGGGCCGGTTGAGGGAGAAGACCATCACGACGATGTTCGGCAGGATCATGTAGGCCAGGGTCAGCAGACCCGCGATCACGACCAGGTTCCGGCGGAGCATACGGAGTACGGGCATCAGACCAGGTCCTCCGTCCCGGAGCGGCGGATGTAGACGGTGACCACGATCAGGACGACCGCCATGAGGATGAACGAGAGCGCGGCCGCCGTCGGGTAGTCCAGGACCCGCAGGAACTGGGTCTGGATGACGCTGCCGACCATCTTGGTGTCGGTGGAGCCGAGGAGCTCCGCGTTGACGTAGTCGCCGCTGGCCGGGATGAACGTCAGCAGGGTGCCGGAGACGACCCCGGGCATGGAGAGCGGCAGCGTCACCTTGCGGAAGGTGGTGGCGGGAGTGGCGTACAGGTCGCCCGCGGCCTCGTGCAGCCGGCCGTCGATCCGTTCCAGCGAGGTGTAGAGCGGAAGGATCATGAACGGGAGGAAGTTGTACGTCAGACCGCAGACGACGGCCATGGGGGTGGCGAGGACCCGGTTGTTCTCGGTCCAGCCGAGCCAGGCGGTGACGTCCAGGACGTGCAGGCCGTCGAGCACGTCGACGACCGCGCCGCCGTCCGCGAGGATCGTCTTCCAGGCCAGTGTCCGGATCAGGAAGCTGGTGAAGAACGGCGCGACGACCAGCACGAGCACCAGGTTGCGCCAGCGGCCCGCCCTGAAGGCGATCAGATAGGCGAGCGGGTAGCCGAGCAGCAGACACAGGAGCGTGGCGGTGCCGGCGTACAGCAGGGACCTGACGAACTGCGGGTAGTAGTCGGCCAGGGCGTCCCAGTACGTCCTGAAGTGCCAGGTGACCTCGAAGCCCTGCTCCAGGGATCCCGTCTGCACGGAGGTCGACGCCTGGTAGACCATCGGCAGCGCGAAGAACACGACCAGCCACAGGATGCCGGGGAGCAGCAGCCAGTAGGGGACGAGCCGCCTGCGGGTGGACGGCTTGCGGACTTCCGCCTCCGGCGCGGGTGGCGCCTTCGTGACGCTCACGCCACCTCCTCCAGGCCTTCCGTGCCGGCGTCGATGGACTGGTCCGCGTCGAGTCCGAAGGTGTGCTCGGGGTTCCAGTGCAGGACGACGTCGGCGCCGGGTACGAGCCGGCTGTCGCGCTCGATGTTCTGCTCGTACACCTGGAGTGCCGTGCCGGCCGGGCTCTCGACGACGTACTGCGTGGAGACGCCGATGAAGCTGGAGTCGGTGATGCGGCCGGTGACCCGGTTGCGGCCGTCGGGTATCGCGGCCGCGTCGGCGGTGTGGGCGAGGGAGATCTTCTCGGGGCGGACGCCCACGAGCAGCTTTCCCCCGGTCTCCGCGGGGGACGCGCACCGGCCGCCGGGCAGCCTGAGTTTCCCGCCGCCGGCCGTGACGACGACGTCCGTACCCGTGGAGACGATCTCCCCCTCGATGAGGTTGGAGGTGCCGAGGAAGTTCGCCACGAAGGTGGTCCGCGGGTTCTCGTAGAGGTCGGCGGGGGCGCCGAGCTGTTCGACGCGGCCGCCGTTCATCACCGCGACGGTGTCGGCCATGGTCATGGCCTCCTCCTGGTCGTGGGTGACGTGGATGAACGTGATGCCGACCTCGGTCTGGATCCGCTTGAGTTCGAGCTGCATCTGGCGCCGCAGCTTGAGGTCGAGCGCGCCCAGGGGCTCGTCGAGGAGGAGGACCTGGGGGTGGTTGATGAGCGCGCGGGCCACGGCGACGCGCTGCTGCTGGCCGCCGGAGAGCTGGTGCGGCTTGCGCCGGGCGAAGTCGCCGAGCTGGACGAGGTCCAGCATCTCGCCCACCTGCTTCCGCACGGACCTGATGCCGCGACGGCGCAGCCCGAAGGCGACGTTCTCGCTGACGTCGAGGTGCGGGAAGAGCGCGTAGCTCTGGAAGACGGTGTTGACGGGCCGCTTGTACGGGGGCAGGCCGGTGATGTCGCGGCCGCCGAGCGAGACCGTGCCGGTGGTCGCCTCCTCCAGGCCCGCGATCATGCGCAGGGTGGTGGTCTTGCCGCAGCCGGACGCGCCGAGCAGCGCGAAGAAGGAGCCCTGCGGGACGGTGAGGTCGAGGGGGTGCACTGCGGTGAAGGAGCCGTAGGTCTTGCTGATCCCGGTGAGACGGACGTCGCCGCCCTCTGTCTGCTGCTGTGTCATGGGTCGCGGTCCCGGTGGTGTCGGAGGAGATCGGGGAGGGGCGGGCCGGTCAGGCGCCGATGAGCTTGGCGAACTTCTCCTCGTACGCCGTCTCTTCCTCGGTGCTGAGGGAGCGGAAGGCACGCGACTTCGCGGCCATCGCCTTGTCGGGGAGGATCAGCGTGTTGGACGCCATCGACTCGTCGATCTTCGCGAGTTCGCCGGCGACCCCGTCCACCGGGCAGACGTAGTTGATGTAGGCGGCGAGCTGGGCCGCGACGGGGAGCTCGTAGTAGTAGTCCATGAGCTTCTCGGCGTTCGTCTTGTGCCGGGCCTGGGCCGGGACCAGCATGTTGTCGCTCGACGTGATGTAACCGGCTGACGGGATGGAGAACTTGATGGCCGGGTTGTCCGCCTGGAGCTGGATGATGTCACCCGCCCAGGCGACACAGGCCGCGATGTCCCCCTTGCTCAGGTCCGCGGTGTAGTCGTTGCCGGTGAAGCGGCGTATCTGCTTCGTGTCGACGCCCTTCTGCATCCGGCCGATCGCCGCGTCGAAGTCGGCGTCGGTGAAGGCGCCCGGGTCCTTGCCCATGTCGAGGAGGGTCATGCCGACCGAGTCGCGCATCTCGGAGAGGAAGGAGACCTTGCCCTTGAGCCTGGGGTCGTCCAGCAGCTGGGTGACGGAGTCGACCTTCCGGCCGCCGGTCGCCTTCTCGTTGTAGGCGATGACGGCCGGGATGCCGGTCCATGGATAGGAGTAGGCGCGCCCCGGGTCCCAGTCGGGACTGCGGAACTGGGCCGACAGGTTGGCGAAGGCGTGCGGGAGGTTCGCGTGGTCGAGCTTCTGCGCCCAGCCGAGCCGGATGATGCGTGCGGCCAGCCAGTCCGTCACGATGATGATGTCGCGGCCGGTGTCCTGGCCCGCCGCGAGCTGCGGCTTGATCTTCCCGAAGAACTCGACGTTGTCGTTGATGTCCTCGGTGTACTTGACCTTGATCCCGGTGCGTTCCGTGAACGCGTCCAGGGTCGGACGGCTCTTCTCGTCCTCGCTGACGTCCATGTACTCGGTCCAGTTGGAGAAGTTGATCTGCTTCTCCGCTGCCGAGTGGTCGTCGGAGGCCGCGGCTTCCCCTGCCCGCCCCGCGGGCGGGATGCCGCACGCGCTCAGCGCCCCGAGGCCGCCGAGCGCGAGGGCTGCCGTGCCCGACGCCCGGAGGAGGGAACGGCGGGTGAGGGCGCCCCTGCCGTCTCTGAGGCTCCGCCTCATGGCGGCCAGCTGCGGCGCGGAGAGGCGCTCGGGCTCGTACTGCTCCATACGCGTGTGCCCTTCCGGGTGGGTGGGGCCGCCGGGCGGCGGCCGCTGCTATCGGTCCCCGAAGACGGTGCGGTGCCAGTCCTTCCTGGCCACCGCGGTGTTGTCGTACATGACGTGCTTGACCTGTGTGTACTCCTCGAAGGAGTACGACGACATGTCCTTGCCGAAGCCGCTGGCGCGGTATCCGCCGTGCGGCATCTCGCTGATGATCGGGATGTGGTCGTTGATCCACACGCAGCCCGCCCTGAGCTCACGGGTGGCGCGGTTGGCCCGGTACAGGCCGGTGCTCCAGGCGGAGGCTGCCAGTCCGTACGGAGTGTCGTTGGCGAGGCGGATTCCCTCGTCGTCGGTGTCGAAGGGCAGCACGACCAGGACGGGGCCGAAGATCTCCGAGCTGACGATCTCGCTGTCCTGGGCGGCGCCCGTGATCAGGGTCGGCCGGTAGTAGGCGCCGTCGGCCAGTTCGCCCCCGGGAGCCTCGCCGCCGGTGACGACGGTGGCGTAGGCCCGGGCCCGGTCGACGAATCCGGCCACACGGTCGCGCTGCTGATGGCTGATCAGCGGACCGAGGTCGGTCGCCGGGTCGAAGGGGTCGCCGAGCCGCACGCTCTCCATCAGGGTGGCGACCCCGCTCACGAACGCGTCGTACAGGGGGCGCTGGACGTAGGCGCGGGTGGCGGCCGTGCAGTCCTGGCCCGTGTTGATGAGGGCTCCGGCGACCGCTCCGTGCACCGCGGCTTCGAGATCGGCGTCGTCGAAGACGAGGAAGGGCGCCTTGCCGCCGAGTTCCAGGTGCAGGCGCTTGACGGTGGAGGTGGCGAGCGCGGCGACCCGCTTGCCGACGGCGGTGGAGCCGGTGAAGGAGGTCATCACGACGTCGGGGTGGCTCACGAGGTGTTCGCCCGCGTCCCGGCCGGCGCCGGAGACGATGTTGACCACACCGTCGGGGATGCCTGCCTCCGTGGCCGCCTGCGCGAACATGAGCGAGGTCAGCGGCGTGATCTCGGCGGGCTTCAGCACGATGGTGTTGCCCGCGGCGACGGCCGGGAGGATCTTCCAGGCGGCCATCTGGAGCGGGTAGTTCCAGGGTGCGATCGAGCCGATGACGCCGAGGGCCTCGCGGCGTACGTACGAGGTGTGGTCGCCGCTGTACTCCCCGGCCGACTTCCCTTCGAGGTGGCGGGCGGCCCCGGCGAAGAACGAGGCGTTGTCGACCGTGCCCGGGACATCGAACTCGGTGGAGAGCTTGACCGGCTTCCCGCACTGCAGGGATTCGGCGTACGCGAGGTCGTCGGCCTGCCCGTCCAGCACGGCGGCGAAGCGGTGCAGCGCCTCCGACCGTTCGCCCGGGGTCAGCCCGGACCAGCCGGGGAACGCCTCCCGGGCGGCGGCCACGGCCGCGTCGACGTCGTCGGTGCCCGCGAGCTCGTAGCGGAGGACCGTGGAGCCCGTCGCGGGGTCCACCACGTCCTGATGGCGTCCCGATGTTCCGGGACGCAGCCGTCCGCCGATGTACTGCGCACCCTCGGCGAAGCGGTCCCGCACCTGGAAAGCGTTGCCCATGACGTTCTCCTCCGCTGCCCCGTGACCAGGGGCGGCGTAGCTTCTTGTCGAATTGAGTGCCGATCCTGACAGAGGGCATCTCCACCAACAAGTGATTCCGTTGTTTCCTTTTGGTTACGCGACGGAATCTGTCGACGATGTGTCTCGTGCGTACGGAAATCCCTGTACGGGCTGTCAGTGGCGGATGCCAGACTCGGCTGCCATGGGACAGGAACACATGGACGGCCTCCTGGCGCGCACGGCCCGCGGGGAGAGCGTGAAGTACCTGCCGTTCTGGGGGCATCGGCCCCGCTCGGACGGCAGGCTCGGGGAGAGCTGCCTCAGTCAGTGGTGGCCTGCGCCGTTCACGGTCGATTCGGTCACCTACGCCTCGGCCGAGCACTGGATGATGGCCGGCAAGGCCAGGCTCTTCGGGGACGCGGAGGCCGAGGCCCTGGCCGTGGCGGCGAGCAGCCCGGCGGCGGCGAAGAAGGTGGGCCGGCTGGTCAAGGGCTTCGACGACGGCGTGTGGGCACGGGAGAGGTTCGCCCTGGTCGTCGAGGGCAGCGTCCACAAGTTCGGTCAGGACCCGGCGCTGCGGGCGTACTTGCTGGGGACCGGTGAGCGCGTGCTCGTCGAGGCCAGTCCGATGGACCGGATATGGGGCATCGGGCTCACCAAGGACGATCCGCGCACCGCGGACCCGGCGTCCTGGCGTGGTCTGAATCTGCTGGGCTTCGCGCTGATGGAGGCGCGGACCCGGCTGCGCGCGGGGTGAGACGGCGCGTGGCCGGGCCCGGGACTCCTGGTCCTCCGGGCCCGGCCACGGGCAGCCGTACGCCGTCGGTCAGCGGGAGGTGCCGACGACCAGTGACGTGGCGTAGGGGTCGTCGTAGTCGTAGCTGCTGCCCGACTCGTCGTTGGCGATGGCCCAGATCAGGAATCCGAGGAAGACCGCGCTGATGACGATCGACACGGATCCCAGGATGATCCCGGCGAGGGCCATGCCCCCGTTGGTCGCCTCACCGCGCTTGGCGCGGCCCCGGCCGATGATTCCGAAGATCAGGGCGAGGATGCCCAGGATGATGCCCAGCCCCCACATGCAGAAGCCGACCACCGCGATGATGCCGAGGATCATCGCCGCGGTCCCCAGCCCGTTGGCGGGCGCCGGGCCCCAGGGCTGCTGGCCGCCGTAGCCGGGGTACCCCGGGTAGCCGTACGACGGCGCGGCGGGAGCGGCCGGATAGCCGTACGCCGCCGACGGTGCGGCGGGAGCGGCCGGGTAGCCGTACTGCCCGGGCTCCCCCGGCCCGTTCGGCCCGACCGGCGGGGCCGGGACGGGTGGCTGCTGGGGGCCGAAGGTTCCGGCCGGTCCGGGTATGGGCCCGGTGCCCGGGTCGGCGCCCGGCATGGACGTCACCGTGGGCTGGTTGTGCACAGCGGGCGGGACCGCGTCCGCGGGCTGCTTCCCGAGCTCGACCCTGCTGTCCGGCGGAGCCCACGGATCGCGCGGCGCGCCCTCGCCCCCGGGCTGCTGTGTGTTGTCTGACATGGGCCTCCCCCATCGTGGTCCAGCCATGCTACGGCCCGGCATCCACCCGCAGGGCCCCGCCTACGATGATCGGTGCAGCCGGTGCACCCGGCCCAAATCCGAGATCCGGGAGTATCCGATGAACGACCTGCATCCCTTCATCGCGGGGCTGCCCAAGGCCGAGCTCCACGTCCACCACGTGGGGTCGGCCTCGCCGCGCATCGTGGCCGCACTGGCGGCCCACCACCCCGACTCCAAGGTCCCCACGGACCCGGAGGCGCTGTCGGACTTCTTCACCTTCACCGACTTCGGGCACTTCATCGACGTCTATCTCTCGGTCGTGGACCTGATCCGCACCCCCGAGGACGTCCGGCTCCTGACCTTCGAGATCGCCAGGGACATGGCGCGGCAGAACATCCGGTACGCGGAGCTGACCGTGACCCCGTTCAGCTCGACCCGCCGGGGCATCCCGGAGCAGGGCTTCATGGAGGCCATCGAGGACGCCCGCAAGGCGGCCGAGGCCGAGCTCGGCACCGTGCTGCGCTGGTGCTTCGACATTCCGGGCGAGGCCGGTCTGGAGGCCGCGGAGGAGACGACCCGGCTCGCCGTCGACCTGCGGCCCGAGGGGTTGGTCTCCTTCGGCCTGGGCGGACCGGAGGTCGGCGTGGAGCGCCCGCAGTTCAAGCCGTACTTCGACCGCGCGATCGCCGAGGGCCTGCACTCCGTCCCGCACGCCGGGGAGACCACGGGCCCGGGGACCGTCTGGGACGCGCTCACCGCGCTGCGCGCGGAGCGCATCGGCCACGGCACCAGCTCCACCCAGGACCCGAAGCTGCTGGCGCACCTCGCCGAGCACCGCATCGCCCTGGAGGTCTGCCCGACGTCGAACATCGCCACCCGGGCGGTGGCCGACATCGACCGGCACCCGATAAAGGAGATGGTCGAGGCGGGTGTCCTCGTCACGGTCAACAGCGACGACCCGCCCATGTTCGGCACCGACCTCAACAACGAGTACGGGGTGGCGGCCAGGCTGCTCGGGCTGGACGAGCGGGGAGTGGCCGATCTGGCCAAGAACGCCGTGGAGGCCTCCTTCCTGGACCCGGCCGGCAAGCGGACTCTGGCCGCCGAGATCGACACGTACACGACGAACTGGCTGGAGGCCCCCGGCCGGTGACCCCGGCCGGACACAATGGCCCCATGACCACCACTGTCACCGCCGTGGCACACCGCGGCGATCCCTACCGTGCCCGCGAGAACACGCTCCCCTCGATCCGGTCCGCCGTGGAACGGGGGGCGGACGCGGTGGAGATCGACGTCCGCGTCACCCGGGACCGGGTGCCCGTGCTGCTCCACGACTCCACGCTGGAGCGGCTGTGGGGCCATGACGTCCGCCTCGACCGGCTGGACCACCGGGAGTTGGAGGAGAGGACCGGGGGCGGGGTGCCCACCCTGCGCGAGGCGCTGTCATCCGCCGGCAACCGGCGGATCATGGTCGACCTGCCCGGCGCGACCGATGCCTCCGTGAAGGAGGTCGTCGGTGTGGTGCGGGAGTGCGGGGCGGAGGACCGCGTGTACTACTGCGCGGACACGCACGCGATGCTGAAGGTGCGGGCGGCCGATCCGTCGGCCGAGATCGCGCTGACCTGGACGACGCTGGCGCCCCCGCGTGCCGTACTGCTGGAAGCGGTGCGGCCGCGCTGGCTGAACTACCGCTTCGGGCTGCTGAGCCGCGAGCTGGCCGACCGTGTCCACGCCGACGGGCTGCTGGTCTCCGCCTGGACGGCGGACACCCGGCGCACCATGCGCCGGCTGCTCTCCTTCGGGGTCGACTCCATCACCACCAACCGGATCGACTCGCTCCGGGCCCAGTTGGCCAACTCCCTTCCCTCTGGCGTCTCTTGATCGGTCCGGCATCATGGGCGGGTCCGTACCGTCCGTGATCCCAGGAGCAGACGTGACCGAGCCCGGCCGCCGCACCGCACCCTCCCGTGTACGTTCCGACATCGCCCACAACGCCCGGGTGTGGAACTACTGGCTGGGTGGCGACGACAACTATCCCGTCGACCGCGCGGTGGGCGCCCGGGTCACCGGCATGTATCCGAGCATCGGCGAAGTGGCCCGCGCCGACCGGGCGTTCCTGGGCCGGGTGGTGCGTCATCTGGCCGGGGACGCGGGGATCGGCCAGTTCCTGGACATAGGCACCGGGCTCCCGACCGCGGACAACACCCATGAGGTCGCCCAGCACACCGCGCCCGACGCGCGCGTCGTCTACGTCGACAACGACCCGACCGTCCTGGCCCACGCGCGCTCCCTGCTCAGCAGCTCGCCGGAGGGCGCCACCGAGTACATCGACGCGGACGCCCGGGATCCGGAGCGCATCCTGCGTGCGGCCGGACGGACCCTGGACCTCCGGCGCCCGGTCGCGGTGATGATGCTGGGCATCCTCAACTTCGTCCTGGACACGGACGAGGCCCGGGGCATCGTGACGAAGCTGATGGACGCCCTGCCGTCCGGCAGCCATCTGGTGCTCACCCACCCCACGCTGGAGCTGGGCGGCGAGGGCAACGAGGCCGCGATGCGCTTCTGGAACGAGAACGCCACCCCGCCGATCACGGCCCGCACCCGTTTCGAGTTCGCCTCGTTCCTCGACGGCCTGGACATCCTGGAGCCGGGCATCGTGTCCTGCTCCCGCTGGCGGGCGGGCGGTGCGGGCCGGACCCCCGAGGTCGCCCAGTTCGGCGCGGTGGGCCGGAAGCCCTGATGGAGAGACCCGTCGTACGGAGACCGGGCGGGCGATGGTTCCAGCGGGAGGCGTGGGCCGCCGACATCGGCATCACCCTGCTGGTGCAGGCCGCGATGACCATGCCGTTCGTGGTGCCCCGCTCGGCCGGTCTGCCGCCGGCCACCTGGGCGGCGTACGGGCTGACGACGCTGACCGTGCTGCCGTTGGTCGCCCGTCGGCGCGCTCCGGTCGCCGTGCTCATTGCGGTGCTCGCGGCGGGTGCCCTGTACAGGTTCACCGTGGACGGGCCGGGTCAGCCCCTGCCGTACACGGGACTGGTGGCCTTCTACACCGTGGCCGAGCTGTCCCCGCCGCCCCGGCGGCTGGCGGTGGCCGCGCTGGTGCTGACGGCGGTGTTCCCGTCGGTGGCGTGGAACACGGGTGAGGCCAGGGAGCTGCTGTTCTCGCTGTTCGTCTTCGCCGCCGCCTATGTCTTCGGACGGTTCACCCACACCCGTAAGGCATACATCCGGGCGATGGAGGACCGGGCCCGGCAGCTGGAGGTGACCCACCGGATCGAGGCCGAGCGGGCGGCCGCCCGCGAGCGGGCCAGGATCGCCCGGGAGATGCACGACATCCTCTCCCACGCGGTGAGCCTGATGATCGTGCAGGCGGAGGCCGGTCCGGTGGCCGTGCGTACGGCGCCGGACCGCGCGGAGGCCGCGTTCGACGCCATCTCGGAGACGGGCAGGGACGCGATGGTGCAGCTGCGCCGCATGCTCGGGGTGCTGCGGGAGGAAGGTCCGGGTGACGCGTCGCCGTCGCCCCGCGCTCCGCAGCCCGCCCTGGCAGAGCTGCCCGACCTGCTGGAACGGGCACGCTCCGGCGGACCCGAGATCACGTACACGGTGACGGGGCGGCCGCGGCCGCTGCCGGCGGACACGGAGGCCACCGTCTACCGGATCGTGCAGGAGGCCCTGACGAACGTCGTCAGACACGCCCGCGCGAGCCGTGCGACGGTGGTACTGGACCACGCGGCGGCGGAGCTGACCGTCACCGTGACGGACGACGGGCGGGGGCCGGGCACCACCACCGGCCTGGGGCTGGTCGGCATCCGGGAGCGGGCCGCCGCACACGGCGGAAAGGCCACGGCCGGCGCGGGTCCCGGCGGCCGGGGGTTCCAGGTGCTCGTCACCATCCCCCTTGTAACCTCGCCGGAGGGGGTGGGGAGTTGACGATCCGTGTGGTGGTGGCCGACGACCAGGAGCTCGTACGCAGCGGCTTCGCCATGATCCTGGACGCCCAGCCGGACATCGAGGTGCTCGCCGAGGCCGGGGACGGTGCGCAGGCTCTCGACGCGGTGCGCGGACTGCGGCCCGACGTCGCACTGCTGGACATCAGGATGCCCGTCATGGACGGCATCGAGGCCTGCCGGGCGATCAGTGCCCTGGGCGGCTGCCGCTCGGTCATGCTCACCACCTTCGACGCGGACGAGTACGTCTACGAGGCGCTGCACGCGGGTGCGAGCGGCTTCCTGCTGAAGGACGTCCGGCGGGACGATCTGGTGCACGCGGTACGGGTGGTGGCGGCCGGGGAGTCGCTGGTCGCACCGTCCGTGGCCCGCCGGCTGATCGCCGAGTACACCTCAAGGCCGTCTCCCGGCCGCTCCGCCGTGGGGTCGGACCGGCTGGACGTGCTCACCACCCGGGAGCGCGAGACCCTTCTCCACCTGGCGCGCGGGCTCTCCAACGCCGAGATCGCCGCGGCCCTGGTGGTCAGCGAGCACACGGTGAAGACCCATGTGGGCAACGTGCTGTCCAAGCTGGGCCTGAGAGACCGTATCCAGGCGGTCATCTGCGCCTACGAAACGGGGCTCGTCGCTCCCTCGCCCGAGGGAGGAGCCTCTGCCGCCTCCCCCGCTCGGGGGAGGCGGTCTCCCTCCCAGGACCCCTCGCTCGGGTGATCCGCCGGGGGCTCCGGATCAACAGGATGGATCCATCGAGCAGTTACGGACTCCATCTCCCACGGAGGCATTCCATGAACACACGCGCCCGCACACTCCTCGCCGCCGCCCTGGTCCTCGGTATCGCGGCGGGGCCCGCCGCTCCGGCAGCCCTCGCGAACACCACCGCGGCGCACGCGGCCGGCGCACACACGCACACCGTCCCCGAGGAGGACGCCGCAGCGCTGGGCGCGGCGGTCTCCGGGCTGCCCGCCGACGACGCCACCGCCGCCCTGGTGCGGGTCGGCGGGACCGACGGCAGCTGGCGTGGGAGCTCAGGCGTGCACGACCTGGTCTCGAACCGTCCGGCCGACCCGGCGGCGCGCTTCCGGGCCGGGTCGGTGACCAAGGTCTTCACCGCCGCCACGGCGCTGCAGCTGGCCGGAGAGGGGAAGCTGGACCTCGACCGCACGGCGAGGCACTACCTCCCGGACCTGATCCCGGCGGCCTACGGCCGGGTGACCGTGCGGCAGTTGCTCGATCACACCAGCGGGATACCGGCCGCGCGGATGTCCGGCCGGACCCTGGAGGAGGCGTACGCCCACCGGTTCGACCCGCACACACCGCGCGGGATGGTCTCCTCGGCCGTGGCGCAGGCCCCGGAGTTCACGCCCGGCCGGAGCCAGCACTACCTCAACATCAACTACACGGTGCTGGGGCTGCTCATAGAGAGGGTGACCGGCGACTCGTACGCCCACCAGGTGGGCGAGCGCATCCTGCGCCCGCTGGGCCTGCGCTCCACGTACTTCCCCGGCACCGAACCGGGGATCCGGGGGCCGCACAACCACGGGTACCAGCTCTTCGACACCCCGGGCGGGGGCACGGAGCTGCGGGACGTGACGGTGTGGGGTGTGACCGACGCCTGGGCGGCCGGGGACATCGTCTCGACCACGGCCGATCTGGAGCGCTTCACCCGCGCGCTGTTCGCCGGGAAGATCGTGCGCGGGCCGCTGCTGGAGGAGATGTTCACGCTGCCCGCCTCCTCGGTGCGTACGTACCTGACGGGCGCGCCCGCCCAGTACAGCGCGGGGCTGAGCGTGCAGACCCTGGGCGGACGTGAGGTGTGGGGGAAGACGGGCGGCCGCTGGGGCTACAACACGCTGATGGCGGCCACCCGCGATCTCTCCAGAACGCTTGTCTACAGCGTCAACTCCACCGACGCGAAGGGCCAGGACATGAACGCCACGGCGATGGACATCGTGGTGGCGGCCTTCGGGACCCCGCCGGCCGGGTGAGCGTCACGCCGTCGCGGCCACCGCCTCCAGGCGCTTGATCATGCGGTGGACGACGAGCAGCGGGACGACACCGAAGACTCCGAAGGACATGTCGATGACGGTCCACCAGAAGGGGATGTCCCGGATCGGCCCGCAGATCAGGGCGAGCGGGATGATCCCGGCGCATGCGATCATCCCGAACTCGATCACCCAGATGTTGCGGACCGGGTCACGGTAGGGGCCGTAGAAGGCGACCGCGATGACGAGGTGGGCGAAGGCCAGCCAGTCGGTGCCGTACAGCACGAAGGGGTAGTTCGCGTCCGCCTCGTCGAGACCTGTGCTGACCCGGGTGATCCACTCCATCAGGGCCGGGAGGTGCTCGGGGACAGGAGAGGCGGAGGACGCCAGCAGGTCCTCGGCCCAGTGGAGTTCGGTGACCAACGGGAAGGCGGTCAGCCCGCTGAGCACCAGACAGACGATGAAGACGACCAACCACACGCGTATGCGCCGCAAGAGGGCTCGCTCGCTCATGGCCGCAGCGTACGCCCATCATGAACACGTTCAAAAAGCGGGTCCGGGTGCGCTTCGCGGGTGCTCAGAGACCGACGACCAAGTTCCACTCCTTCGCGTACTCGGTGCGCTCCTCGGAGGTGATGTCACGGGCGATGGCCAGCCGTTCGCGCATGGCGTCGTCGGGGAAGATCAGGGGGTCCTCGGCGAGCGCGGCGGTCTCCTTGTCCTTGGAGGAGGCGAGGATGTCGCGGGCGGCCGGCACCGGGCACACGTAGTTGACCCAGGTGGCCAGTTCGGCTGCCACCTCGGGCTGGTAGTAGTGGTCGACGAGCTTCTCCGCATTGCGCTTGTGGGCCGCGAGGTCGGGGATCATGAGCGACTCCGACCAGAGCTCGGCGCCTTCGGCGGGCACCACGAACTCGATGCCCGGGTTGTCGGCCCGGAGCTGGATGACGTCACCGGAGTAGGCCTGGCAGGCGAGCACATCGCCGTTGGCCAGGTCCTTGATGTAGTCGTTGCCGGTGAAGCGGCGGATGTGGCGGGACCTCACCCGCTTCTCCACCTGCTCGCACATCCGGTGGAAGTCGTCGGCCGTCCAGCGGGTGATGTCGGCCCCGTCGCCCTGCATCAGCAGCGCGAACGCCTCGTCGAGCCCGGACAGCAGCGTCACCCTGCCGCGCAGGTCGTCCGCCCAGAGCTCGCTCGTGTGGCGGATCTCCCGGCCGAGCTTCGCGCGGTTGTAGGCGATCCCGGTGATCCCGGACTGCCAGGGGACGCTGTGCAGCCGGCCGTCGTCGAAGGCGGGCGAACGCAGCTGCGGATCCAGGTACCTGGCGACATGGGGCTGACGCGCCCGGTCCATCTCCTGCACCCAGCCGAGCCGTACGAACCGGGCGGCCATCCAGTCGCTGACGACGACGAGGTCCCGGCCCGTCGGCTGGTGGTTCATCAGCGCCGGGCTGATCTTCCCGAAGAACTCGTCGTTGTCGTTGATCTCCTCGGTGTACGTGACGGAGATACCGGTCCGGCGCGAGAACGCGTCGAGCGTGGGCCGCTTCGACTCGTCCTCGTCGTCGGTGTCGATGTAGAGGGGCCAGTTGGCGAAGTGCAGCGAGCGGTCGCTCTCCGAGCGGTCGGGGCCCGAGCGGTCACCGGGCTCCACGTAGGCGGCGGGGACTCCGCAGCCGGCCAGAGCGGCGCCGGCCGCACCCGTGCCGAGGGTGCGGAGCAGGGTACGACGGGACATGAGGTGGTCCGGGATCGAGCGCACCCGCGCAGGATGCCGCCCCGCCGCCCCGGCGGGCAATGGACCAACCGTCCAGCGCGGGCGGCCGGGCCCGCACACCATGTCCATGACGGGCGACGGCGGACGGCGTCCGCAGGACGTGGACGGCCCCGGTCGAGGGGGGCGCGGGCACGAGAACGGCCCCGGGGGGGGAGCCCGGGGCCGTGGTCACGTCTCTGGACGGGTCAGTCGTCGAGCGACGTCATGACGTGCTTGATCCGCGTGTAGTCCTCGAAGCCGTACGCCGAGAGGTCCTTGCCGTAGCCGGACTTCTTGAACCCGCCGTGCGGCATCTCGGCGACGAGCGGGATGTGGGTGTTGATCCACACGCAGCCGAAGTCGAGCTTCTTGGACATCCGCATCGCCCGCGCGTGGTCCTTGGTCCACACCGAGGAGGCCAGGGCGTATTCCACGCCGTTGGCGTACTCGACGGCCTGGGCCTCGTCCGTGAAGGACTGGACGGTGATGACGGGCCCGAAGACCTCGTGCTGGATGATCTCGTCGTCCTGCCGGAGGCCCGAGACGACGGTCGGGGCGTAGAAGTAGCCCTTGTCGCCGACCCGGTGGCCGCCCGCCTCGACCTTGGCGTGCGCGGGGAGCCGCTCGATGAAGCCGCTCACCTGCGCCAGCTGGTTGGCGTTGTTGAGCGGGCCGTACAGCACGTCCTCGTCGTCCGGGAGGCCGGTCTTCGTGTCGGCCGCCGCCTTGGCGAGCGCGGTGACGAACTCGTCGTGGACGGACTCGTGGACCATGACGCGGGTCGCGGCCGTACAGTCCTGGCCCGCGTTGAAGTAGCCCGCGACGGAGATGCCCTCGACGGCCTTGGCGATGTCGCTGTCCTCGAACACGACGACGGGCGCCTTGCCGCCGAGCTCCAGGTGGACGCGCTTGACGTCCTTGGCCGCGGACTCGGCGACCTGCATCCCGGCCCGCACCGAGCCGGTGATGGAGGCCATCGCCGGGGTCGGGTGCTCCACCATCAGCCGGCCGGTCTCGCGGTCACCGCAGATGACGTTGAAGACGCCCTTGGGCAGGATCTGCCCGATGATCTCGGCGATCAGCACGGTCGACGCCGGAGTGGTGTCGGACGGCTTGATGACGACCGTGTTCCCCGCGGCGAGCGCCGGGGCGAACTTCCACACGGCCATCATCAGCGGATAGTTCCAGGGCGCGACCTGGGCACAGACGCCCACCGGCTCGCGGCGGACGATGGAGGTGAGGCCCTCCATGTACTCGCCGGCCGAACGGCCTTCGAGCATCCGGGCGGCACCCGCGAAGAAGCGGATCTGGTCGACCGCCGGCGGGATCTCTTCCGTACGGGTGAGCCCCAGCGGCTTGCCGGTGTTCTCGGACTCCGCCGCGATCAGGTCCTCGGCCCGCTCCTCGAAGGCGTCCGCGATCTTCAGCAGTGCCTTCTGACGCTCGGCGGGCGTCACGTCGCGCCAGGCGGGGAACGCGGCGGCCGCCGCGGCCATGGCGGCATCGACGTCGGCCTGCCCGGAGAGCGGCGAGGTCGCGTAGACCTCTTCCGTCACCGGGTTGACCACGTCGATGGTCCGCCCGTCCGCGGCGTCCCGGAACTCTCCGTCGATGTAGTTGCGCAGACGGCGCACCTCGGTGGTCACAACCACCCCTCCTGTCGGCTGTCCGATGGGTGAGACTTCCACACTAGACCGTTGGGTGACGCTTTCGACATACCCACCCGCCGTGAACTTCGGATTCAGTGTGATTGAGACTCCCAGACAACGAATTTCATCGATTCGGGCTTGCCAGACAGACGAGGCGCGGTGCAGAGTGGAGGTGTGGCCAGTCGCAGCGCAGACTCCAGGACCGGGAACGGATCGGCACCAGCGGTCGATGCCGTCTCCCTCGCAATCATCGAGCAGCTCCAGGAGGACGGACGCCGGCCGTACGCCGCGATCGGCAAGGCCGTGGGCCTCTCCGAAGCCGCTGTGCGCCAGCGTGTCCAGAAGCTGCTGGACCAGGGCGTGATGCAGATCGTCGCCGTCACCGACCCGCTCACCGTGGGTCTCCGGCGCCAGGCGATGGTCGGCATCAACGTCGAGGGTGACCTCGACCCCGTGGCCGAGGCCCTGTCGGCCATGGCCGAGTGCGAGTACGTGGTGATGACCGCGGGCTCCTTCGACCTCATGGTGGAGATCGTCTGCGAGGACGACGACCACCTGCTGGAGACGATCAACAAACGCATCCGGGCCATACCCGGTGTGCGCTCCACCGAGAGCTTCGTCTACCTCAAGCTCAAGAAGCAGACCTATATGTGGGGAACTCGATAGCCGTGAGCAAGGACCTCAGCCGGACCGCGTACGACCACCTGTGGATGCACTTCACCCGCATGTCGGACTACGAGAACGCGCCCGTTCCCACCATCGTGCGTGGCGAGGGCACCTACATCTACGACGACAAGGGCAAGCGCTACCTCGACGGCCTCTCCGGTCTGTTCGTGGTCAACGCCGGACACGGCCGCCACGAGCTCGCCGAGACGGCGTACAAGCAGGCGCAGGAGCTGGCCTTCTTCCCGGTGTGGTCCTACGCCCACCCCAAGGCCGTCGAGCTGGCCGAGCGGCTCGCGGACTACGCCCCGGGCGACCTCAACAAGGTCTTCTTCACCACCGGCGGCGGTGAGGCCGTGGAGACGGCCTGGAAGCTGGCCAAGCAGTACTTCAAGCTCAAGGGCAAGCCGACCAAGTACAAGGTCATCTCGCGCGCGGTCGCCTACCACGGCACCCCGCAGGGCGCCCTGTCGATCACCGGACTGCCCGCGCTCAAGGCCCCGTTCGAGCCGCTGGTGCCCGGCGCGCACAAGGTGCCGAACACCAACATCTACCGCGCGCCGCTCTTCGGTGACGATCCGGAGGCCTTCGGCCGCTGGGCCGCCGACCAGATCGAGCAGCAGATCCTCTTCGAGGGCCCCGACACCGTCGCCGCGGTCTTCCTGGAGCCCGTGCAGAACGCCGGCGGCTGCTTCCCGCCGCCGCCCGGCTACTTCCGGCGCGTCCGCGAGATCTGCGACCAGTACGACGTGCTGCTCGTCTCCGACGAGGTCATCTGCGCGTTCGGCCGTCTCGGCACGATGTTCGCCTGCGACAAGTTCGGCTACGTCCCGGACATGATCACCTGCGCCAAGGGCATGACCTCGGGCTACTCCCCCATCGGCGCCTGCATCATCTCCGACCGGCTGGCCGAGCCGTTCTACGAGGGCGACAACACCTTCCTGCACGGCTACACCTTCGGCGGCCACCCGGTCTCCGCGGCGGTGGGCCTCGCCAACCTCGACATCTTCGAGCGCGAGGGCCTCAACAAGCACGTCCTGGACAACGAGAACGCGTTCCTGACGACGCTGCAGAAGCTGCACGACCTGCCGATCGTCGGCGACGTCCGAGGCAACGGCTTCTTCTACGGCATCGAGCTGGTGAAGGACAAGGCCACCAAGGAGACGTTCACCGACGAGGAGACCGAGCGCGTCCTGTACGGCTTCCTCTCCAAGGCGCTGTACGAGAACGGCCTCTACTGCCGGGCCGACGACCGTGGCGACCCGGTGGTCCAGCTCGCGCCGCCGCTGATCTCCGACCAGTCGACCTTCGACGAGATCGAGGGCATTCTGCGCGGTGTCCTGACGGAGGCCTGGGCGAAGCTCTGACCGACCGCCGCCGGCTTCGACCGACAGGTCTCCGGCAGTCATTTCATACGGACCACGCGGCCCGGATGCCCCCGTTCGAGTGAGAAGGGGGGCATCCGGGCCGCGTACTGTCCCGACACCTCGCTCCGGCTGCCTAGCGTGCCGAGTGACCGATCGGCTTTTTTCTCGTTGTATTCGTCCCCCGTACGGGGGACAGGAAATCTGATCCGAACCGAGGTGTACGCCATGGTGGCCCCGCCCGACAACGACGTGATCTGGGCACGTTCCCTGCACCACTCCCACAACGGATCGCCGGGGCTCGGTGGTGTCTCCCTCGGTGTCCGAGACGGTGAGGTCCTCGCCGTGGCCGGGCCCCGCGGGTCCGGGAAGTCGACGCTGCTGCACTGCCTCTCCGGACAGCTGGTGCCCGAGCAGGGCGAGGTCTGGTTCAACAGCGTGCCCGTGCACACCATGGGCCCCCGGCTGCGCGAGCGGCTCCGCCGGGAGAGATTCGGCTGGATCGGGGCCGAACCGCAGCTCGTGCCCGAGCTCAGCACCTGGGAGAACGCCGCCCTGCCGCTGCTCCTGCGGGGCGTCTCGCACCGGGCGGCCAAGAAGGCCGCCACCGAGTGGCTGGAGCGTCTGGACATCGGCCCGCTCGCCAAGAAGCGGCCGCACGCCCTGCTCCAGTCGCAGCGTCAGCGGATCTCCGTGGCCCGTGCGCTGGCCGGGTCGCCGTCCGTGATCTTCGCGGACGAGCCGACCGCGACGCTGCACCACGCCGAGCGCACACAGCTCCTGCGCACACTCACCACGGCCGCGCGCTCCCACGGGATCACCGTCGTGCTCGCCACCCACGACGCGGAGGTCGCCGGGCTCGCCGACCGCGTGGTCAGCCTGCTGGACGGCCGCCGCGTCACCAACGTCTCCCTGCCCGCCGCGTCCGATACGGAAGGCCGCTCGGCGTGCTCGCTCTCCGTCTGACCCGTGGCTCGCATCCCCTGGTCCTGGTGCGGCGGCTGCTCCTCGCCGCCGCGTCGGCGGGGGTGGGCTTCCTGCTCCTGTGCACCCTGGGGTACGCCTCCGGGCACCCGGCGGACGCGTCGAGCTCCGTGCTGCGGCTGCTGTGGTGCGCCGTTCCGCTCGCGGCGACCGTCCAGTTCGCGGTGGCGGTCGCGCGAACGGACCCGAGCACCCGGCCTCGACCCGGGCTCTTCGCCGCGGGCCTCGGACCGGCACGTCTGGCCCTGCTGGCGGCGATCTCGACGGCGGTCTCCACCACGCTGGGCTCGGTGGTGGCTCTGCTCTTCTTCCTCCACCTGCGCGGCGATCTGACCGGCCTGCCGTTCGACGGTGGCGCGGCCGAGTTCCTGGGTGCGGGCACCCCCCTGCCCCTCGCCGCGGCTCTCACGCTGCTCGCCCTGGTGCCGCTGGCCTCGTCCGCGGCCGGCGGGCTCGCGCTCCGCTCCAGGCCGGTCGCGCCGTCCGACGCCCAGGAGGCCGAGGAGGACCTCGCGCCCGCCCCCGTGCCGAAGGGGCTGCCGTGGGGGGTGGCGCTCACCGCGGCAGGGCTCGCGGTCGAGGCGTACGCGAGCCGGGGCTCGGCGGGCAGCCCGTTCCCGCTGCCGGGCCGGCTCGACTCCACCCCGGCGGCCGTGCTCGCGGGCTGGATCCTCACCGCGATCGGCCTGGCCATGGCGGGGCCCGGTCTCACCTATCTGTGCGGACGGCTGCTCCAGGCGGTGCGCCCGGGAGCCGTACGGCTGCTGGCGGGCCGGGTCCTGATGGACGAGGCGGGCCGGATCGGCCGCCCGCTGGGCATCGTCTGCGCGGTGCTGTCCGGGGTGATCGCGGCTTCCGTGCTCTACACCGACGGGCCCCGCCCCTTCGGTCCGCTCACCGCGCTCGGCGCCGTACTCGTCATCGGCTGCACCACCGCGACCCTGCTGACGACCGCGCTCGAGGCCAGGCAGGCCCGTGCCCGTACGGCCAGGACCCTGCTGCGGCTGGGCGCCCCCGCCTCCTCCCTCCGCATGGCCGCGATCCTGCGGGCTCTGGTGCTGCTGGCCGTCTTCGCCCCGCTGACCTGGGCGATCGCGGAGCTGGCGGCGCTGCCTCTGACGGAGTGACACCGGACGCCGGGACGGTACGTAGCATGGCGGCGTGGAGAATCCGGACGAGAACACGTACGCACCCGGCGTCGAGATAGAGACGCTCACCGCATTCGACCAGGCTGTCGCGGCCGGGTCGCTGGCCGGCCACCGCGTCCAGTCCGTCGACCTGACGGACCGGAGCGACGCGCTGCTCGCGACCGGCACCCGGGGCGCGGTCTTCCTCGGCTGCCGCATGGAGCCGCGCGCCGAGGCGAAGATACGCGCGGACGGGGCCTTCGTGTTCCCGCCGGTGCCCGGTCTCCCCTTCGACCCGTACCGCGGGCTGCTCTACACCCCCGACGCCCTGTACGAGGGCCTGTCGGAGGGCGGTTACGCCGCGACGCCCGACGCGCGCGCGTACGCCTGGTTCCAGCTGACCAAGGCGAACGGCGACGTCTTCGCCTCGATGCTGCGGGCGCTCCACGACGACGCGGTCTCCGACGCGCTGGACGAACACCTCGTCGGGGCCCGGGTGGTGGGCGTGATGGGCGGCCACGCGATGGCCCGCGGGTCCGAGGAGTACCGCGGCGCCGCCAAGCTCGGCAGGGATCTGGCGCGCAGCGGTCTGACCGTGGCGACGGGCGGCGGCCCCGGTGCCATGGAGGCGGCCAACCTCGGCGCGTACGCGGCTCCGCACTCCGACGCCATGCTGCTGAAGGCCTGTGAACTCCTGGCCTCGGCGCCTTCGTTCAGCCCCTCGGTCACCGACTGGGCCACGGCGGCCTTCGCCGTACGGGAGCGCTGGCCCGAGGGAGGATCCTCGGTCGCGGTCCCCACGTGGTTCTACGGCCACGAACCGCCGAACGCCTTCGCGGACCACATCGCCAAGTACTTCGCGAACGCCGTGCGCGAGGACGGGCTGCTGGCCCGTTCGACCGCGGGTGTGATCTTCCTGCCGGGGGCCGCCGGGACGGTGCAGGAGATCTTCGACAACGCGACGCCGAACTACTACGAGTCGCGTTCCGCGCCGACGCCGATGGTCCTCGTGAACCGCGCGCACTGGACGGAGAAGCTGCCCGCCTGGCCGCTGCTGAGGGCTCTCGCGGCGGACCGGCCGATGGAGTCCCGTATCGCGCTCGTCGACACGGTGGAGGAGGCGGCCGGGGCGCTCGCCCGGCTGACGGGCTGACCCGCTCCGACGGCCTCAGCCGTCGGCGAGCCGGGCGTCGAGGGCGTCGAAGAACGCCTCCCAGCCGTCCTCGGCCGCCGCGTACTGCTCGGGGGTGAGATGGCCGCCGCGCTGTTGGAAGACCATCTCGGTGGACTTCCGGCTCTTCTCCGTGAGGGTGACCGTGACGGTCTCGCCCTCGACGTCGGCGGGCGCGCTCCTGTCCTTGAGCGTGAACACGAGCCGCTCGGGGGCGGACACCTCCTGGTAGACGCCGTGGAAGGGCATCTCCGCTCCGGGCACCACGATGACCAGGCTCCACTCGCCGCCGGGCGTGACGTCCATCGACACCCGGTCGAGCGGCACGTCCGCTTCGCCCCCGTACCAGGCGGCGAAGTCCTCGGGGTCCGTCCAGGCTTCGAACACACGATCGCGGGGCGCCGCGACGACGCGGGTGATGTCGATGCCTTCGCGGGCTGACCGGTTCATGGCGCCTGCTCCTTCCGGACGGTTCCCGCGTCCAGGGGATCACGCCCCGGGAAGCGCCGCCAGCCGGTCGTACGTACGTTCCCAGTCCCACTCCGTACGGACCCGCTCGCGTCCCCTTGAGCCCATGGCCACCTGCGCCCGGGTGTGCGAGCCACCGAATCTAAACGCCGGGGGGCAGGACCACCGTCTCCGCCGGGTCGAAGGTCACGCCCACGGTGGCCCCCTCCTCCGGGGTGTCCCGCAGACCGCACTCCGCCTCCAGGGGCGGCCCGTCGTCGGGGTACAGGACGACGGTGACGTGGTGGCCGCGGAAGGTGCGTACGCCCACCGTGCAGCGCAGGCCGTCCTTGGGGGCGCCGATCCGGACGCCGCCCGGCCGCACGAGCAGTTCGCACTCGCCCTGCGGCGAGTCCTCGGGGACCGGGACCTTGCCCCAGACGGTGTCGGCGGCCTGGCCCGTGACCGTGGCGTCCACCAGGTTGTCGAAGCCGAGGAAGCGGGCGACGAACGCCGACGCGGGGCGCTGCCAGACGTCGAGCGGGGTGCCCGCCTGGGCGATCCGGCCGTCCCGCATGACCACGACCCGGTCGGCGAGCGCGAAGGCCTCGCCCTGGTCGTGGGTGACGGCGAGCACCGTGGTGCCCAGCCGGCCGAAGAGGGTGCGCAGTTCGACGACGAGCCGTTCGCGCAGGCTCCGGTCCAGCTGACCCAGTGGTTCGTCCAGCATCAGCAGCTTCGGGCGGGGCGCCAGGGCCCGGGCGAGTGCCACCCGCTGCTGTTCGCCGCCGGACAGGGCGGCGACGGCCCGCCGCCCGGCGCCGGGCAGGCCGACCAGGTCCAGGAGTTCACCGGACCTGCGGTCACGCTCCGGGCGGGGGACGCCGTGCATCCTGAGCCCGAAGGCGACGTTGGCGCCGACGTCCCGGTGCGGGAAGAGCTGGTGGTCCTGGAACATCAGGCCGAGCCCGCGGCGGTGCACCGGCAGCCGTGCCTGGTCCGCGCCGTCCAGGAAGACCCGCCCGCCGTCCAGGGGCTGAAGCCCGGCCACGGCCCGCAGCAGCGTCGACTTGCCGCTGCCGCTCGGGCCCAGCACACAGACGATCTCGTGGTCCGCGACGTCCAGGTCCACCGCGTCCAGCGCGGTCCGCTTCCCGAACCGGACCGTGGCCGACTCCACTGTCAGCATCTCTAGAACTCCCCGGATCGGTCGGTACGGATACGTTCGAGCAGGAGCAGCGACACCGCGCAGACGAGCATCAGAATCGTGCTCAGGGCCATCGCCTGGCCGTAGTTGAGCTCTCCGGAACGCCCCAGCAGCCTGGCCACGGCGACCGGCAGGGTGGGGTTGTCGGGGCGCGCGATGAACACGGTCGCCCCGAACTCACCGAGCGACACGGCGAAGGCGAATCCCGCCGCCACCAGCACCGCCCGCCGCACCAGCGGGAGGTCGACCTCCCGCCAGGCCCGCAGCGGCGAGGCGCCGAGCACGGCGGCGGCCTCCCGCAGCCGCTCGTCCACCGCGCGCAGGACGGGCAGCATGGTCCGTACGACGAAGGGGACACCCACCAGCGCCTGCGCCAGGGGCACGAGGATCCAGGAGGTACGCAGGTCGAGCGGCGGCTCGTCGAGCGTGATCAGGAAGCCGAACCCGACGGTGACGGCGGACACTCCGAGCGGCAGCATCAGCAGGGCGTCGAAGCCGCGTACCAGCCGCCCCGCCCGCCTGGTCAGGGCCGCCGCCGCGAGGCCGCCGATCACGAGGGCGATGAGGGTCGCGACCAGCGCGTAACGCAGGGAGTTCCCGATGGCGTCGAGCGGCGGGACCAGGAAGGTGGAACCGCTCGCCTCGGCCGACTGCAACGCGCGGTAGAAGCCGAAGCCGTAGCCGCCCGACGTGTCCAGGGAGCGTTCCACCAGTACACCGAGCGGCACCACGATCAACAGCAGGACGGTCAGCAGCACCCCGCCGAGCAGCGCCCACTGCCCTGCTCCGTGCGGGCGGCGGGAGGTCTGCGCGGGGTCGACGAGCCTCAGCGCGGTCTCCCGGCGTCGTACGGTCCACGCGTGGACGGCGAGGATCCCTCCGACGGCGGCGAACTGCACCAGGGTCAGCACGGCGGCCGTCGGCAGGTCGAGCAGCTGGGCGGTCTGCCGGTAGATCTCCACCTCCAGCGTGGAGTAGGCCGGACCGCCGAGGATCTGGACGACCCCGAAGGAGGTGAAGGTGAAGAGGAAGACCATCAGAGCCGCCGCGGCGACGGCCGGGGCGAGCGCGGGCAGGGTGACACGCCGCCAGGCGGCGAGGCGGCCGGCCCCGAGCACCCGGGCGGCCTCCTCCTGACGCGGGTCGAGCTGGGACCACAGGCCGCCGACGGTCCGTACGACGACCGCGTAGTTGAAGAACACATGGGCGAGCAGGATCGCCCACACGGTGGTGTCGAGGCGGATCCCCCAGAGTTCGTCGAGAAACCCGCCGCGCCCCAGCAGTGCCAGGAACGCCGTGCCCACGACGACGGTGGGCAGGACGAACGGCACGGTCACGACGGCACGCAGCAACTGCTTGCCGGGGAAGTCGAAGCGGGCGAAGACATAGGCGCCGGGCAGTGCGATCAGCAGGGTGAGCGCGGTCGAGGCGATCGCCTGCCAGGTGGTGAACCAGAGGACGTCGAGGATGTCCGGCCGGCTCAGCACCGTACCGATCCGGCCGAACTGCCAGTCGCCGTCCGTCTTCAGGCCCCGGCCGACGATCGCGACGACCGGGTAGGCGAAGAACAGCGCGAAGAACGCGACGGGCACGGCCATGAGGCCGAGCCGCACCGCGTTCCCCCTCCACGGGGGCCGCGCGACTACTTCACGACGAGCGAGGACCACGACTGGACCCACTGCTCACGGTTCTTGGCGATCTTCTCGGGGGCGACGGTCGCCGGCTTGTCGACGGTGGCCCCGAACTTCGTGAAGAGCTCCGGCAGCTTCGCGTCCTTCACCACCGGGTTCACGAACATGTTCAGCGGCATGTCCTCCTGGAACTGCTTGCTGATCAGGAAGTCCAGGAGCGCCTTGCCGCCGGCCTCGTTCTTCGCGCCGTCCAGCAGTCCGGCGAACTCGATCTGGCGGAAGCAGGTGCCCGTGGCGACACCGGTCGGGGCCTCGTCGGGCTGCGGATCGGCGTACAGCACCTCGACGGGCGGGCTGGAGGCGTACGAGACGACGAGCGGCCGGTCGGCCTTGGCCTTCCTACCGCCCGCGGAGCCGGAGAACTCCTCGTTGTAGGCCTGCTCCCAGCCGTCGACGACCTTGACGCCGTTGCTCTTCAGCTTCTTCCAGTAGTCCTGGTAGCCGGTCTCGCCCTGGCTGGCGACGGTGCCGAGGAGGAAACCGAGGCCCGGCGACGAGGTCGCGGCGTTCTCGGTGACGAGGAGGTTCTTGTACGCGGGCTTCAGCAGGTCGTCGAAGGAGTTCGGCGGGTCGAGCTTCTTGTCGGCGAAGTACTTCTTGTCGTAGTTGACGCAGATGTCGCCGGTGTCGATGGGCGTGACCCGGTGCTCGTCCGCGTCGAGCTGGGTGTCGGCCGCGACGCGGTCCAGGCCCTCCGCCTCGTACGACGTGAACAGGCCGTTGTCCAGGGCGCGGGAGAGCAGGGTGTTGTCGGCGCCGAAGAAGACGTCGCCACGCGGGGAGCCCTTGGTCAGGATCTCCTGGTTGAGCGCTGCCCCGGCGTCACCGCTCTTGAGCACCTTGACCTTGTAGCCGGTCTGCTTCGTGAACGCCTTCAGGACGGCGTCCGACGCGTTGAACGAGTCGTGGCTGACGAGTGTGACGGTCTTCGAACCGGCTCCCGTGTCACCGGAAGACTTGTCGTCGGAGCCTCCGCAGCCGGCGAGCACGGTGACGCCGAGCGCTGCGGCGAGCGCGGTCGCCGCGTACTTCGTCGTGGTGTTCATGGTGATGTCCTCCTGGAGGTGACCAGGAAGAGACGCGGCCCTGCCCGCTCGGCGAGCGGGCAGGGCGCAACAGCTTGAGTAAGGTCCGAACTTCCTACCCGGAATGACCCGGGCGAGGTTCAGAGGGTCTGCGGCCGACCTGTCCTCGGTGCCGCACTCTCAGCGCTGTGGCGCTCCCCTGTCGGAATATGAAGTTGGTTTCCCGGCCAGGCTACACCGGCCGGATCACGCCGGACCGGCCGGATCACGCCCGTACGCGGGACCGCCTCAGCGCTCGGACGCCGCCAGCTGTCCGCAGGCCCCGTCGATCTCCTGGCCGCGGGTGTCCCGGACGGTGACCGGCACGCCGTGGGATGCGATCGCCTCGACGAACGCCTTCTCGTCCTCGGGCCGAGAGGCGGTCCACTTGGACCCCGGTGTCGGGTTGAGCGGGATGAGGTTGACGTGCACCCGCTTGCCCTTGAGCAGCCGGCCGAGCCGGTCGCCCCGCCAGGCCTGGTCGTTGATGTCGCGGATCAGCGCGTACTCGATGGAGATACGGCGGCCCGACTTCTCGGCGTACTCCCACGCGGCGTCCAGGACCTCACGGACCTTCCAGCGGGTGTTCACGGGGACGAGGGTGTCGCGCAGCTCGTCGTCCGGAGCGTGCAGCGAGACCGCGAGACGGCACTTGAAGCCCTCGTCGGCGAAGCGCAGCATCGCCGGGACCAGGCCCACCGTGGACACGGTGATCCCGCGCTGCGACAGCCCGAGGCCGTCCGGCTCCGGGTCCGTCAGCCGGCGGATCGCGCCGACCACGCGCTTGTAGTTGGCCAGAGGCTCGCCCATGCCCATGAAGACGATGTTGGACAGCCGCGCGGGCCCGCCCGGGACCTCGCCGTCGCGCAGGGCGCGCATGCCGTCCACGATCTGGTGCACGATCTCGGCGGTCGACAGGTTGCGGTCGAGCCCCGCCTGCCCGGTGGCGCAGAACGGGCAGTTCATCCCGCAGCCCGCCTGTGACGAGATGCACATGGTCACGCGGTCCGGATAGCGCATGAGGACGGACTCGACGAGTGTGCCGTCGTGCAGCTTCCAGAGCGTCTTGCGGGTGGTGTCGTCGTCGCAGCTGATGTGGCGCATCACCGACATCAGATCGGGGAACATCGCCTCGGCGAGCTTGTCCCGCGACGCGGCCGGGATGTTGGTCCACTCCGCCGGATCGTGCGCGTACCGCGTGAAGTAGTGCTGCGACAGCTGCTTGGCACGGAAGGGCTTCTCGCCGGTCGCGGCGACTGCTTCCTTGCGCTCGTCGGGGGTGAGGTCGGCGAGGTGCCGCGGCGGCCGCTTGGCTCCACGGGGCGCGACGAAAGTGAGTTCTCCGGGCTTAGGCATGGTTCTTCCAGTGTCGCAGACACGCCGAGGTACTCATGGCCGCCGGAGACCGGGCCGCACGCGGGGGTCGCGGAACCGGTGTCAGCCGTGGTTCCGCAGGGCGGACCTCATGTGGCGGTGGCGCTCCAGTGCCCGGCGGCGCGTCCAGAAGACCCAGGAGCAGAACACGGCCACCCCGACGGCGAAGACCAGCGCAACGGTGAGTGAGCCGGTGACGAAGCCGAGCACGAGCATGCCGGCCGCGATCAGCCCCATGCCGGCCAGCCAGTAAGGCAGCCACCGGCCGCCCCGCTCCATCTTCCCCAGCTGCTCGGCGACCAGTCTCCGCATGGTCGCCCGCTGCTCGGGGTCGCTCGGCACCTCGCGGTGCCTGATCCGACGGTTGAGCTCGGCGATCCCGCGGGGGTCGGTACCGGCCGCACGGCCCGTCCTGCGGCGCTGGGCGGCCACGATGGCGATGGCGACGGCGGTGAAGACCGCTGTCTGGACCACCCACCAGCCGAGGTGCCCGTCCCGGCGGAACAGGGCGTTGGCCCCCACTCCGAGGACGAAGATCAGCACTGCCTGGGCGGTGAGACTGCGGTCGAGCCAGAGCTTCAAGGCACGCACGGCACCTGCCTCCTCGGAGCAGCGGAACACTCTCTGTCACCCCTCGGATACCCCGTCCGGCCCGGTCCACCGCCGGCACCGGAGCGGTCACCGGGCCGCACGGATTCCCTCCGCGGGAGTGCCCGTGCCATGAGGACGGCGAATTCCCTCAGTATCTGCGGGCCGCTCACGGGCGACCAGGGGCAGGGCCACCCACCCCTCATCCTCGTACGGCTCCGCGGGAACGGCTGGCGGATACCCCGCCGCCGCTGAGCGCGGACCGCTGGGGCCCGCCGTCCGGTGGACGGCGGGCCCCAGTGGTGGAAGCGCGCGACGCGAGAAGCGGGCCGGCTCAGCCGGATCCCACGAACAGCACCAGCAGCAGCCATACGACCGGGGCGCTCGGCAGCAGCGAGTCGAGCCGGTCCATGATGCCGCCGTGGCCGGGGAGCAGCGTGCCCATGTCCTTGATCCCCAGGTCCCGCTTGATCATGGACTCGCCGAGATCCCCCAGCGTGGCGCTGGCGGCGACGGCGAGACCCATCAGCAGGCCCTGCCACCAGCTCCCGCCGTCGATGAGGAACTCCATGCACAGCGCGCCGGCCACCATCGCGAAGCCGACCGCGCCCAACAGTCCCTCGCGGGTCTTGCCGGGGCTGATGCGGGGTGCCAGCTTGTGCGTGCCGAAGCGCCAGCCGACGGCGTACGCGCCGGTGTCACTGACCACGGTCAGCAGGAGGAAGGTCAGCACCCGCCAGGCACCGTCGTCCGCGGTGAGCATCATCGCGACGAACGTCGCCAGGAACGGCACGTAGAACACGGCGAAGACGCCCGCCGTGACGTCCTTGAGGTACCCCTCGGGGGGCTCCGTCATCCGCCACACGAGCACCGCGAGGGCGGTGAGCGCCATCGCGACCCAGGCGCCCTCCGCCTCCCGCACATAGCCGGCGACCACCATCGCGGCGCCGCCGACGGCGAGCGGAACGAGCGGGGCGTTGATGCCCTTGCGCTCCTTGAGACGGGACGTGAGCTCCCAGAGGCCGACCACCACCGCCAGCACGACCACGCCGACGAAGACTGCCTTCACGATGAACAGGGAGCCGACGACGAGGGCACCGAGACCGAGACCGACCCCTATGGCGGCACGCAGGTCGCGCCCCGCCCGCTTCTTGGGCGGCGGGGACGGCAGCGGGGTGGACATGGGCTCCTGCGGCTTCTCGTCACGGAACAGGGGGCCGCTGACGCGCGCGGCGTCCCCGCTCCGGTCGTCGCGGTCGTCAGCGTCTCTACCTGCGTCGGGAACGTCCGGCACGATGGGCATGGGCCGAGTCTGCTGGGCGCCGTGCACATCGTATGCAGGACCCGCCGGAGCGCCCCCCATCTCGGGCGCGCTCCAGTAGCCGGCTCCCGGCGGGGCGCCCCAGGAAGAGTCGTTCATCAGACTTCGAGCAGCTCGGCTTCCTTGTGCTTCAGCAGCTCGTCCACCTGCGCGACGTACTTCGCGGTGGTGTCGTCGAGCTCCTTCTCCGCGCGGCGGACCTCGTCCTCGCCGGACTCCTTGTCCTTGACGAGCTTGTCGAGCGACTCCTTGGCCTTGCGGCGGATGGAGCGGATCGAGATCTTGGAGTCCTCGGCCTTGGTCTTGGCGACCTTGATGTACTCCTTGCGGCGGTCCTGCGTGAGCTCGGGGAACGTCACGCGGATGATGTTGCCGTCGTTGCTCGGGTTGACGCCGAGGTCGGAGTCGCGGATCGCCTGCTCGATGTTGCGCAGCGCGGTCTTGTCGAACGGGGTCACCACGGCCATCCGCGGTTCGGGAACCGAGAACGAGGCGAGCTGGTTGATCGGGGTCAGCGCGCCGTAGTAGTCGGCGACGATCTTGTTGAACATCGCCGGGTGCGCACGGCCGGTCCGGATCGCGGCGAAGTCCTCTTTCGCGACCACGACGGCCTTCTCCATCTTCTCCTCGGCCTCGAGGAGGATTTCTTCGATCACCACGTGCTCCTGCGTGTCTTGAGCGGACCCGGCATCGTCGGGTCCTGCGGATCCTGCGTCGCGTCCTCACCTGCACGGTGTCCGACCGGCAGGCCGTTGTCCATCTTCTGGGCCGTCAGGCCCGGGTGCTCCGGTCGCTCACCAGCGTGCCGATCTTCTCACCCTTCACCGCGCGGGCGATATTGCCCTCCGTGGTCAGCTCGAAGACGAGGATCGGGAGCTGGTTGTCACGGCAGAGAGTGATGGCGGTGGCGTCGGCGACCTTGAGGTCCCGGGCGATCACCTCGCCGTACTCCAAGGCGTCGAACTTCACCGCGTCGGGGTTGGCCTTCGGGTCGGAGTCGTAGACCCCGTCCACGCCGTTCTTCCCCATCAGCAGCGCTTCGGCGTCGATCTCCAGGGCGCGCTGTGCGGCGGTCGTGTCGGTGGAGAAGTACGGCATGCCCATGCCGGCGCCGAAGATCACGACGCGTCCCTTCTCCATGTGCCGCACGGCGCGGAGCGGGATGTACGGCTCCGCGACCTGGCCCATGGTGATGGCGGTCTGGACGCGCGAGTCGATGCCTTCCTTCTCCAGGAAGTCCTGCAGCGCCAGGCAGTTCATGACCGTGCCGAGCATGCCCATGTAGTCGGACCGCGCCCGGTCCATGCCGCGCTGCTGGAGCTCGGCGCCACGGAAGAAGTTGCCGCCGCCGATGACGACGGCGATCTCCGCTCCGTCGCGTACGACCGCGGCGATCTCGCGGGCGATGGCGTGCACGACGTCGGGGTCGACCCCGAGTCCTCCGCCACCGGCGAAGGCCTCACCGGACAGCTTCAGCATGAAGCGGCCGGAGATCGCGTCGTCGCGCTTGTGGTCACCCTGTGTGGCGTCCGCGCCCTTGTTCATGGAGATTCTCCTCGTGCACATACGAAGAAGGCCATTGCCGGTGGGTCTGTTGTCCCTCAGCGGCAATGGCCTCCTCGTCAGATCTGCGGTCGTCCGGCTGAGTGCGGCCGTCGACTGCACCAGACCCTATCGGGGTCCACCGTTGTTCGCGGACGGACTCAGATGCCGACCTTGATGCGCGTGAAGCGCTTCAGGGCGACACCGGCCTCGTCCAGGACCTTCTGGACGGACTTCTTGTTGTCCAGCGCGTACGGCTGGCCGAGGAGGGTGGCCTCCTTGAAGAAGCCGTTGACGCGACCCTCGACGATCTTCGGGAGGGCGGCCTCGGGCTTGCCCTCGGCGCGCGTGGTCTCCTCGGCG
The DNA here is from genome assembly GCF_002941025.1 of Streptomyces sp. QL37. Taxonomy (NCBI): domain Bacteria; kingdom Bacillati; phylum Actinomycetota; class Actinomycetes; order Kitasatosporales; family Streptomycetaceae; genus Streptomyces; species Streptomyces sp. QL37. The sequence goes on along the minus strand of NZ_PTJS01000001.1, from coordinate 5,996,481 downwards.
ACGCGGCGCTCGGCCTCGACGACCTCGGCCGGGACGTCCTCGCGGGAGAGGTACTTCGGCGCGAAGGCGGCGATGTGCTGGGCGATGCCCTTGGCCAGCTCGGCGTCGGCCTTGTCCAGCTCGACCAGGACGCCGATCTGCGGGGGCAGGTCGGGCATGGTGCGGTGCATGTAGACGGTGACGTAGTCGCCGGTGAACTGCGCGAAGCGGTCCAGGACGATCTTCTCGCCGAGGTTGGCGTTGGCCTCGTCCACGTACGCCTGGACGGTCTTGCCGGGCTCGATCTCGGAGGCGAGGAGCGCCTCGATGTCGGCCGGGGAGGTCGCGGCGACGTGGGCGGCGAGCGTGTTGGCGACGGCCTGGAACTTGTCGCCCTTGGCGACGAAGTCCGTCTCGCACTTCAGCTCGAGCAGGACGCCGGAGGTCTTGTCCTCGGAGACGAGGGAGACGACGGCACCGTTCTCGGCAGAACGGCCTTCGCGCTTGGCGACGCCCTTCTGCCCCTTGATGCGGAGCGCCTCGACGGCGCCGTCGACGTTGCCGTCGGCCTCGTCGAGCGCCTTCTTGCAGTCCATCATGCCGGCGCCGGTGAGCTCGCGGAGCTTCTTGACGTCAGCGGCGGTGTAGTTCGCCATGAGTCTGTTTCTCTCTCGAAGTCTGAAAGATCTACGGGTGAACGGCGGGGGCGGTGCCAGTGCACCGGCCCCCGCCGTCATTCAGCCGTGACTGACGGGTGTCAGGCCTGCTCGTCCGTGGCCGGGGCCTCGGCGGCCGGGGCCTCCGCGGCGGGAGCCTCGGCCTGCTCGGCAGCCTGCTCGTCGGCGGCGGCGGCCGGCTCGGCGTCGGCGGCCTTCTCGGTCTCGGCGGAGGACTGGACCTCGGCGTCGTCCTTCTTCTCGCCCGCGAGCAGGTCACGCTCCCACTCGGCGAGGGGCTCGCCGGCGGCCTTCTCGCCCGGCTTCGAGTCACCGGTGGCGGCACCGGAACGGGCGATGAGGCCCTCGGCGACGGCGTCGGCGATCACGCGGGTGAGCAGGGTGACGGAGCGGATCGCGTCGTCGTTGCCCGGAATCTTGTAGTCGACCTCGTCGGGGTCGCAGTTGGTGTCGAGGATCGCGACGACCGGGATGTGGAGCTTGCGCGCCTCACCGACGGCGATGTGCTCCTTCTTGGTGTCGACGATCCAGACGGCGCTCGGCACCTTCTGCATCTCGCGGATACCACCGAGGGTCTTCTCCAGCTTGGCCTTCTCACGCGAGAGGACCAGGAGCTCCTTCTTGGTGAGGCCGGAGGCGGCCACGTCCTCGAAGTCGATGAGCTCGAGCTCCTTCAGACGCTGAAGGCGCTTGTAGACGGTGGAGAAGTTGGTGAGCATGCCACCGAGCCAACGCTGGTTGACGTACGGCATGCCGACGCGCGTCGCCTGCTCGGCGATGGCCTCCTGGGCCTGCTTCTTCGTACCCACGAACATGATGGAGCCGCCGTGGGCGACGGTCTCCTTGACGAACTCGTAGGCGCGGTCGATGTACGACAGCGACTGGAGCAGGTCGATGATGTAGATGCCGTTGCGCTCGGTGAAGATGAAGCGCTTCATCTTCGGGTTCCAGCGACGGGTCTGGTGACCGAAGTGGACGCCGCTTTCCAGCAGCTCCCGCATCGTGACGACGGCCATGGCCGTACTCCTTGAGGTACTCGGTTTTCGCGACCGCAGGATTGCTGTCGCGCCTGACGCCCCGACGCGCCGTGCCACGAGGGACCGAGGAGCGCGGCCACCCTCCGCGGAGAGGGAGGTGGCGGGGCGTGCGAAGTCGACCCGGTGACCCGGATCGCCAGAAGAAGTGTACGGGACCCGCCGGGTGCAGGGTGACGGCGATGTCCACAACCCCTCGGCCGTCCACAGATCCGGGCCGTGATCCCCGCGGAACGGCCCTGCGGGCGATCGTTGCGTCATGTGCCGCTCACCTGAAGTAACCGTCGGCCGGTCGCGTGGAGCACCGGTGGCCGCCCTCCTCGCCGTGCTGCCCGCCGCGCTGCTCGCCGTCCTGCTGGGGCCGGCCTCCGCGAGAGCGTGGGCGGCGCCGCCGGGCGGTGACCGCGCCTGGCCGCTCGCGGGCCGGCCTCTGGTCGTACGGGGCTGGGAGCCGCCCGCCGGTCCTTACGCGCCGGGCCACCGCGGGGTCGACCTCGCCGCCCCGCCGGACACCCCGGTTCTGGCGGCGGCCCCGGGCCGGGTCGCCTTCGCGGGGCCGGTCGCGGGGCGCGGGGTGGTCTCCGTCGACGTGGCCGGGAGCGGGGAGCCGCCGCTGCGCTTCACGTACGAACCGGTGCGGGCGCGGGTCTCCGAGGGCGACGAGGTGGTCGCGGGGCAGGTGGTGGGTGTGGCGGGGCCGGAGCCGTCCCACTGCGCCTCCGGCTGTCTCCACTGGGGCCTGCGGCACGGGGAGGTCTATCTGGATCCGTTGTCGCTGCTTCCTCCGTCACTGCTGCGACGGGGGCCCTCCAGGCTGCTGCCCGTGTTCGGCGTACCGCTCCCGGGTGAGGGCCGGAAGGGTGCTCAGCCCCGCACGCCGCGCAGGACCATGGCCACGGCCGTGTCCGCCACGATGCCCGGCTCCTCGGCCGCTCCCAGCTCGATCCTGCGCACCGCGGCGTCCACGGAGCCCTGCAGGAGCATGGCCGCGAGCCTCGGTTCGGTGTGGCCCAGATCGGCGAGCGCCTCGACGATCATGGCGATCAGCCCGCCGTGCGCGGCACGGATCTTCTCCCGGGCGCCGGCGTCCAGCTCGCTCGCGGAGATCGCCACGACCGCGCGGTGCCGCCGGTCCCCGACGAGGTCGAGCTGCCGGCGCACATAGGCCTCGATCTTGGCCTCGGGCGCAGCGGCCCGTTCCATCGCGTTCTCGACCTCGGCGGCCCAGACCGGGAAGTCGACGGCGCAGAGCTCCTCGACCACGGCCGCGCGGGAGCGGAAGTACTCGTAGACGGAGGACCTTGCGAGGCCGGTGCGCTCGGCGAGGGCGGGGAAGGTCAGCGCCTCCGTACCGCCCTCGGACAGCAAGGAGCGCGCGGCGTCCAGGAGGGCGCCGCGCTGCATGGTCCGGTGCTCGGCCACGGAGGCCGCTCGAATCCTGGGCACCCCTCCACTCTACGGCGGCGGCAGTTCGAAGGGGGGTCCGCGTGGGTGGCCGATTGGCCGAAGCCTCTTCCGCTCAGCGTCCGGCGTCGGCCAGTTTCGCCCGGAGCTGCAGCACCGATTTGGTGTGGATCTGGCTGACCCGACTCTCGGTGACCCCGAGGACGTTGCCGATCTCAGCGAGGGTGAGGCCTTCGTAGTAGTAGAGCGTGACCACGGTCTTCTCCCGCTCGGGGAGCGTGTTGATGGCGCGGGCGAGCAGCCGTCTGAGCTCGCGGTCCTCGGCGACCTCGACCGGATTGTCGGCCGCGGTGTCCTCCAGGGTGTCCATCAGGCTCAGCCGGTCGCCGCCCTCGCCGCCGACATGCAGCAGTTCCTCCAGCGCCACCACGTTGGCGAGGGACAACTGGCTGAAAACAGCGTGCAGTTCCTCCAGGGCGATGCCCATCTCCGCGGCGACCTCGGCCTCCGAAGGTGTGCGCCGCAGCTGCGCCTCCAGCGTGGCGTAGGCGCGCTCGACATTGCGCGCCTTCTGCCTCACGGACCGCGGGATCCAGTCCAGCGCCCGGAGTTCGTCGATCATCGCGCCGCGGATCCGGGTGATCGCGTAGGTCTCGAACTTGATGGCCCGCTCGATGTCGAACTTCTCGATGGCGTCGATCAGCCCGAAGACACCGGACGAGACGAAGTCCGCCTGCTCCACGTTGGACGGCAGCCCCACGCTGACCCGGCCGGCGACGTACTTCACCAGCGGTGAGTAGTGCAGGATCAGCTGCTCCCGCAGCCTCTCGTCGCCGGTGGTCTTGTACGAACGCCACAACTCGTCGAGCGAGGAGGGGGCGGGAGGACGCACAGTGCCACGCGCAGCCGGTGGTACTGCCGCGCGGTCAGACCCGGAGGTGTGCTGGGGCATGTGGTGCCTTGAGCCGTTCTGCTGTGAAGTGCTGGGACGTGTCTCTGGGGCGGAATCCTTGTGAGCGTAGCGTGACTGAGGTGTTGCGGTGCGCGCAGGACAAAGGAACCGTGCGGTGCGATTGCGTGCCGAATCGCTTGCCGTTCTCCCTCCACCTGACAGGGTGATGGTGAGGACCGTCACCGCTCACACCGCCCCCCGAAGGCCTGACCGGGTGTCGCCGAGGTCATCTGCATCACCTTTTCACCCGAATGCTCCGGGTCAAGTACCGCCTCGCCGCGCGTCCCCATTGCGTGTCCGGTCTCGCGTCAACCGCCATCCGTCGCCCTCGCGTTCGACGAACCCCAGTGAGTGGAGTTCGTACAACCGCCCGAGGGCTTCATCCGTGGACGCCCCTGCACTCCTGGCCACCTCACGCCCGTCCATCACGCCCGTCCCCGGCAGGGCGTCCAGCACACGGGCGGAGGAGGCGTCGAGGAGGTCCCTGGGCAGGACGGGGCCGTTTCTGGCGGGGGCCAGTTCACCGATGTCCCCCACCAGTTCGGAGATCTCGGCGGCGTCCGTGACCAGGACCCCCTCACCGCGCAGGAGTTCATGGACCCCCGCCGAGAGACCACTCGTCGCGGGGCCCGGGACCCCCATGGTGAAACGGCCCAGCCGTTGCGCGTTCCTCGCGGTGACCAACGAGCCGCTGCGGTATTCGGCCTCCACCACCACGGTGCCCCTCGTGAGTGCCGCGATCACCCTGTTCCGGAGGATGAACCTGCTGCGCGTGGGATGGTCCGAGGGCGGCAGCTCGCCCATGACCATGCCCTGCTCCACGATGCGCCCGATCAACTCGGCGTGCCCCCGGGGATAGGCCACGTCCACCCCACAGGCCAGCACCGCCATGGTCGCGCCGCCCGCGGCCAGCGCCCCGCGATGGGCGGCGCCGTCCACCCCGAACGCCGCGCCGGAGACCACGACCCAGCCGCGCTCCGCCAGCCCCGCGGCGAGAGTCGCCGCCATGTGCGCCCCGTAGGGCGTGCACGCCCGGGCACCGACCAGAGCGACGGAGCGCAGCGCCCAGAGGCGCAGATCGGACCGGCCACGCACCCAGAGTCCGATCGGCCGCGCGTCCCCCAGGTCGTCGAGCTGGCTCGGCCACTCCCGGTCACCGGGGCAGACGAACCGCCCGCCGACCGCGGCGACCTCCGCCAGGTCCCTCCCGGGGGCAGCGCTCGACGCCCGCAGGCGGTAACCGGCGAGCCGGGTCGCCGTCATCCCCTCGATCGCCCGCGCGGGTCCGTCCGGGCCCGTGAGCCGCCGTATCAGCTCGACGGGCCCGATCTCACGGATCCAGCGCCCGGCGCGCTCGTCGCCGGGCTCGAACACCCTGGTCAGGGCGGCGCGAGCCAGTCGCTCCAGCTCGCCGGGGGCCGGCGGGGCGTTCACCGGGCGCCCGCCTGCATCGGTACACCCCGCTGGATGCCCGTCCGCAGCTCCAGCGCCACCGCGACGTCCGAGGCGTCAGGGCGGTCGGCGGCTCTCAGGTCCGCCACGGTCCACGCCACGCGCAGGACCCGGTCGAGACCGCGGGCCGTGAGGACGCCCCGCTCCATGTCCCGCTCGGCCACCATCAGGGCGCCGGGGGCCGCGACCAGCCTGGTCCGCAGCTCATGCCCGGGCACCTCGCTGTTGGTCGTCCAGGGGGTGCCCGTGAGCCGCTCGGCGGCACGGTCCCTGGCTGCCCGCACCCGGGCGGCCACCTCGGCCGAGGACTCCCCGCGGCCGCCGCTGCCCATCAGGTCCTCCCTTCCGACGGGCTCGACCTCGACGCGCAGGTCCACCCGGTCGAGCAACGGGCCCGACAGCCGTGCCTGATACCGGCGGACCGCCGAGGGCGGGCATTCGCAGCCCGCCCCCGCGAGGGTGTGCCTGCCGCACGGGCAGGGGTTCGCGGCCAGGACCATCAGGAAGCGTGCGGGCAGCCGGACGACCCCGGCCGCGCGTGCGACCACCACATGTCCGGACTCCAGGGGCTGGCGCAGCGCGTCGAGGGCCCGCCCGGAGAACTCCGGGGCCTCGTCCAGGAAGAGGACGCCCCGGTGCGCCAGGGACACCGCTCCCGGCCGCGGCAGGCCGTTCCCTCCGCCCACGAGTGACTGCATCGTCGCCGAGTGGTGCGGGGCGCAGTAGGGCGCTCTGCTGATCAGGGGTTCACCCGGCGGGAGGATGCCCGCGACCGAGTGCACCGCCGTCACTTCGAGGGATTCCCGCTGGGAGAGCGGTGGCAGGATCGCCGTGAGCCGCTCGGCCAGCATGGTCTTCCCCGCCCCGGGTGGCCCGGAGAGCAGCAGGTGGTGGCCGCCTGCCGCCGCCACCTCCAGGGCCTTGCGCGCCCGGCCCTGGCCCGCGACGTCGGCCAGGTCGGGCCTGTGCGCCGTGCCGTCGGCCGACAGCGGGGCCAGTCCCGCGCCGAGGCCCGCTCCGGGCACCATCAGCCCGGCCAGCATCGTGTCCGGGCGGCCCCGGTCGGCGGCCGGCTCCTCGGGCACGGGTTCGTCGCCGAGGACGGCGATCAGCTGGCGCAGGCTCCGTACCCCGAGGACGGAGAGGCCCGGCACCAGGGCGGCCTCCCCCGCGGTCTGCTCCGGGACGACGACGTGCCGGTAACCCGCTTCGGCCGCCGCGAGGACCGCGGGCAGCACCCCGCGCACCGGGCGCACCCTGCCGTCGAGGCCCAGCTCCCCGATCATCACCACATCGGCGATGGCCGCGGGGTCGATCCGCTCCGCCGCACCGAGCACCGCGCACGCCACCGCGAGGTCGAAACCCGAACCACCCTTGGGTACGGAGGCGGGGGACAGCCCCACCGTGAGCTTCTTCTGCGGCCACTCCGCCCCGGAGTTGACGACCGCGGCCCTGACCCGGTCCCGGCTCTCCACCAGGCTCTTGTCCGGCAGACCCACGAGCGTGAACGCCGCCACGCCCGGTTCCAGATCGGCCTGGACCTCCACCACCACGCCCTCGACGCCGACCAGCGCCACCGAGCACGCCCGCGCGAACCCCATCAGGCCACGCCCCGCACATGCTCGGCGACCGGGGCGCCCCGCCTGGGCAGGATCACGCCGATCAGATCGATCCGGACCCCGCCGGGCGGCGGCCCGCCGTGCCGGTCGAGCCAGATCTCGGCGAGCCTGCGCAGCCGCTCCGCCTTGGCCGGTGTGACGGCCTCCATGGGATGCTCGAAGGAGCCCGCTCTCCGGGCCTTCACCTCGCAGACGACCACCGCGTCGCCGTCCCTGGCCACGATGTCGATCTCACCTGCCCGACACCGCCAGTTGCGCTCCACCACAGTCATGCCGGCGTCCGCCAGCAGCCGTGCCGCCAGATCCTCGCCGTACCGCCCGAGTGCCCCCCGTGCGTTCATATCGGCACCACCTCCGGCACCGACTGTGACGCGCCCCGCCCGATCTGTTGGATCTTGGTGGACAACCAGGCGGATGTGGATATCCCGGCCACTCGGACGAGTGAACCGGGATATCGGAGGAGCACGCCGGGATCAGCCGCCCGGAAGTTCGAGGTCGCTCTTGTTGAGCTCCTCGATATTCACGTCCTTGAACGTCAACACCCGGACCTGCTTGACGAACCGGGCGGGCCTGTACATGTCCCAGACCCACGCATCCGCCATGGAAACCTCGAAAAACACCTCACCCTGGACCGAGTGGACCTGCATCTCGTAATCGTTGGTGAGGTAGAAGCGCCGTTCGGTCTCGATCACATATTTGAACAGACCGACGACATCGCGGTACTCCCGGTAGAGCTTCAGCTCCATCTCGGTCTCGTACTTCTCGAGGTCCTCGGCGCTCATGGCATGTTCCCCTTCAGCCGTGCGTCCCCCTATTGTGCGTCAGCCCCACGCACCCCTGGCCGATTAGACGATTTCGGGGGCGAGAACCAGCGGAACGCTCGGGGGACCCTCGTCGAGCAGCGTGCGCAGCAGCCCGGCGAGCCTGGTCGGGTACACCGTCTCACGCGTGGCGAGAAGTTCGGCGGAAGTCCACCACCTCAGACCGGCGACACTGCGCAGCTCCAGCTCGGTGAGCCCCTTCTGGTCGGTCGCGGTCTGCGACGTACGGGCCAGGAAGTACCACTCGTCCTGGTCCCAGCGCCGCCCGTCGAACGGGAAGGAGCAGGTCCTCGTCCACAGCAGCGGACCGAGCGAGACATCCGTGATCCCGGTTTCCTCGGCGAGCTCGCGCAGGGCGGCCTCCTCGCGGGTCTCGTCGCCCTCCAGGCCGCCGCCCGGAGTGAACCACCAGCTCTCGGCCGGGTCCGCCGGCTCGAAGCCGTGCAGCAGCAGGATCCGGTCTTCCGGGTCCAGGAGCACCACGCGAGCGACCTTGCGTGCCTCAGTGAGCACCGGCGGACGCCTTCTGCCTCTTGCTCCCCCGTGCGGAGCGCGCCGCGAGCGGACCGTAGGAGGCCCCGCCCAGGATGAGCACCACACCCGCCACGAGGGCACCCACCTGCAGCGGCAGCGGCCCCTCGGACGACACGCCGCCGGGCAGGGACGCGAAGGCGCCGGGCCGGCCGATCATGCCGTTCATGGGCCAGGCGATGGCGTCCACCCGCGCCTGGACGGCGTCACGCGGCACCGAGCCCTGCCCCGGCTCCTCCAGGTGGACGCGGGAGTCCATGGAGGTGCTGCGCTCGTCGCCGAGGAGGAAGAGCTGCCCCTCGGGCACGTCGGCCGTGAAGTTCTGGGGCGAGGCCGGGGCGTTCCCGTCGGCCGGGAGGAGGGACGAGGCGCCCTCCCCGCGCAGATACGGTTCTTCGATGGGCTTGCCGTTGACGGTGAGCCGGCCGTCCTTGTCGCAGCAGGCGATCTTGTCGCCGCCGACGCCCACGACCCGCTTCACCATGGGCACGTCGCCCCACGTCGAGTCGGTGAAGACGACCACGTCTCCGCGCCGCACGTCGCCGCCGTCTATCCGCTCCGCGAGGACCCGGTCGCCGGCGTTCACCGTGGGCGTCATCGAGTCGGTCGGCACGGTGTACGGCTTGTACACCACCGCTCCCCAGGCGAACCCGCCGAGGAAGAGCACACAGCCGACGGCCACGGCCAGGTTCGACAACACGTTGCCGAGCCGGCCGCGGCCGTCGTCACGTTCTGATCCACTCATCCCAGCGCTCCCCCATCGGAGATCGACAATCGCTGATCCGAGCGGCACCCTACCCGGCGGTATGCCCGCGGGTCAGCCTGCGGCGACGCCAGAACACGAGGGGCAGCGCTCCGGCTACACCGAGTGCTCCGGGAACGGCCGCCGCGGCAGCCGCGTTCAGCCCGGGCTGGTCGAACGTCTTCGGCACCGGGAGGGTCGCCCAGCGGTTGATGGGCCAGGCCACCACCACGGCCCGTCCGACAACCTCGTCCGTGGAGACCGTGCCCTGACCGGGAAGCTCCTGGTGGTAACGGGAGTCCAGCGAATTCTGCCGGTGGTCGCCCATCACCCAGATCCGGCCCTCGGGCACATGGATCGGCCCGAACGGCTCGTCGTCGCAGGCGCTGTTGCCCTCGAAGATGAACGACTTGTCGTCCAGCGCCTTGCCGTTGACCGTCACCGGTCCGTTCTTCTTGCACTGGACGGTGTCGCCACCGACGGCGATGACCCTCTTGATCAGGTCCTTCTCCTCGACGGACGGCATCAGTCCGATGAAGCTCAGGAACTTCTGCACCGCGTTGGGCTCGGGCGTCGCGGTGTCCTCCAGCCAGCCGCCCGGGTCATGGAAGACCACGACCTCTCCGCGCTCCGGCTCCGAGCCGAACCATGGGGTCAGCTTGTCGACCAGCACCCGGTCACCCCGCTGCAGGGTGTTCTGCATGGAGTCCGAGGGGATCGAGAACGCCTGCACCAGGAAAGTCTTGATCAGCAACGCGAGAATGAGAGCGATCCCGATGAGGAGCGGCAGCTCCTTCCAGAACGAGCGCGGCTTCTTCACCGCCGTACTGCCGCCGCCCGGGGACTCGCCGTCACTCTCCGCGTCCACCGGGACCCCGTCGCTCGAAGGCCGGTCCTCGGGTTCGTCGTGTCCGGATCGTGCGCCGACCGCCAAATCCCCCACATCCACTCCTCACTCCGTGCCACCGCCCGCGCCCGATTCGGCGCAGGCCCACCACTCCCATAACGAGCGGGAGTTCCGCAGGGGTCGGGAGCAGGACCATTCCGTTGCGATCCTGGGAGGACACACTATTCGACGGGGCCTTCACAGCGGTCGCTCCGACGCCCCCCTCGGGAACGGAGGCATACGTTCCGGGCTCTTCCAGCCTGCGCCAATGCCCGAACGGCCAGGCGATCACCACGGCCCGCCCCACGACCTCTTCCTCCGGAACCGTGCCCTCACCCGGCTTGTCGAGATGGAACCGTGAGTCCGCGGAATTCGACCGGTGGTCGCCCATCACGAAGATGCGGCCCTCGGGAACCTTTACCTCGAATTTGAGAGTGGAGGGCACATCGCCGGGATTCAGGTACGGCTCGTCGAGCGCCACCCCGTTGACCATGATCCTGCCGTCGGCGCCGCAGCACTTCACGGTGTCGCCCCCGACGGCCACCACGCGCTTGATCAGGTCCTGCTCGTCCTCGGAGGGCAGCAGTCCGATGAAGGTCAGCAGCTCCTTGACCTGTTTGACCCCGGCGGGCGGGTCCTCGGTGGCCGCGGTCTCCTGCTGCAGCCAGCCGCCCGGGTCCTTGAAGACGACCACGTCGCCGCGCTGCGGTTCGGAGCCGAACCAGGGCGTCAGCTTGTCCACCAGCACCCGGTCGCCGATCCGGATGGTCTGCTCCATCGACCCGGAGGGGATCACGAAGGCCTGGACGAGGAAGGTCTTGAGTACGAGCGCGATCAGCAGCGCGACGAGGACGAGGAGGGGTATCTCCTTGATCGCGGACCGGCGCCGGCGGCGTTTCACCTTTCGGGCCAGTTTCCGGCGCTCCGCCCGTGTGGGCAGTGAGCGGGCCGTGGCCGGCCTCGACCCGGTGGGCAGCGGCGGGCCGGTATCCGGCGCTCCCCGCTCACGCCCCCGGTTACCCATGGTCGGCGTCCGCCGGCTGTATACCGGTGAAGGCGTCGGTGCCCTCCAGGGAGCCGAGCCTGCCGAGCGGCCAGCCGAGCCAGTCGACCCGTCCGATCACGCGCTCCACGGGCACCATGCCGCCCCCCGGCTGTCCCAGGTGGTCCCGGGAGTCCCGCGAGTTGCTGCGGTGGTCGCCCATCACCCACAGCCTGCCGTCGGGCACCACGATGTCGAAGGAGACCTCGGAGGGGCGGTCACCCGGGTGCAGATAGTCCTCGGCCACCGGAGCGTCGTTCACCTCGAGCCTCCCCCGCCTGTCGCAGCAGACCACACGGTCGCCCCCCACGCCCACCACCCGCTTCACGAAGTCGGACCCGTCGGGTTCGGCCAGCCCCAGGGACGCGGCCGCCCCGTGCAGCAGCGCGCCGACGGCGTTCCCGCCGGACGCCGTCTCCTGCACGAAGGAGCCGGTGCCGTCGAAGACCACGACATCGCCGCGCCCGGGCTCCGAGCCGAAACGGTACGCCAGTTTGTTGACAAGGACCCGGTCCCCGACGCGCAGCGTGGGCTCCATCGAACCGCTGGGGATGAGGAAGGGCTGCAGCACGAAGGCGCTGAAGAGCAGCAGGGCGACCGTGCAGAGCATCCCGAGGAAGACGGTTCGTCCCCAGGTGGCCGACCCGGCCGGCCGGTCCGGGACATGCGTGGAGCGCGACCCCTCCTCCGCCCCGTCTGCGGGGCCGGAGGAACGATCGCGCTCCATGTGCTGTGCTTCCGTGTCCATCGGAGCCGGATTCTATCCGGCCGCGCTGTGGACGCCGGAGGTGAATCAGCGGTCGCGCTTCTCCTTGATCTTCGCGGCCTTGCCGCGGAGCTCACGGAGGAAGTACAGCTTGGCGCGACGGACGTCACCGCGGGTGACGAGCTCGATCTTCTCGAAGATCGGGCTGTGCACCGGGAAGGTGCGCTCGACGCCGACGCTGAAGGAGACCTTGCGGACCGTGAAGGTCTCGCTGATGCCCGAGCCCTGGCGACGGATGACAATGCCCTTGAACTGCTGGATACGGGAGCGGTTGCCCTCGATCACGCGCACGTGGACGTTGACCGTGTCGCCCGGGCGGAACGCCGGGAGGTCGGTACGGAGCGAGGCGGCGTTGACGCCATCGAGCAGGGAAGTCATGTTGTCTGCTTTCTTCGCCGATGCCACAGGTCATCGACGGGAGAGAGTGAAGTTCGGATGCTGATCACATCGGGCGGGCGTCTTTCCCCCTGTGGCAGGGGCGCACGCCGGACGTACAGCGGGCCTATTCTTCCACGGCGTCGGGCCTGCGCCAAAATCGTCCGTCGGGCCCCGGGGACCAGCCGAGGATGGAGAGCATCTCGCGGTCCTTCTTGTCGAAGCCCGAGGCCTCGCAACGCTCGATGAGGTCGGGCCTGTGGAGAGCGGTACGGCGGAAGGCCTCGTCCCGTCGCCAGCGCGCGATCCGGCCGTGGTGGCCGCTCAGCAGCACCTCGGGAATGCCGCGTCCACGCCACTCGGGGGGCTTCGTGTAGACCGGCCCCTCGAGCAGGTCGGCCATGGCCCCGGGGGCGAAGGAGTCGTCGCGGTGCGACTCGGCGTTACCGAGCACCCCGGGCAGCAGCCGGGCCACGGCCTCGGTGATCACCAGGACGGCGGCTTCGCCGCCCGCGAGGACGTAGTCACCGATGGACACCTCGATGACCGGCATCCGGGTCGCGTACTCGTCCATGACCCTGCGGTCGATGCCCTCGTAGCGGGCGGGGGTGAAGATCAGCCACGGCTGTTCCGAGAGCTCGACGGCCAGCTCCTGGGTGAAGGGCCTGCCGCTGGGCGTGGGCACCACGAGCACCGGGGAGTGCGCCCCGGCCTCGTATCCGCCGGCCAGTGCGTCGTCCAGGGCGTCACCCCAGGGCTCGGTCTTCATGACCATGCCGGGACCGCCGCCGTAAGGGGTGTCGTCCACCGTGTTGTGCCGGTCGTACGTCCAGTCGCGCAGGTCGTGGACGTGGACGTCGAGGCGTCCCCGGGCGCGCGCCTTGCCGACGAGCGAGACGTTCAGGGGCTCCAGGTACTCGGGAAAGATCGTGACGACGTCGAGCCGCATCACGCGTCGCCCTTCCCGGCGCCGGCCGCCGTGTCGCCGCCGGAGCCGTCCCCGTCACGAGAGGGGCCGTCCTCGTCACCGGTGGAGGCGCCCTCGTCACGAGTGGAGGCGATCACCGCCTCGCTCTCGTCGATCAGGCCCGGCGGCGGGGTGATGACGGCCCGCTGCTCCTCCAGGTCGATCTCGGTGACGATCTCCTCGACGAACGGGATCATCACCTCGCTGCCGTCCGGCCGTTCCACGATGAACAGGTCCTGCGAGGGCAGGTGCGTGATCTCGGTGATCCGGCCGATCTCCGTACCGTCGGTGAGGACGACGTCGAGGTCCATCAGCTGGTGGTCGTAGAACTCCTCGGGATCCTCGGGCAGTTCCGCCGGGTCGACCTCGGCGATCAGCAGGATGTTGCGCAGCGCCTCGGCGGCCGTACGGTCGCGCACGCCCTCGAACCGCAGCAGCAGCCTGCCGCTGTGCACCCGGCCGGTCTCGATCGTCAGCGGCCCGGCCTGGGCGGGCTCCGTGGCGAGCACGGCCCCGGGCCCGAGCCGGAGCTCGGGCTCGTCGGTGCGCACCTCGACGGTGACCTCGCCCTTGATGCCGTGGGCGCGACCGATCCGCGCAACTACCAACTGCACGCTACTTCTCCCGGTGATCTCTTACTGAGGTGTACGGACGACAAAGGCCGGGGACGGCTCGAAAGCCCTCCCCGGCCCCGGCCGGTGTTCAACTCTTCAGCGAACCTGGTCCACATCGACGAGGTCGACACGGATTCCACGGCCGCCGATGGCACCCACGACGGTACGCAGGGCGCGCGCGGTGCGGCCGTTGCGGCCGATCACCTTGCCGAGGTCGTCGGGGTGAACCCGGACCTCGAGCACGCGTCCACGGCGCAGGTCACGCGAGGCGACCTGCACATCGTCGGGGTTGTCGACGATGCCCTTCACGAGGTGCTCAAGAGCCTCCTCGAGCATGCTCAGGCCTCGGTCGACTCGGTGGACGCAGCAGCGTCGGCCGCCTCGTCCGCCTTCTTGTCCGACTTCTTGGCCTTCTGGGTGATGGCCTCACCCTTGGCCTCGTCGCCGTCCGTGGCCAGGGCCTCGAACAGGGCGCGCTTGTCAGCCTTGGGCTCCGGCTGCAGCAGCGGCGCGGGGGCCGGGAGACCCTTGTGGGCCTGCCAGTCACCGGTGAGCTTCAGGATCGCGAGGACCGGCTCGGTCGGCTGGGCGCCGACGGACAGCCAGTACTGCGCGCGCTCCGCGTTGACCTCGATGCGGGAGGGGTTCTGCACCGGGTGGTACAGGCCGATCTCCTCGATGGCCCGGCCGTCACGGCGGGTACGGGAGTCGGCGACGATGATGCGGTAGTGAGGCGAACGGATCTTGCCCAGACGCTTCAGCTTGATCTTGACTGCCACGGAAGTGGTGTCTCCTGGTCTCTGACGTGGTTGGGCACAAAAGATGCCACGTGGGGTTGCGGCACTCAGGTGCCCGATGGACGCGTCAGCCGGAGGAGAGAGGGGTCCTGTGCGACTGTCGAGTACAGCGACCCATTGTGCCACACCGCATCGGGTCACCCCACCGCGACCGCCGCTTCCGGGATACGGAACGGCTTGCCGCAGCCGCCGCACACGATCGGGGCCTGGGCGAGGACCGAGGGAACGACCCGGACGTTGCGTCCGCAGTCGCAGACGGCCTTGACCCGCACCCCTCCCCCGGACGAGCCGTGCCGCGCGGCGGGTCCGCGGAACGAGCGCTTGGTGTCCGCCGCGGTGGCCACGGTGTGCGCCTTGAGCGCCCGCTGCAGCCGTTCGGTCGTCGGGCGGTATCTGCGTTTGGCCTCGGGATTCAGCGTCACCAGCGAGAATCCGCTGCTGGGGTGGGGCTCCTCGGCATGATCGAGGCCCAGCTCCTCGGCGATCGCGAGGAAACGTCGGTTGTGGTAGCGGCCGGCCCGTGAGGTGTCCCGGACACCTCTCGCGGCGGCGATGCCGTGGACTGCCTCATGGAGCAGCCGTTCGAAGGAGAGCTCGGCGCCACAGGCGGACGAGGACTCTCCGATCAGGGACTCTGGCGCGGCAAGATCGGGCAGCTCGGGGTGGTACCGCTGAATGTCGGCCCACGCCTGTGCCAGCTCTGCGGCAAGTACAGGTGGTGTCGTGCTCACGTCGTGACAACGAGCCTGAGTGCTCCGGTGTTCCTATTCCGGGGCATCTCAAATAATTTGCACGTACCAGTCAGTTGCCCTTGATGCGTCCGGACGAGGGCGGGTGCGCAGATCAGCGGAGAAGCCTCACAGCTCGCACCAAGGTGGTACGTAGCAACGCGTACGCACCGGCGTGGACGGGCGCCCCGCGGGTGACAGTACCCGGCACGGAGCGACGGCCGCACACCGGTCGTGACCGGCGGCCGGGGCGCTCGACGTGCTGCGCCCCGCGTGTCGGGTAAGACTGTGAGGAAGCGAGCAGCAGGCGTGCTGTTCCCGGCGCCCGCGTCCGCAAAGGCGCGCCCGGGGGCGCACGGCCGGAGCACGCAAGCAATGCCATCCCACTCCGTCCCACCTCTGGACGGGACCGCCGATGCGGAGTTCTCTGACATACGAGGGCTGTGGGCGCGCACACACAGCACATAGACATGGGGGACCTCACTCGGGCACGACCGACCTCACGGCGGATTGGGGCGCATTCCATGACACCTACGCTCGTCCGGCACCACAGGTACGCGGATTCCTCCGCCCCGGTGGACGCCGGTACCCGCGCCCGTGACTGGGCCGAGATCCAGGAGCGCATGCTGGCACCGCTCTACGAGGCGGTGTACGAGCGCCTCGAAGTCGGGGGCGGTACGCGGATGCTCTCCCTCGGCTGCGGTTCCGGGCTCGCGCTGCTGATCGCGGCCTCACGCGGGGCGCGCGTCACCGGCGTCGACACCGACCACGAACGGCTCGCCCTGGCCCGGGAGCGCCTCGCCGCCGGCCCGGGGCAGGACGCGGGCCCCGGCCGTACGGAACGGCGGGCGAGGCTCGTCGACAGCATTCCGGCGGCCGCCCCCGAGGACGGGGCGCCGTACAACCTGCTGACCGCCTTCCAGCCGATCGGCTGCACGGCCGGGGACTCCGAGGGGCTCGCGCCCGCTCTCGCCTCCGCCGTACCGCTGGCCGTGCGGGGAGCCACGGTGGTGCTGGCCGGCTGGGGACCGCCGGAGCGGTGTGCCACGGCTCCGGTGCTGAGGGTGGCGGCCCGGCTCACGGAGTCGGCGCGCGCCCCCCGCTCCGGGAGCGGCTGGCGGCCCGCGCTGCGGGACGACCTGGAAGAGGTGGCGGCGCGGGCCGGGCTCAAGCCGGACGGCTCGGGCCGGGTGTCCTGCCCGTTCGGTTACGCGGACGTGGACAGCGCTGTGCGCGGGCTGCTGTCGACCGGGCTGTTCGACACGGCGATACGGGCGACGGACCGTACCCAGGTGGAGAAGGAGGTCGCGGAGGCCCTGCATCCGCATCTGCGGCCCGACGGCACGGTGTGGATGCCGAACGTCTTCCGCTACCTGGTGTGCGTGTCGTAACGGGCGTCATGGAACGACGGAGGGGCGCCCCGCCGGGCGGGGCGCCCCTTCGTCCGTGTTCCTGGCCGGTCAGCCCATGAACTTCTTGAACTCGTCCGGCAGTTCGAAGTTCTTGTCCTCCTGGGCGGGCAGACCCAGCGCGCCGCCCTGCGCCGCCTGCTCGCGGCGGGCCGCCGCGGCCTGCTCCTCGGCCTTGCGCTTCATCGGGTTGCCGCTCTTGCGCTTGCCCTTGGCCTGCTTGACCTGCTTCTTCTGACGGCCCGGGCCGCCGCCCATGCCGGGCATCCCCGGCATCCCGGGCATGCCGCCGCCCTGGGCCATCTTCGACATCATCTTGCGGGCCTCGAAGAACCGCTCGATGAGGCCCTTGACCGCGGAGACCTCTGCACCGGAACCCTTGGCGATACGGGCCCGGCGCGAGCCGTTGATGATCGTCGGCTCGGCGCGTTCCTTCGGGGTCATCGACTTGATGATCGCGGCCATGCGGTCGACGTCGCGCTCGTCGATGTTGTTGATCTGTTCCTTGATCTGCCCCATGCCGGGCAGCATCCCGAGCAGCTTGGAGATGGAGCCCATCTTCCTGACCTGCTCCATCTGCGCCAGGAAGTCGTCGAGCGTGAAGTCCTTGCCCTTGCTCGACGCCAGCTTGGAGGCCATTTTGGCGGCCTCTTCCTGGCTGAAGGTCTTCTCCGCCTGCTCGATCAGGGTGAGCAGGTCACCCATGTCGAGGATGCGGGACGCCATGCGGTCGGGGTGGAAGGCGTCGAAGTCCTCGAGCTTCTCACCGTTCGACGCGAACATGATCTGCTTGCCCGTGACGTGGGCGATCGACAGGGCGGCACCACCGCGGGCGTCACCGTCGAGCTTGGAGAGCACCACGCCGTCGAAACCGACGCCGTCACGGAAGGCCTCGGCGGTGTTGACCGCGTCCTGGCCGATCATGGCGTCGACGACGAAGAGGATCTCGTCGGGGCTGACGGCGTCGCGGATGTCCGCGGCCTGCCGCATCAGTTCCTCGTCGATGCCGAGGCGGCCGGCGGTGTCGACGATCACGATGTCGTGGACCTTGGACGTGGCGAACTCGATGGAGTCCTTGGCGACCTTGACCGGGTCACCCACGCCGTTGCCCGGCTCCGGGGCGTACACCGCGACGCCCGCGCGGTCGGCGACGACGCTGAGCTGGTTGACGGCGTTGGGGCGCTGGAGGTCACAGGCGACGAGCAGCGGGGAGTGGCCCTGGCCCTTGAGCCAGAGACCGAGCTTTCCGGCGAGGGTGGTCTTACCGGCACCCTGGAGACCCGCGAGCATGATCACGGTGGGCGGGTTCTTGGCGAACCTGAGCCGCCGGGTCTCGCCACCGAGGATGGAGACGAGCTCCTCGTTGACGATCTTGATCATCTGCTGCGCCGGATTCAGCGCCTGAGAAACCTCTGCGCCTCGGGCCCGCTCCTTGACCTTGGCGATGAAGGACCGGACCACGGGCAGGGCGACGTCGGCTTCGAGGAGGGCGATACGGATCTCGCGAGCCGTGGCGTCGATGTCCGCCTCGGACAAGCGGCCCTTGCCCCTGAGGTTCTTGAAAGTCGCGGCAAGGCGGTCGGAGAGAGTATCGAACACGGCGCTCGTCGGTCCTCAGGGTCGGGGGTAAGGGGATTCAGTACTCCAGGGTATCCGGCTCCCGGCGAACGACGTCCTCTGCCCGGAAGAAACCCGGGCAGAGGCCATGTGATGTGAACCCCACACGCCTGGGGGGGCACCCCCTTGCCCGTCCTGACGGCCTGCTGGGCGGGCGGGCCGTCCCCGCCGACGCGGGGACCTCTGCCGTCCAACGAGCCGGACCGCCCCGCGTCACGCCCGCAGGGCCGCCTCCACGTCCTTGGCCAGTGCCGCGGCTGTCTCGGGTGACAGCGACTCGCCCGCCTTGTCCGTCACGTAGAAGGCATCCACCGCGTTGGCCCCCAGCGTCGAGACATGGGCGCTGCGCACCCGTACCTCGCTCTGTTCGAGCGCCCGGCCGATCCGGTGCAGCAGCCCGGGGGCGTCCTGGGCGCGGACCTCGATCACGGTGGCCAGGCGTGAGCCGGCCGCCGCGACGGTCACTCTGGGGGGCGGAGCCTTCACCCCGCGCCGCCGTGGATAGGCCGCCTCGCGTTCGGCGAGCCTGGCCCGGATGTCCAGGGAGCCGTCCAGGGCGCGTACGAGATCGGCCCGCAGCCGGGCGGCCTGCGGGAGCGAGCCGTACTCCGCCGCGACCCGCCAGCTGAGCACCAGGAGGCCGGCCGACTCGCCCATCTCCGTGGGCAGTTCGACGGCGCGCAGGTCGGCGGCGCGCACGGTGAGGCGGTGGAGGGCGAGCACTCCGGCCGCGGCGGGCAGGACGCCGGGGCGGTCCGGCAGGGCGATCAGGAGCTCGACGCCGACGGGTTCGGGTCCACCGTCCTCGGCGGCCGGTTCGGGCCGGGTGTGCAGGGACAGGACGGGCTCGCGGGTGCGCAGGGCCTCGACGGCCAGGCGTTCCTGCTCGGCGCTGGGCGCGAGGGGCTCCGGAGCCGGGGGTTCCTCACCGGCCAGGAGCGCGGCGACGCGTCGGACCAGGTCGGCGACGAGGGACGCCCGCCAGGAGCTCCAGGCGGCGGGACCGGTGGCCAGGGCGTCGGCCTCGGTCAGCGCGTGCAGGAGTTCCAGGGTGGAGGCGCTGCCCACGGCCGTGGCGACGGAGCGGACCGTCGCGGGGTCGTCGAGGTCGCGCCGGGTGGCGGTCTCGACGAGCAGGAGATGGTGACGTACGAGCGTGGCGACGACGCCCACGTCCTGCTGGTCGAAGCCGATGCGGGCGGCCATGTCGCGGGCGATGACCTCGCCCGCGACGGAGTGGTCCCCGGGCCAGCCCTTGCCGATGTCGTGGAGCAGGGCGGCGACCAGGAGGAGGTCGGGGCGGCCGACGCGACGGGTGAGGTGGGAGGCGCGGACGGCTGTCTCGACGAGGTGCCGGTCGACGGTCCAGGTGTGGACGGGGTTGCGCTGCGGGCGGCAGTGCACCCTCTCCCAGTCGGGCAGCAGGCGGGTGATGATGCCTTCCGCCTCCAGGGCCTCCCACACGCCGACGGTGGACTCGCCGGCGCCGAGCAGGGTGACGAGCTCCTCGCGGGCCTGGGCCGGCCACGGGACGGGCAGCGGCTGCGCCGCGGTGCCGAGGTGGCGTACGAGGTGACGGGAGAGCGGCAGTCCGGCCTCGGCCGCGGCGGCGGCCGCCCTGAGGGTGAGCACGGGGTCGCGTTCGGGGCGGGCGGTGCGCGCGAGGACCACTTCGCCGTCGGCCTCGACGACGCCCTCGGCGAGCGGGGTGCGTTCCGGTACGGCCTTGGCGCCGCCCAGGATGGTCCGCAGCCGTGGCCGGACGGAGCGGGCGCGCAGGACGCGGTTGACCTCGCGCCAGGTGACGTCGGTGGCGTACGAGACGGTCCTGGCGGCCTCGTACACCTGGCGCAGCAGTGCGTCCGCGTCGAGGAGGCCGAGGGCCCCGGCGACCTGGTCCTGCTCCTGAAGGGCGAGTCGGTCGGTGGCCCGGCCGGTGGTGAGGTGGAGCGCGTCGCGCGCGTCGAGGAGCGTGCGCCGGGCCTCCGCGAGCCCTTCGCGGGGCGCGTCCGCGACCCAGGATGCGGCCACGGCACGCAGGGCGGTGGCGTCCCGGAGACCGCCGCGGGCCTCCTTGAGGTCGGGTTCCAGGAGGAACTGGAGCTCGCCCATGCGTTCGGCCCGCTCGCGGCAGAGCTCGTCGAGGGCGGGGAGGCGCTTGGGTGCCTGGTTGCGCCAGTCGGCGAGGATCGCGGTCCGCAGTCCGGCGACGAGGCCGAGGTCTCCGGCGACGGGGCGCGCGTCGAGGAGTCCGAGCTGGACCTTGAGGTCCTCCCCCGCGGTCCTGCGTGCTTCGCCGGGGGTGCGTACGGAGTGGTCGAGGGCGAGGCCGAGGTCCCAGACGGGGTACCAGATCCCGTCGGCGAGCGCGGCGACCGCTCCGGCGTCGGCGGTGCCGTCGTGCAGGAGCAGGAGGTCGAGGTCGCTGCGCGGGGAGAGCTCACCGCGCCCGTATCCGCCGACGGCGACGAGGGCGGCACCCCGGACGCCCGCCCGTTCGGCGGCGGCGGCGAACAGCCCGGTGAGCCAGTCGTCGGTGAGCCGCGCCAGCGCGGCACGGCGCGGCGGCCCGGACCGCGTCCTCTCCTGGAGAAGACGCAGCCGGGCCGCCGCGTAGCCGCTGGGTCCCGAGTCCTCGGATTCGGTGGTCACTTCGGTGCTCGTCACCCAGCTGCCTTTCCGTTCACAGGAACCGTCGGTCAGAGTGCGTCCGGGCCGCGTTCGCCGGTCCGCACGCGGATCGCGGTCTCGACCGGGACGCTCCAGACCTTGCCGTCACCGATCTTGCCCGTCCTGGCGGCCTTGACGACCACGTCGATGAGCTGTTCGGCGTCCTCGTCCTCGACGAGGACCTCGATGCGGATCTTCGGTACGAGGTCGACGGTGTACTCGGCACCGCGGTAGACCTCGGTGTGTCCGCGCTGACGCCCGTAACCGCTGGCCTCCGTGACCGTGAGGCCCTGGACGCCGAAGGCCTGGAGGGCCTCCTTGATCTCGTCCAGCCTGTGCGGCTTCACGACTGCGGTGATGAGCTTCATGCGTCCACCTTCTTGTTCGTCGGGGCTGCCGGGGTGCCGGGGGCCGTACCCGTGGTGCGCTGTGCAGCGCCGCCGCCGGCGCCGCTGAAGTCGTATGCGGTCTCGGCGTGCTCGACCTGGTCGATGCCGGAGACCTCGTCGTCCTCGGGGACGCGCATCCCGATCGTCCTGTCCAGGATGAAGGCGAGGACCGCGGAGACCACCAGGGAGTACGCGAGGACCGCGAACACTCCGACGGCCTGCTTGCCGAGCTGGTCGAGCCCGCCGCCGTAGAAGAGGCCCTTGGCGTCGGACTGCACACCGCCGGTCGCGAAGAAGCCGACGAGGAGCGAGCCGATGATGCCGCCCACGAGGTGAACGCCGACGACGTCCAGGGAGTCGTCGTAGCCGAACTTGTACTTGAGGCCGACGGCCATGGCGCACAGGACACCGGCGATCACACCGACGGCGATGGCGCCGAGCGGGCTGACCGCACCGCCCGCGGGGGTGATGGCGACGAGGCCCGCGACGGCGCCGGACGCGGCACCCAGTGTGGTGAAGGAGCCGTGGCGGATCTTCTCGTAGGCGAGCCAGCCGAGGACCGCCGCACCCGTGGCGACCTGCGTGTTGACGAACATGACGGCGCCGACACCGTCGTCGTTGCCGAGCCACGAGCCGGCGTTGAAGCCGAACCAGCCGAACCACAGGAGGGCGGCGCCGAGCATGACGAGCGGCAGGCTGTGCGGCCGCATCGGATCCTTCTTGAAGCCGACCCGCTTGCCGATGACGAGGATCACGCCGAGGGCCGCCGCGCCCGCGTTGATGTGGACGGCCGTACCGCCGGCGAAGTCGATGACACCCAGCTCGAAGAGCCAGCCGCCCGCGCCCCACACCCAGTGGGCGACGGGGAAGTAGACGACGGTGACCCAGAGCGTGATGAAGAGGGCCCAGGAGGTGAACTTGACCCGGTCGGCGAGGGCACCGCTGATGAGGGCCGGGGTGAGCACGGCGAACATCAGCTGGAAGACCGCGAAGACGTAGGTCGGGATGGTGTAGCCGTCCCAGAGCTCGGTCACACCGATTCCGCTGAGACCGACGAAGTCCGAGCTCCAGCCGATGACGGAGCCGACGTCGGTGCCGAAGGCGAGGCTGAATCCGTAGAGCACCCAGAGGACCGTGACGATCCCCAGGCTGATGAAGCTCATCATCAGCATGTTCAGGGTGCTCTTGACGCGGACCATGCCTCCGTAGAAGAAGGCCAGACCCGGGGTCATGAGCATCACCAGCGCGGAGCAGATGAGCATGAACCCTGTGTTGGCGGCAGACAGCTCCGGGGCGTCTGCGGCAAGCGTCGTGATGCCTGGGGGCATCGGCGTCTCCTCGTCGTCGGTGCGGCCACGTGCGGGGGTGCGGGACCACGGTGAAAAGGTGCGGGCCGGTTATGCGCCATGAGATTCGCGCAGCGCGGTTTCCACGGATGCCGCACGATGTTTCACCGCAGTGACGGCTCGGCCCCGCGTGTTACGTACCGATGAACCAGGGGTGTCGGACCCGGTGTGGTGCCTACCATGCTGCCTGCGCCGCATACGGTGCGGCCGGGGCGCCCGGGAACGTGAACCGGCCACGACGGAGACCCGTTGACCTGGCAATGGGGGAGCCGAGTCGGGTGGTACGGGGCGGCCGTCGTGGCCGGTGGCAGGAGTGCCGGTCAGACCGCTTCCGCGGTCTCCGGGAGCTGCTCGGTGAGCAGGTCGGTGAGCCGGGCGACCTCGGGGATGTCACCGAAGTCCCTGGCAGCGGTGTCGACGGTCTTGCGGAGCCTGGTGTTGACGCGCTCCGACCTGACCTTCTTGGCGATCTTCAGTGCCCTGGTGGCCAGGACCGTCGACTCCTCCGGCTCGCGCTTGAGGAGGTGCACGGTGGCCATGCCGATGAGATTGAGCGCGTAGGACCGCTGGTGCTCGTCGTCGTCGCCGAAGAGCTCGACGGCGCGGGCCATGACGGGCTCGGCGAGCGAGGCGTACGTGGGGCTGCGGCCGGCGACATAGGCGAGGTCACGGTAGGAGTGGGCGTTCTCCCCGTGGAGTTCGGCGTCCGAGAAGAAGCGGATCCAGTCGGGCTCGGGCTCGTCGTCGAGGACGGCGTCGGCGAAGGTGTCCTCGGCCATCCGGACCGCCCGCTTGCACTTGCTCGGCTGGCCCATGTTGGCGTAGGCGCGCGCCTCCATCGCATACAGCATGGCCTGGGTCCGGGCGGTGGCGCAGTCGCGGCTGCCGTACTGGGCGAGGTGGATGAGTTCGAGTGCGTCGTCGGGCCGGCCGAGGTGGATCATCTGGCGGCTCATGCTGGAGAGGACGTACGAACCCAGTGGCTTGTCGCCGGCCTCCTTGGAGGCGTGCAGGGCGAGGACGAAGTACTTCTGGGCGGTGGGCTGGAGGCCCACGTCGTAGCTCATCCAGCCGGCGAGCTCGGCCAGCTCGGCCGCGCAGCGGAAGAGGCGCCTGGAGGTGGCCTGGGGCTGCGGTTCCTGCAGCAGGTCGGTGACCTCGTGGAGCTGGCCGACGACGGCCTTGCGGCGCAGTCCGCCGCCGCACTGGGCGTCCCATTGACGAAACATCGCCGTGGTGGATTCCAGCAGGTCGAGCTCGGGGCCGGAGAGCCGGGAGGGCCGGCTCTCCGCGGTAGGCAGCTCGGCTTCCGACTGTCCATGGCGGGTGACGGGCACCAGCCAGCGCTGCATGGGCTCGATGAGGGCGGGTCCGGCGGCCAGGGCGAGGGAGCTGCCGAGGAAGCCGCGCCGGGCGAGCATGAGGTCACTGCGGGAGAACTCGCTGAGCAGCGCGACGGTCTGCGGTCCGGCCCAGGGCAGGTCGACCCCCGCCACCGAGGGCGCCTGGTGGGCGGCGCGCAGCCCGAGGTCCTCGACGGAGACGACGGCGCCGAAGCGCTCGGAGAAGAGCTCGGAGAGGATGCGCGGGATCGGCTCGCGGGGCTGCTCGCCGTCGAGCCAGCGGCGCACCCGGGAGGTGTCGGTGCTGATGTGGTGGGCACCGAGCTGGCGGGCACGCCGGTTCACCTGGCGGGCGAGCTCGCCCTTCGACCAGCCGCTCCGCACGAACCACGATCCCAATTGCCCGTTGGGGCGCTTTCCGGCATTCGTCTCGCCTGCGCCGCTGCCACTCACTGGAACGCCCCCATCCCGCTGAAACCTGTCGCGCGAACCTCTATCAGAATGCCGCGCCTCGGCGCTGCCCGTACGCCCGTTGCGCCCCATCGAACAGATCGGCGAATTGCCATCGGCATACTCAACTGCAGATGCAATTGCAGCTTCGAGTACCCACGGTAATCCTACGATCACCGCTGCGGCGAGGGCCGTTGCAGAAACGCCACCATTCGCCACCCCTTCGGATGAACCCGTTCGGCGCAGTCCGCGATTCACTTGACAGGCCGCGATCAGCAGCAAGCGGAGTGAAGCATTCAGGGGCGCGCGATGCACCTCGCGCACCTCTGTGACGCGACCCGCGCGCTCCGGCGGATCGGCGGCGACGGAGGACGTCCGGTGCTCCGGGTCGTAACCACCGGTGAGTCGGACCCGTTGGAGGGGGCATGGGCTTCACGATCGGCGGCATCCGGGAGATGCGGTCCGGCACGCGGCGGCGCGGCCGTGCGGCCGGGGCGACCGCGGTGGCCGAATACACAGGACTCTGGGGCTGGGCGGTGGTTCCGGGCGCGCGTGCCGCGGCGGGCGTCTGCTCGTGCGGCGACACCGCGTGCGCCGCTCCCGGCGCGCACCCTCTGGACTTCGCACGCGAGGTGCCGCCGGGCGCCACCCTCGGTACGGCCTCGGACGCCTGGGCCGAGGTGCCGGGCGCCTCGGTACTGCTCCCGGCCGGCCGGTCGTTCGACGTCCTCGACGTCCCCGAGGCCGCGGGGAGGCGCGCGCTGGTGCGGATGGAGCGGATGGGTCTGCCCCTGGGGCCGGTGGCGGTGACGCCGACAGGCCGTACACAGTTCTTCGTCGCCCCCGGGGCGGCGACGGGGCTCCCCGGGCTGCTCTACCGGATGGGCTGGGACGACGCGGATCTGGACCTGCGCGCGCTGGGCCGCGGCGCCTACGTCACCGCTCCCCCGTCGGACCTCGGGGGCCTCGGCCCGGTCCGCTGGCTGCGCCCGCCGGTGCCGGACACGGCCGCCGCTCCCCCGCAGGCCCGGCTGCTCCTGGGCACGCTCGCCTACATATGCCACCGGTGGTGAACGCCGAAGGGCGGTGAACCCCTCCCGGGGTGCACCGCCCTTCGCGCGTACACGGGGGTACGGCCGGTCAGTCGCCGATCAGCGCGTCGACGAAGGCGCCCGGCTCGAACGGTGCGAGGTCGTCCGGACCCTCGCCGAGACCGATGAGCTTCACGGGGACGCCCAGCTCGCGCTGGACGGCGATCACGATGCCGCCCTTGGCGGTGCCGTCCAGCTTGGTGAGCACGATGCCGGTGATGTCGACCACCTCGGCGAAGACCCGTGCCTGGACGAGGCCGTTCTGCCCGGTCGTGGCGTCGAGGACGAGCAGGATCTCGTCGAGCGGTCCGTGCTTCTCGACGACCCGCTTCACCTTGCCGAGCTCGTCCATCAGGCCGGTCTTGGTATGCAGCCGGCCCGCGGTGTCGATGAGCACGACGTCGGCGCCCTCGGCGATGCCCTCCTTCACCGCGTCGAACGCGATCGACGCGGGGTCGCCGCCCTCGGGGCCGCGCACCGTGCGGGCGCCGACGCGTTCGCCCCAGGTCTGGAGCTGGTCGGCGGCGGCGGCGCGGAAGGTGTCCGCGGCACCGAGCACGACGCTGCGGCCGTCGGCGACGAGCACCCGGGCGAGCTTGCCCGTCGTGGTCGTCTTGCCGGTGCCGTTGACCCCGACGACCATCACGACGCCGGGCGTCCCGTCGCCGCCCTCGGTCTTCACCGCACGGTCGAAGTCGGGACCGAGCAGGGTGACGAGCTCTTCGCGCAGCAGGGTTCGCAGCTCTTCGGGCGTACGGGTGCCGAGGACGCGGACCCGCTCACGGAGCCGCTCCACCAGCTCCTGGGTGGGGGCGACGCCGACGTCGGCGGTGAGGAGGGTGTCCTCGATCTCCTCCCAGGTGTCCTCGTCCAGGTTGTCGCGGGACAGGAGCGTGAGCAGCCCCTTGCCCAGGGAGTTCTGCGAACGGGCGAGCCGGGCGCGGAGCCGCACCAGCCGGCCGGCGGTGGGCTCGGGGACTTCGAGCTCGGGGATCTCCGGCTCGATGACGACGGGGGTCTCCTCGACGGGAGTCCCCGCGCCGGGGAGGCCGACCTCCTCGATGGTGCGCCGCGCTTCGTCGCGCGGCGTCTCGGCCTCCTCGCCGACACGGGGTTCGGCGGGAGGAGTGAGGGTCGGCGTGCTCGACGGCGCCGAGGGCGGCAGCTGCTTCTTCTTGCGGCTGCTGACCACGAGCCCGCTGATCAGGCCGACCGCGACCAGGGCGATGACTACAGCAAGGATGACGATTTCCATAACGCGTCCAGTATCGGCCACAGCCGTGGTCCGGCGCGGCCCTGGAGAGCGGCGGGTGTCGACCGCATGGCCGGTATGCCACGTTTGGGCGTAAAGGTACGCTGCTGCCCGTGGAGAACCGCGGCCTGGATCCCGTCCCCGACGACGAGCGCACCGGCCGGGTCCGCACCCTCTTCCCCACCTGGGTGGCAGCCAACATGACGGTGCTGCTGCTGACCGTCGGGGCCGGGCTCACCGTCTTCAACGGGCTGAATCTCTGGCAGGTGCTGGCCGTGGCGGTGACGGCCCCCGTGATCTCGTTCGGGCTGGTCGGCCTCGTGTCGATCGCGGGCAAGCGAGGCGGGGCGCCCGGCATGGCACTGTCCAGGGCGGTTTTCGGACAGCGCGGCAATCTCCTCCCCGGAGCCCTGCTCTGGATCGCCCGCTGGGGGTGGGAGACCGTGAACGCGGTCACCGGCTCCTACGCCCTCCTGGCCGTACTCCATCTGCTGTTCGGCATCCGGCGTACCCATGCGCTGGTCCTGGTCGTCCTGACGGCTTTCGTCGCCGCGGGGTTCCTCGTGTCGGGGCTGGGGATCAGGGCGCTCCGGATGTCCTCCTGGGTCTCCGTCCGGCTCTTCGGGGCGGCGAGCCTCCTGGTCCTGGTCCACCTGATCGGCTCGACCCCGTGGCGGACCGTCCTGGACCGGCCGCCGGGCCCTGCGGCGATGATGATCGCGGGGATCGGGACGCTGGCCGCCGGGGGCATCAGTTGGGTCCCCTCCGCCCCCGACTTCGCCCGCTACCTGCCGCGCTCCGCCTCCGGCCGGGCGATGGTCGGGGCGACCGTCGGCGGGGCGCTGGTCACGGTGGCGCCGATGGTGATGATGGGCGCGGTCATGGCGGTGGGCTCGCCCCACCTGGCCGTCACGAAGGATCCCGTGGCGTTCATCGGCGAACTGCTGCCGATGTGGATCTCGGTGCCCTATCTCCTCACCGCCGTGGCCGGCATGGTGCTGATCAACGCGATGTCGATGTACTCCGCCGGCTTCACCGCTCAGACGCTCGGGTTCGCGGTGCCCCGCGCCTGGGCCGTGGGCGTGAACGCGGCGATCAGCCTCCTGCTGGGCGGGACGCTGATGATGGTGGCGACGAGCTTCATCGACACCTTCCTCTCGTTCCTGACCCTGCTCGGTGTGACGTTCTCCGCCTGGATCGGGGTCTTCGGCGTGGATCTGCTGCGCGGCCGCACGTATGACGCCGAGGCGCTCATGGACACGGGTCCCCACAGCGGCTACTGGTACGCCGGGGGGTTCAGCCGGCAGGCCATGGGCGCCTGGGGGGCGGCACTGGCGACCGGGCTGCTGTTCACCGATGTGGAGTGGTTCACCGGCCCGCTCGCCGGTGACTGGATCGGGCGTCACGGCCTGGGCTGGGCGGTCACGATCCTCGTCGCGGCGGGGGTGTACGCGGCACTGCCGCGCCCCGCGGACGGGACGGGCGGCGCACCGGCCCGGTTCTGACCCCGGCACAGCAGAGCGCTGCCCCGGGCCGGCATGGGCCGGACCGGGGCAGCGGGGTCGAGGAGAGGGGCAGCGGGGATTAGCCCATCTCCTCCAGCGCCTTGCCCTTGGTCTCCTTCACGAACTTGAGCACGAAGGGGATGGAGAGCACGGCGAAGCAGGTGTAGATGATGTAGGTGCCCGACAGGTTCCAGTCGGCCAGGCTCGGGAAGCTCGCGGTGATGGCCCAGTTGGCGATCCACTGCGCGGAGGCGGCGACACCGAGTGCGGCGGCGCGGATCCGGTTCGGGAACATCTCGCCGAGGAAGACCCAGACCACGACACCCCACGACAGGGCGAAGAAGAGCACGAAGACATGTGCCGCGATCAGGGCGACGGTGCCCTGGGTCGTGGGCAGCTTGCCGTCGACGAGATCCGCGGAGAAGGCCCAGGCCTCGAACGCCAGGGCGACGGCCATACCGGTGGACCCGATGAGGGCGAGCGGCCTGCGGCCTACCCGGTCCACCAGGACCATGGCGATCACGGTGCCGATGATGTTGATGATCGACGTGGTGAACGAGTAGAAGAACGAGTCGGTCGGGTCGATGCCGACGGACTGCCACAGCGTCGCCGAGTAGTAGAACGCGACGTTGATGCCGACGAGCTGCTGGAAGATCGAGAGGCCGATACCGACCCAGACGATCGGCAGGAAGCCGAAGCGGCTCCCGAGCAGGTCGCTGAACTTGCTCTTGTGCTCACGGCGCATGGCCGTCTCGATCTCGTTCACACGCGCGTCGAGGTCGACGTTCTTGCCCTCGACCTCTTCGAGGATCTTCCGGGCACGGTCCTTCTTGCCGACGGAGATCAGGAAGCGCGGCGACTCGGGGATCGCGAAGGACAGCAGCCCGTACAGGATGGCGGGCACGACCATCACGCCGAGCATCCACTGCCAGGCCTCGAAGCCCGCGATCTTGCCGCGCTGATCGCCGTCGGCGATCTGCAGGATGCCGTAGTTGACCAGCTGCGAGATGGCGATACCGACGACGATGGCGGCCTGCTGGAACGATCCGAGGCGCCCTCGGTAGGCGGGCGGCGAGACCTCGGCGATGTAGGCCGGGCCGATGACCGAGGCCATGCCGATCGCGAAACCGCCGATGATTCGCCACATGGCGAGGTCCCAGAGGGCGAACGGCAGGGCGGATCCGACGGCGCTGATGGTGAAGAGGACCGAGGCGATCTGCATACAGCGGATACGGCCGATCCGGTCGGCGATGCGCCCCGCCGTCGCCGCGCCGATGGCGCAGCCGATCAGCGCGATCGCGATCACCTGGGCGAGTGTCCCCGACCCGATGTCGTAGCGGTCGCGGATGGCCTCGACGGCCCCGTTGATCACGGAGCTGTCGTAGCCGAAGAGGAAGCCGCCCATCGCTGCGGCTGCGGTGATGAAGATGACATGGCCGAGATGGTCCGGGTGGGCCTCCCGGGCTCCGGACTCCGGTCCGCGCGCTGTGCTGGTCACATGAACTCCTGGTACCTGGCCGCAACGTCAGGTGTGGGGGGTGAGCCCTCCTAGTGGCGCACAACTTCCAGCCGACCACCACTTGAAGGTAAAAACAACATTGCTGAGGTTATGCGTTCAAGTTTCGAAGTCAAGACTTGGTCCGGGTGAAGCGGTCCCTCACAAGTACCCAGGGACGCCCAAAAGGTGCGTTGAAGTGTTGAAGATTAGGTAAAGGAGATGTGACTGCCCATCAGTCGATGAACCGATGGCTCAGCGAAGCCGCTGGCTGATCACCTTGGAGACTCCGTCGCCCTGCATCGAGACTCCGTACAGCGCGTCGGCGACCTCCATCGTCCGCTTCTGGTGCGTGATGACGATGAGCTGGGAGCTCTCCTGGAGCTCCACCATGATCCGGATCAGACGCTGCAGATTGGTGTCGTCGAGCGCCGCCTCCACCTCGTCCATGACGTAGAACGGGCTCGGCCTGGCCTTGAAGATGGAGACCAGCAGGGCAACTGCCGTAAGGGATCGCTCGCCTCCGGACAGCAGGGAGAGCCGCTTGACCTTCTTGCCCGGCGGCCTGGCCTCGACGTCGAGACCGGTCGTCAGCATGTTGTCCGGGTCGGTGAGGACGAGTCGGCCCTCACCGCCCGGGAAGAGCCGGGAGAAGACGCCCTCGAACTCGCGTGCGGTGTCCCGGAACGCCTCCGTGAACACCTGCTCGACCCGCTCGTCGACCTCCTTGATCACCTGCATCAGATCGGCCCGGGTCTTCTTCAGGTCTTCGAGCTGCTCGGAGAGGAACTTGTGCCGTTCCTCCAGCGCCGAGAACTCCTCCAGGGCGAGAGGATTCACCTTCCCGAGTTGCTGATACGCCCGTTCGGCCGCCTTCAGCCGCTTCTCCTGCTCGGCCCTGACGAACGGCTTCGGCTGGTTGCGCGGGTCCTCCGGGTCCGCCGGGAGCTCCTCGCCCTCCGCCGCGTGGGACGGCGGCACCAGCTGTTCCGGGCCGTACTCGGCGGCCAGGCCTGCCGGCTCGACACCGAACTCCTCCAGTGCCTTGGCCTCGACCTGCTCTATGCGCAGCCGCTTCTCGGCCCCGAGCACCTCGCCCCGGTGCACCGAGTCGGTGAGCCGGTCGAGCTCGCTCTTGAGGTCACGGCCGCGTCCGCGTTCGGCCGCCAGGTCCCGCTCGCGCTCGGCCTTCGCCGCCTCGGCCCGGGTCCGCTCCTCGTCCGCCCGTACGACCGAGACCTCGACGTGGGCGAGCAGCTGACGGGCGCCCGACGCCACGGCGGCGGCCACGGTCGCCTC
Organism: Streptomyces sp. QL37; assembly: GCF_002941025.1. NCBI lineage: Bacteria > Bacillati > Actinomycetota > Actinomycetes > Kitasatosporales > Streptomycetaceae > Streptomyces > Streptomyces sp. QL37. The sequence continues at coordinate 5,965,229 of NZ_PTJS01000001.1, read as the reverse complement.
GTGACGCAGCCGGGCGCGGCGCTGTTCGGCGCGGGTGCGCGCCTCGCGCTCGGCCCGGGCCCCGCGGTCGAGGGCGTCGGCCCGTCCGGCGAGCGCCTTCACCCGCTCCTCGTGCGTACGGGCCTGGAGGCGCGCCTCCATCTCGGTCTGGCGCGCGTTGGCCCCGTCGGCGGCGAGCCGGTCCCGTACGGAGGTGTCGGGCTCCTCCTCGACCGGCGTCTCCTCCGCGACCAGCAGCCGTTCCGCCAGCTCCTCGGCCTCCTCGGTGGCCCGCTCCAGCGCCTCCTGCGCCCGGGCGGCGGACGCGGTCATCCGCTCGGCCTCACCCGCGGCGCCTCGGGCCTGCCCGGCCAGCCGCCCGAGCTGCTGCGCCACTCCCGACTTCTCCCGCTCGGCGGCCCGGCGCCGCTCCCCCAGCTCCTCCACCCGCGCGGCACCCTCGCCGCGGCGTGCGGCCTCGGCACGCTGGGCCGAGGCGAGTTCCTCGCAGCGCACGGCGAGCTCGGCGAGCTCGGCGGCGGCCTCGTCGACGGACGCCTGGACCTCCAGCAGGCTGGGTGCCCCGGCGGATCCGCCGTGCGCGAAGTGGGCGCCCAGCACGTCGCCCTCGGCGGTCACGGCGGTCAGTCCGGGATGGGCCGCGATCAGTTCCTCGGCGTCCTCCAGGGTGCCGACGACGACCATGCCGCGCACCAGCCGCCGCACTGCGGCCACCAGCTCGGCGGGCCCCCGCACCAGGCTCGCGACGGCGGGCGCGGCGGGTTCCCCGGCAGCGACGGCAGCGGCGGCCGGACCGCCCGGTACCGCGCCGGAGACCGTGACGGCTGTGGGGCCGTGCCCCGGCCCGGGAACGGTGACGGCCGCAGGACCGTGCTCCGCGGCGGCCGTGGGACCGGAAGCCTGCCCGGGCACCTGTCCGGCGGGGCCGTCGACAGGGTCCCGCGGCTGCTCCGTACCCTGCGCGGGCACCTGTCCGGCCGCCGCTCCGCCCGTCACCAGCGCCGCGCGCCCCGCGTCCTGCTTACGCAGCAGACGGATCGCGTCCGCCGCGGTGGCCGGACCCGTCACCGCGACGGCGTCGGCGGCCACGCCCAGCGCGGCGGCCACCGCGACCTCGTGTCCCGGAGCCACCGTGAGCAGTTCCGCGACCGGTCCGAGCAGTCCGGTGAGCCGGTCCCCCGCGCCGAGCAGCGCCCCGGTGCCGTCCTTGCGGCGGAGGCCCAGCGACAGCGCCTCGTGCCGGGCGGAGACCGCCGCGCGGCTGCGTTCCGCCGCGGTGACCGCCTCGCGCGCCGCGCTCAGGGCCGCCTCCGCCTCGGCGAGCTCCCGTTTGGCGGCCTCGTGCTGCTCCGCCAGCTCCGCGTCCCCCGCGTCCAGCCCCTCGACCTCGGCCTTGAGCTGCTCGTACTCCTCCTGGGCCGCGACCGCCCGCTCCTGCGCCTCGTCCCGTGAGGCGGCCAGCCGGTCGATCTCGGCCTGCGCCGAACCCGCCCGGCTGCGGGCGGCGTTGACCTGACCGGTGAGCCGTGCGAGCCCTTCGCGCCGGTCGGCGATGGCCCGGGCCGCGTCCCGGAGCCAGCGTTCCTCGGCGGCCAGCTCCCGCTCCAGTTCGGCCCGGTGCGCGGTGGTGTCCTCCAGGGCGTGCTCGGCCGCTTCGAGCGCCGCCTCCAGCTCCGCCTCCTGCTCACGGATCCGGGCGGCCTCACGCTCCATGTCCTCCGGGTCCCGCCCGCGCCGCTCCTCCTCCGGTGCGGCGGTGGCACTCTTCACCCTGGCGTCGGCGAGCGAGATCGTGCCCCGCACGCGTTCGGCCAGCTGCGAGAGTTCGTACCAGGTCTGCTGGGCCCGCTGCAGCCGTGGCGCCAGCCGGCGTACCTCGTCCTCCAGGTCCGCCTCGCGGGCGAGCGCGGCCTTGAGCTCGGCCTCCGCCGCCTCCCTCCGCCGTTTGAGGGCGGCCTCGTCGGCGATCTCGCCACGCAGCGCCTCCCGCAGCCGCACCAGGTCGTCGGCGAGGAGCCGCAGCCGGGCGTCCCGCAGGTCGGCCTGGATGACGGCGGCCCGGCGGGCCACGGCGGCCTGCCGGCCCAGCGGCTTGAGCTGGCGCCGCAGTTCGTCGGTGAGGTCCTGGACACGGGCCAGGTTGGCGCCCATCGCCTCCAGCTTCCGCAGCGCCTTCTCCTTGCGCTTACGGTGCTTGAGCACACCCGCCGCCTCCTCGATGAAGGCGCGGCGCCCCGTCGGGTCGGCGTGCAGGACCGAGTCCAGCCGGCCCTGGCCGACGATGACGTGCATCTCGCGGCCGATACCGGAGTCCGAGAGGAGTTCCTGGATGTCGAGCAGCCGGCAGGTGTCGCCGTTGATCTGGTATTCGCTGCCGCCGTTGCGGAACATGATCCGGGTGATCGTCACCTCGGCGTACTCGATGGGCAGCGCGCCGTCGGAATTGTCGATCGTCAGCGACACTTCCGCGCGGCCGAGAGGCGGCCTTCCCGTGGTGCCGGCGAAGATCACGTCTTCCATCTTGCCGCCGCGCAGGGATTTGGCCCCTTGTTCCCCCATGACCCAGGAGAGGGCGTCCACCACATTGGATTTCCCCGACCCGTTGGGTCCCACGACGCAGGTGATCCCCGGTTCGAACCGCAGGGTCGTGGCGGAGGCGAACGATTTGAAACCACGGAGGGTCAGGGCCTTGAGGTGCACGCCGCCGGACTCTACCTTTCACTCTCGGTTTCGCTGATGAAGGTGCAGGGCACATCAGACGGTAAGCGAAGAGCGATAGGCCGACGACGGCCCGGGGGGAAAGAAAGAAGGGACGCCGGAGCGTCCCTTGTAAATCCTGCACGGTGCTGCTGTGCAGTCATTCGAGCACGGTCTTGCGTGACGGATCGCTGGCGGACCGGATCACGAGCAATCCTCGGTGTTCCAGAACGACGATCCGTGACGAAGACTTCGATGGTTGATCCCGAGCGGCTGGCGTGTGGCCCGACCGGCCCCGGCAGGGCCGTGGGGTCAGGTCAGCGCGGGCTCCGCCTGGGGTACGTCGATGTCGATGCTGTCGAGCAGCGACTCCTGGTGCTGAGCGGCGGCGTTGAGCGCGTCGTTCTCGTCCTGGATCCGTACGAGCTCGGATTCCAGGTCCTGGACGCGCTTCTGGAGCCGTCGCATCTCGGCGAGGAGTCGCGGATCGGAACCGCCGACGTAACCGAGAAGCGCCTTTGCCATGATGAAAGGTCCTCCACACTGAGTGACCGACCGATGCGGTGTGGGTCGTGAGGGAATCGCACCCGCGGTGCTCGGCAGTGCTCTGAATTCACTGCTGTTCTGCTGTCACCAGCTCTGCCGAACAGCTGAGGTGCGCGGGGTTTTCAGCGTCTCACCAAAAAGTTTGACGGTCAACACGATCACACGCCAGCGAGCCGGGCGTCCCGGGGGTGCGCGGCCCGACGATCATGCGGCGCGACTCTCCTGCGGGTTCCCGAAGGGCGTGGAGATCTTCGTCAATGCCGCAGCCTGGCATGGCACGCCTCTCTTGGCAACCATGACCGGACTTCCGCTTCCCCCGCAGGTCATTTCGGGTGCGAGGCCCAGACCCTCCCCCTGTTCACCGCTCGCCGTCATCCGTGCGCACAGCGCGTCCGGCCGGTTTTTCCCGGGCGGGATCAGCGGATCGCGAACCCTTCGTATCCGCCGCGCGGCGTGTCCCAGATCTCAGTGACACCGTCCACGCGCCCGGGCGTGTCCTCGGAACCGAGCCAGTCGAGCAGACGGTGGCAATTCTCACGCGGCCCTTCCGCCACCACCTGCACCCGGCCGTCGTCGAGATTGAGTGCGAAGCCGGTGAGCTTTCCGATCTCCAAAGCATTTGCCCTGGTGAACCAGCGGAACCCTACTTGCTGTACTCGGCCGCGTACCCATACGACGAGTCGTGCATCTTCGTTCATGCCCGAACGCTAACCGCCCAATTCATCAAGGAGCACGCCGCCCCAATCCGCCATGGCGTAAGGTCCCCTCGCAATAGCCTCACCCGAACGGGTGAGTTTGATCTTTGACGCGGTGACGTCGGAAGACGCCCGGAGCACGAGGAAGGCACAGCGCATGGGACGGCATCGACGCGCAGGCGCGGCCCCCGCCGCTGAGCAGCACGCGGCGAACGCGGAGGAAGGGCCCCGGAGCGCACGCCGGAAGAAGCGGGCGGGCCTACCCGTACGCGCCGGGCTCCTCGGCGTGTCCGCGGCCGTGGCCGTCGGAGCGGTCGCCGTGGCCTCGGGTCTGCTTCCCGGCGGGGACAGCTACAGCGTGAGCGGAGGCGGGGCGGCCGACCAGGTCCACGCCGGCGGTGCTCCCGACCTGCTGACCCAGGGCGAGTCGTCCGCCGAGCCGACCGGCCGCACCTCCGCCTCCGCGTCCGCCGAGGCCGACCGGGGTTCCGGCCGCTCCGCCGCCCCCTCGAAGTCCCCTTCGGCCACCCCGAGCGAGAAGCAGGGCGAGAAGCCGTCCGCCGCCGCGACGAAGCCGGCGACGAAGGCTCCGGAGCGGACGAAGGCTCCCGCCCCGGAGCCGAGGAAGACCACATCGTCCAGCCCCGCGGCCAAGAAGCCGGCCGCTCCGAAGACCTCGTCCGCGACGCCGAGCCGCGAGGCCACCGCCCCCGCGAGCCCCTCCCCCACCTCGGCTCAGGCCACCGTGCTCGCCCTGGTCAACCAGGAGCGCGCGAAGGTCGGCTGCAGCCCGGTGACCACGAGCGCCTCGCTGACCGCGCTGGCCCAGGACTTCAGCGAGGACATGGCGGCGCGCGACTTCTTCGGCCACACCGACCCCGACGGGGCGACCCCCTGGGACCGTGCCGCCGCAGCCGGTGTGCAGGGGCTGGGCGGCGAGAACATAGCCCGGGGCCAGGCCGACGCGCAGGCCGTGATGGACGCCTGGATGAACAGCGACGGCCACCGCGCAAACATTCTCAACTGCGATTACAAGACGCTCGGCGTGGGGGTCCACCTCGGCTCCGGCGGCCCTTGGTGGACGCAGGACTTCGGCTTCTGAGGAACCCGCAGCACCGTGATGGTGCTGCGGAGGGCCGGCCCCGTCAGGAGATGCGCGGCGGACGCTGGCAGCGCGGGCAGAAGTAGCTGGAGCGGTTCATCCACGGCCGTCGGCGCATCGGCGTACCGCAGCGGTGGCAAGGCTCGTCCTCGCGGCCGTAGGCGTCCAGCGACCGGTCGAAGTAGCCGGACTCACCGTTCACGTTGACGTACAGGCTGTCGAAGCTGGTGCCGCCCTGATCGAGGGCCTCCCGCATCACGTCCCGGACATGGCCGAGCAGTTCCGCCGTTTTCGGGCGGGTCAGGGTCGCGGTCGGCCGCTCGTAGTGCAGCCGGCTGCGCCAGAGCGCCTCGTCGGCGTAGATGTTGCCCACGCCGCTGATCAGGGACTGGTCGAGCAGGGCGCGCTTGACCGTCGTACGGCGCAGGCGCAGCGCCAGGTGGAAGGCAGTGTCGTCGAAGGCCGGGTCGAGGGGGTCGCGCGCGATGTGCGCGATCACGTCGGGAAGGCCCTCGGGGGTGTTGTCGTGCAGCGAGAGCCCTCCGAAGGTCCGCTGGTCGACGAAGCGCAGCTCGGTCCCGAGCGCGTCGTCGAAGCGGACCCTGATCCGCAGGTGCTTCTCGTCGGCGGCCTCCTCGGGCTGCACGAGCAGCTGACCGCTCATGCCGAGGTGACCCAGGAGCGAGGACTCCGCCTCGTCGAGGGGGACCCAGAGGTATTTGCCGCGGCGCATCGCCGTGCCGAAGCGCAGACCGCGGAGCCGGGCCGCGAAGTCCGGGCCGCCCGCGAGGTGCCGGCGCACCGCACGCGGATGCAGCACCTCGACGTCCTGCACGGTGCGGCCTGCGGTCCAGCGTTCCAGACCCCGCCGCACGACTTCGACCTCGGGCAGTTCGGGCACGGTGACTCCTTCGGCACAGGGGGGAAGACAGCGAGAGCCCCCCGGTGCACAAGGCACCGGGGGGCTCTCGGACGGTTCAGGCCGGAGCCGCGTCCGAGTGCGGCGACGGGTCGGCAGGGATGTCGGCGATCCCTCCGTCGGCTGCGGCCTTGGCCGCGGCCTCCCGCGCTTCCGCGGCGGCGCTGATCTCACGCCAGGCGGACTCGGCGGCCTGCTGCTCCGCTTCCTTCTTGCTACGGCCGGTGCCGGTGCCGTACGAGACACCACCGACGCGAGCGGCAGCAGTAAAGGTCTTCTCGTGATCGGGGCCGGTCTCCGTGACGAGGTACTCGGGGACTCCGAGGCTCTCGCTCGCGGTGAGCTCCTGGAGACTGGTCTTCCAGTCCAGGCCGGCTCCGAGGTTGGAGGACCTGTCGATCAGCGGGTCGAAGAGCCGGTGGACCAGCTCCGAGGCCGCACTGAGGCCCTGGTCGAGATAGACGGCGCCGATCACCGCTTCAAGGGTGTCGGCGAGGATGGAAGCCTTGTCCCGGCCACCCGTGCCCTCTTCACCGCGGCCGAGCCGGATGAAGGAACCGAGTTCGAGGCCGCGGCCCACTTCCGCAAGTGCACGCGAGTTGACCACCGCGGCCCGCAACTTGGCCAGCTGGCCTTCGGGCAGGTCGGGGTGGGTGCGGTACAGCGTGTCCGTGACCACCAGGCCGAGCACGGAGTCCCCGAGGAACTCCAGCCGCTCGTTGGTGGGCAGACCGCCGTTCTCGTACGCGTACGAGCGATGGGTCAGCGCACGCACCAGAAGGGCGGACTCGAGGTGATACCCGAGCCGCCCTTCCAGAAGCGTGTGGGACGAGGCTGTGTTGATGTTGTCTGTCTTCTTGGAGCTGGACAACTCAGACATCGGGCCTCTCACCAGCCGCTCAGACCTCGAGGACCTGGCGCTTGTTGTAGGTGCCGCAGCTCGGGCACGCAATGTGCTGGAGCTTCGGCTCCTGGCAACGCTCGCACGAAACCAGGGTGGGGACCGCAGCCTTCCACTGCGACCGGCGGTGGCGCGTGTTGCTGCGCGACATCTTCCGCTTCGGAACAGCCACGGCTACTTCTCCTGCTTCTCGTCGACGCCCGGTTCGGCGCCGCCCATGTTGTCCTTCTCGCCGTCCTGAACGGTCTCGGCGAGTCCTTGCAGTGCCGCCCAACGGATGTCGACGGCATCGTGGTGGTGGTCCGGATTCTCGTCCAGCCTGATTCCGCACTCGGAACACAGACCGGCACAGGTCTCCTTGCACACCGGCTGCAGCGGCAGTGCGAGCACCACCGCGTCACGCAGCACAGGCTCGAGGTCGAACGAGTCGTCCTCGAGAAAGAACCTGTCCTCGTCGTCCTCGGCGTCGTCGACCGGGTCCGCGGTCCTGCTGCGGTTCCGGTCATCGGCGTCAGGGTACGAGAACATCTCCTGGAAGTCCGCTTCGACCTCGAGGGCCAGCGGCTCCAGACACCTTACGCACTCCCCCTCGGCCGTCGCACGGGCGGTGCCTGTGACGAGCACCCCTTCCATGACCGATTCGAGGCGGAGGTCCAGCGCCAGGGGCGCGTTCTCCTGCACACCGATGACCCCGTCGATACCGAGGTCCTTCGGAGCTTCCACCGTGCGGGTCAGCCGCTTCATGGCACCAGGACGCCGGCCCAGCTCGCGCGTATCGAACACGAGAGGGCTGCGGTGGTCGAGGTGGCCGTTCAGGGCTTTTCCTGCTTTCGAAATCATGTGCGTGGTGCGGCTTCGGGAGGGCCACCCCTGTCCTGACGGAAAGAGGGCAGCCGGGATCGCGGACATACACGCGACCGAAGAGCCAGGATACTGGACGTACCGCCCAGCTCCCAATCCGGTACGGCCCGCTCGGTCAGCGCCCCTGCTCGTAGCGGCGCAGCTGTTCCAGGTCGATCATGCTGGTGTCGAAGAGACTGGTCTCGTCGAGCGCGTTCTCGCCCTGCTGGGCGGGGACCTGGCCCTGCTGCGGCCAGTACTCCTGCTGCTGGTTCGGGTCGTACGCCTGCTGCTGGTAGGCGCCGTACGCGTCGGGCTGCTGCTGGTAGCCGTAGCCGTCCTGCATCTGCTGGTCCTGGTAGCCGTACGTCTGCGCGTACTGCGGATCGGGCTGCCCCTGGACCGGGAAGCCGGTCTGCGCGGGGTCCTGGTAGTCGGCGACCGGCGCGTAGTCCGGCTGCGCGGGTTCCGCGTACGAGGGCTGCTGGGGGCTCCGGCGCGGGTCGGGGGCGGAGAGCTCCGCCAGGCCCGCCCAGTGGTCCTCGTCGCTGGTGTGCTGCCCGCCGCCGGCGGCGTCCTGGGCGGCCATGTGCGCGCCGAGCTCGTCGGTGGCGACCCGGCCGTGCAGCTTCTGGCGTCCCCGGCCGACGGCTTCCAGGGTCTTGGCGAGCACGGCCTCGAAGGCGCCGAGCTTGGTGTCCACGTAGTCGTCCGCGCGGCGGCGGAGCGTCTCGGGGTCGGCGCTGCGCTCGGGGGCCTCGGCGAAGTCCGGGTCCTCGTAGCCCTGCTCGTCGAGGCCTTCGCTCCGGCCCAGGAGCTTCTCGCGGCCCCGGTCGACGGAGCCGATGGTCTTGGTGAGGACGACCTCGAAGTTGGCGAGCTTGCTGTCGACGTACTCGTCGGCCTCGCCGCGGACCTCGTCGGCCTCCCTGCGGGCCTCGGACAGGATGCGGTCCGCCTCGGCCTGGGACCGCTGGGCGATCTCGGTGCCGGAGATCAGCGAGCCGCGCTCCGCGCGGGCCGACTCGATGATCCGCTCGGCCTCCTGCCGGGCCTGCTCGACGAGCTGCTCACGGCCGCCGATGAGCTCCTCGGCGTGGGCCAGCGAACCGGGCAGGGCCTCGCGGACCTCCTCCAGCATCGCGAGCAGTTCGGCCCGGTTGACCACGCAGGACGCCGACATGGGCATGGAGCGGGCGTTCCCGACCGTTTCGACGATCTCGTCGAGCTTCTTCTGCACGTCCACCGTGTGCTCGCCACTCTCTGCTGCTGTTGGAGACGGACGGGACGACTGTAAGGCCAGTCGCCTCCCGTCCGACACCTGGTGACGGCCGGTCAGCGCATCACTTCTCGCCGAGACGCTCCACGAGGGCCTCGTGGACCGTCGGCGGCAGCAGGTGAGCCACGTCGCCACCCCAGGTGGCGACCTCCTTGACCAGGGAGGACGACAGGAAGCTGTAGGTCGGGTTCGTCGGCACGAAGAGCGTCTCGACCCCCGAGAGGCCGTTGTTCATCTGGGCCATCTGCAGCTCGTAGTCGAAGTCGCTGACGGCCCGCAGGCCCTTCACGATCGCCGGGATGTCGCGCTGCTTGCAGAAGTCGACCAGCAGGCCGTGGAAGGACTCGACCTCCACGTTGCCGAAGTCCGCCGTGACCTCGCGGATCAGCTCGATACGCTCGTCGACGGTGAACAGGCCCTTCTTGGACTGGTTGATCATCACGGCGACGTGCACGACGTCGTACAGCTTCGAGGCTCGTCCGATGATGTCGAGATGTCCGTTGGTGATGGGGTCGAACGACCCCGGACAGACGGCGCGGCGCAACGTGGTTCCCTCGCTCTCCGGTGCGGTCATCGTGCGTCTTCGCACGTAGAGGCGGCGCGACCGTACCAAAACGTGGCTTCGCCGTACCGGCGGGCCCGCTGTGGCTCGAATCCGTCGGGCCAGCTGAATTCTCCGCCTCTGGTGCTCCGTTCCACCGTGACGAGGGCATCGCCCGTGAGCCACCCCTGAGCACGGAGTGTGAGCAGGATCTCCCGAAGATCGTCGTCGGTCACGGCGTACGGCGGATCGAGGAAGACCACGTCGTACGGGTCCGAGGGCGCCGGTCCCGTCACGATCTGCTCGGCTTTGCCCGCACGGAATTCGGCGCCGGGCAGACCGAGGGAGCGGATGTTGTCGCGGACGGTGCGCGCGGCCTTGGCGTCGGCCTCCACGAGCAGCGCGTGGGCCGCTCCGCGCGAGAGCGCCTCCAGGCCCACCGCGCCGGAGCCCGCGTAGAGATCGGCGACACGGACGCCGTCGAGGGTGCCCAGGAGCGCTTCCCAGGTCGAGAACAGGGCCTCGCGCGCACGGTCGGATGTGGGGCGGGTGCCGGTGCCGGGCGGGACGGCCAGGCGGCGTCCGCCGGCCGAGCCGGCGATCACGCGGGTCATGGGTGTCTGTTCCTCGGGTCGCGGGCGGCTCACAGGACGGAACGTGTGCCGTGCTCCCCACGATATGGCGTCGCCGGGGATCTGCCCGGTCACCCCTTGTCGAGGTACTCCTCCCGGTTCTTGTCGAGGAGGGCGTCCAGCGCCGTGCGCAGCTCCGGCAGGCGGTCGAGGCCGGGGTCGTCCGCGACGACGCGGACGGCCTCCTCGCGGGCGGCCGCGATGACCTCCTCGTCGTCGATGACGCTGAGCACCCGCAGGGAGGAGCGGACACCGGACTGGGCCTGGCCCAGGACATCGCCCTCGCGCCGCTGTTCGAGGTCGATGCGGGAGAGCTCGAAGCCGTCGAGGGTGGCGGCGACCGCGGAGAGCCTGGCGCGGGCGGGGCTCGCCTCGTGGGCCTCGCTGACCAGCAGGCAGAGGCCGGGAGCGCTGCCTCGTCCGACGCGGCCCCTGAGCTGGTGCAGCTGGGACACCCCGAAGCGGTCCGCGTCCATGATCACCATCGCCGTGGCGTTGGGGACGTTCACCCCGACCTCGATGACGGTGGTGGCGACCAGGACGTCGGCCTGGCCGGCGGCGAACCGGCGCATGACGTCGTCCTTGTCGTCGGGCGGCATCCTGCCGTGGAGGACCTCGACGCGCAGCCCGGCCAGCGGGCCCTTGGCGAGCTGCTCGGCGATGTCCAGCACGGCGAGCGGCGGCCGCTTCTCCGCGTCGTCCTCGGGGGCCGCCTTCCTCTTCCCCTTCTTCTTCTCGGCCTCGTCGGCGTCGTCCCCGATGCGGGGGCAGACCACGTACGCCTGGTGGCCGTTCTCCACCTCCTCGCGGACGCGCTCCCAGGCGCGGCTGAGGAAGTGCGGCTTGTCCTTGGCGGGGACGACATGGCTGGCGATCGGCGAACGGCCGGCGGGGAGCTGGTCCAGGACGGAGGTCTCCAGATCGCCGAAGACGGTCATCGCGACCGTACGGGGAATGGGGGTGGCCGTCATGACGAGCAGGTGGGGCGGCTGCTTGCCCTTGGAGCGCAGCGCGTCGCGCTGTTCCACGCCGAAGCGGTGCTGTTCGTCGACGACGACCAGGCCGAGGTCGTGGAACTGCACCTTGTCCTCGATCAGCGCGTGGGTGCCGATGACGATGCCGGCCTCGCCGGTGACGAGGTCGAGCAGCGCCTGCCGGCGGGCCGCCGTGCCCATGGAGCCGGTGAGCAGGACGACCTTCGTGCCGAGGTCGGAGCCGCCGAGCATCCCGCCTTCGGCGAGCTCGCCCATCATCTCGGTGACGGACCGGTGGTGCTGCTGGGCGAGCACCTCGGTGGGGGCGAGCATCGCCGCCTGGCCGCCCGCGTCGACGACGGTGAGCATCGCGCGCAGGGCGACCATCGTCTTCCCCGAGCCCACTTCGCCCTGCAGCAGCCGGTGCATCGGGTGTTCCGTCGCCAGGTCACCGAAGATCTCTCCGGTGACCTTCTGCTGGCCCTCGGTGAGCGTGAAGGGCAGCTTGGCGTCGAAGGCGTCGAGCAGGCCGCCGGAGACGGATCTGCGGGCCACCGCGGGAAGCTGGGTGTCTGCGTAGCGGCGGCGGGCGAGCGCGACCTGGAGGACGAAGGCCTCGTCCCAGCGCAGCCGGTCCCGTGCGGCCGCGATGTCCGCCTTGGTGTGCGGGCGGTGGATCCTGAGCAGCGCCTCGGGCAGGGGCACGAAGCCGCGCCCTTCGCGCAGCGTCGGGGGCAGCGGGTCCACCGCCTCCCGCGCGCTGGGCAGGACCGTGTCGACGGCCTTGGCGATCCGCCAGGAGTCCAGCTGCTTGCAGGCCGGGTAGATCGGCAGCAGCTGCCCGGCGAAGGCGTCGACGGCCTCGGTCACCTCGGCCGGGTCGTCCTCGTCCCTCGTGTCGAGGAGCTGGTACGTGGGGTGGGCCAGCTGCATCTTCCTGTTGAAGACGGAGACCTTGCCCGCGAACATCGCCCGGCGGCCGGGCAGGAGCTCCTTGTGCGGCTTGTGGACGCCGTGCCCGAAGAAGACCAGCTGGAGCCGGCCGCTCCCGTCGGTGAGGGTGACCTCCAGCCGCTTGCCGCGGCCGTTGTTGAACATCATGATCCGCGCGTCGGCGACCTGGGCGACGACCGTCACGTGCTCGTCGAGCGGGAGCTCGGTGAGCGCCGTGAGGCGGCCCCGCTCCTCGTAGCGCCGCGGGTAGTGGTGCAGCAGATCACCGACCGTGTGCAGGTCGAGGTGTTCGGCCATCACCTTCGCGGTGGCTCCGCCGAGCAGCTTCTTCAGGGGTTCATCGAAAGCGGACACGCGGTCCATTGCACACCACGCCACTGACAGATGTCTCCGTGCGCCGCCCCTGTCGACGTGTCACTCGACGCCGATGAGCAGGGGCGCCGCCTGGTGGCCGCCCCGGTAGACGACCGTGTCGACGGCGAGGTAGCCCTCGCGGACGTGTTCGCTCAGCTCGTCGGCGAGGGCGTCGGGCACGTCCTCCCCCAGGATCAGGGTGACGAGTTCGCCGCCCGCCGACAGCATCCGGTCCAGGACCGTGCGGGCGGTGCCGGGGACGTCCTCACCGATGACGGCGACGTCGCCGTCGATCAGGCCGAGGATGTCGCCGGCCTGGCAGATGCCCGCCATGGTCCACGACTGCCGTTCGGCGACGGCCAGTTCGGCGTACCGGGTGGCGCCGGCCGCCGAGGTCATCGCGACGACGTCCTCGTCGAAGCTGCGGCCGGGTTCGTGGACGGCGAGCGCGGCGATGCCCTGGACCGCGGCGCGGGTGGGGACCAGGGCGACGCGGATGCCTTCGCCCCTGGCCTGTTCGGCGGCAGCGGCGGCGGTGTGGCGCAGCTGTGCGTCGTTCGGCAGCAGGACCACCTCGCGGGCGTGGGCCCGGCGGATGGCGTCGACCAGTTCGCCGCTGGCGGGCGGCTCGCCGGGACGCGCCAGCACGGTGGTCGCCCCGGCCTCGGCGCACAGGCCGGACAGCCCGTCGCCGGGTACGACCACGACGACCGCACGCTGGGCGGGTTCACGGTGGGCGGAGCCCCGGTCGGCGGCGAAGTGGGTGATCCGGATCCGGTAGGGCCGGCCGGCCTCGACCCCGGCCTCGACGGCCGCCCCGGCGTCGTCGACATGGACGTGGACGTTCCACAGGCCGTCGCCGCCGACCACGACGAGTGAGTCCCCCAGGGCGTCGAGCCGGCTCCGCAGCCGGGCGACCGCGTCGTCGGCGGCCTCCAGCAGATAGATGACCTCGAAGGCCGGGCCGCTGTCCGGGCCCGCGTCCGCGCAGTCGCCGGTCAGCGGCAGGACTTCGGGGCCGGGGGCGACGGCGCGCTCCCGCACCCGCCCGCCGACCGCTTCCAGCAGTGCGCCGAGCACGGTCAGCAGGCCCTGCCCGCCGGCGTCGACGACGCCCGCCCGCCCGAGGACGGCGAGCTGGCCGGGGGTGGCCGCCAGGGCGGTGCGCGCCCCTTCGTACGCCGCCTCGGCCACCTCGGTGAGCCGGGCGCTCCCTTCGGTGGCCGCGGCCGCCTCGGCCGCGGCGGTGGCGACGGTGAGGACCGTGCCCTCGACGGGATGGGCCACGGCCAGCCGCGCCGCCGCGGCGGCCTCCGTCAGCGCGGTCCGCAGGTGACGGGCGTCACCCGACTCGGACAGCACGGAGGCCATGCCGCGCAGGAGCTGGGCCAGGATGGTCCCGGAGTTGCCCCGGGCCCCGATCAGCGCGCCGTGCGCCATGGCCCGTACGGCGTCGGCGGGGCCGGGCACGGTGGAGCCGGTCTCATGGGCGGCGAAGACAGCTTCGACGGCAGCGGCCGCCGACTCGACGGTGAGATAGAGGTTGGTGCCGGTGTCCCCGTCGGCGACGGGGTAGACGTTGATGGCGTCGATGGCCACCCGCTCCCGGCCCAGGGCCTCCAGGGCCAGTGAGCACCAGGTGCGCACCGCGACGGCGTCGAGATCGTCGGGCGACTGCGGCACCGTTGGTCCTCCTTGGGGCGGCCGTGGGGGGGCTGGCTGCACCGCAGGGTAGCCGCCGTGCGCGGGCCCGGCGGGTGCAGGTGCGGGACGGAGAGCCCGTGGAGCCGTGGTAGTTTCGTATCTCCGACGCAGCCGTTGTATGCTGCTTCGGTTGCCCGACGAGAGTCGGGCCATTCCTCCGGTACCGCCACTTCAGTAAAATGAATCCGGCGCGCCGGAATTCACTGTAAGTGCATCTGAAGTCTTTGGAGTGACCCGTGGCTGCCAACTGCGACGTTTGCGGCAAGGGGCCGAGCTTCGGCAACAACATTTCGCACTCGCACCGCCGTACGTCCCGTCGCTGGAATCCCAACATCCAGCGCGTGCGTGCCGTGGTCGGTCGGACGCCGAAGCGGCTCAACGTCTGCACCTCGTGCATCAAGGCCGGCAAGGTCGCGCGCTGACGTTCCCGTCGTAGCGCAGCCTTCCGGTTGCCCAAAAAGCCGGTCCACCTCGGTGGACCGGCTTTTTGCTGTGCTCTACGTCCGCTCGGCGGCCTGGCTTCGCCGACCGTCCGGCGGGCGGCTTCACGCAGCCGTGCCTACGTCCCTCACCGGTTCGTCGTCACCGCCGGGCGTCCTGGCGGCGTCCGTCCCCCTGGCCGTTCCCGCCGGACCGGATACATCGGCACGCCTACCTCGCGGGGATGGCGTTTCCGGGCGGGAGGTCAGCCGGCGGTGCGGGTGCGCCAGCCGTGGTCGACGGGGCCGATCCCGCCGCCCAGCGCGAAGCCGGCCCGGATCGCGCCGGTGACGTATTCCTTCGCGCCCCTTACGGCGGTCGGGACGTCCTGGCCGCGGGCGAGTCCGCAGGCGATGGCGGAGGCGAGGGTGCAGCCCGTGCCGTGGGTGTGCCGGTTGTCCAGCCTCGGGGCGCGCAGCCAGTGCTCCTCGCTGCCGTCCGTCAGCAGGTCCACGGCCTCGCCGGGCAGATGGCCGCCCTTGATCACCACCCAGCGCGGTCCGTGGCCGAGGATCGCGGCGGCGGCCCTGCGCATCCCCGGTTCGTCGGTGACGGTGACGCCGGTGAGCTGGGCCACCTCGTCGAGGTTCGGGGTGGCGACCGTGGCGACGGGCAGCAGCTTCGTGCGTACGGAGTCGAGGGCTTCGGCGGCCAGCAGCGAATCCCCGTGCTTGGAGACCCCGACGGGGTCGACCACGACGGGGGCGCCGGTCCCCGCGAGGAGTTCCGCGACGGTGTCGACGAGCGCGGCCGAGGACAGCATGCCGGTCTTCACGGCCTGGACTCCGATGTCGTCGACGACGCTGCGGTACTGGGCGCGCACGGCGTCGGCCGGCAGCTCCCAGGCTCCCTGCACGCCCAGCGAGTTCTGGGCGGTCACCGCGGTCAGCACGCTCATTCCGTGGGTGCCGAGGGCCAGCATCGTCTTGAGGTCGGCCTGGATGCCCGCACCGCCGCCGGAGTCGGATCCGGCGACGGTGAGGACACGGGGCGGTATCGGGGCAGGTGCGGTCATGCCCCGGAATCTACTAGGGCGTGTCGGGGAAGCGGCGCCCTAGGCGTCCTCGATGGATCCGAAATGGTCCCAGCCGCCCTTGCTCGTCCAGGGCGCCCCGTCCACGGTGACCTGGGGCAGCGCCGACGGGTTGAGTACCTCTCCGATGACCTTCCAGCGCGCGGGGAGCTTCACATCGGCGGGGAACGTCGCCACGATCGCGTGGTCCTCTCCCCCGGTCAGCACCCACTGCAACGGGTCGACCCCGACGGCCTGCCCGATGTCGGACATCTGCGAGGGGATGTCGATCAGCCCGGACCGCAGGTCTATACGGACCTTGCTGGCCTCGGCGATGTGCCCGAGGTCGGCGACGAGCCCGTCGCTGACGTCGGTCATGGCCGTGGCGCCGAGGCCGGCGGCCGCGGGGCCCGCGTGGTACGGCGGTTCGGGGCGCCGGTGCGCCTCGACGAAGGCGCGCGGCGAGCGGAATCCCCGGGAGAGCACGGCGAATCCGGCGGCGGACCAGCCGAGCCACCCGGTGACGGCCACGACGTCGCCGGGCCGGGCGCCGGCCCGGGTGACGGGTTCGTGGTTGCGCAGGTCGCCGAGCGCGGTGATCGCGACGGTGATGGTGTCGCCGCCCACGACGTCGCCGCCGACGACGGCCGCACCGGCGACCTGGCACTCGTCACGCAGTCCGTCCATGAGCTCGGCGGCCCAGGTGACCGGCAGGTCGGACGGCACGACGAGCCCGAGCAGCAGCGCCGTGGGCACCGCGCCCATGGCGGCGATGTCGGCGAGGTTCTGGGCGGCGGCCTTGCGGCCGACGTCGTACGCCGTCGACCAGTCGCGGCGGAAGTGCCGCCCTTCCAGCAGGATGTCCGTACTGGCCACGACCCTGCGGTCGGGAGCGGCCACGACCGCGGCGTCGTCGCCGGGTCCCAGCCGTACCGCCGGAGTGGTGGTGAGCCGGGACGTGAGCTCTCTGATGAGCCCGAACTCCCCCAACTCGCCCACGGTTCCCTTCACCGAGTCTCACCTCTCATCTATCGCACCGGACACCCGTCCGGGCTGCTTCAGCGGCCGGAGGTCCGGACCGCGGGCGGACGGCCCACGGAAACCGGTGGCCCCGGGGTGTACGGGCGTCGCTGTCGCCCTTCCGCACCGGTGGGCTTGCGGTCGCGAGCCCCAACTGCTGTCGGTACCGTCAAGAGATACGTCAACTTCTGTGGTGCGTACGCCACGCTGTGGGCGTCAACCGGCCCGTAGGTCTCCCCGCGGCCCGGGGCAACGCGATAACGTGGCGTCCCTTTCCCCCACATGATCCTCGTGGCCGCCCTGGAGGTTCCGTGGTACAGGCGTACATCCTCATCCAGACCGAGGTGGGCAAGGCGTCGACCGTCGCCGAGACCATCGCAAAGCTCCCGGGAGTGATCCAGGCAGAGGACGTGACAGGCCCCTACGACGTGGTCGTGCGCGCGCAGGCCGACACGGTGGACGCGCTCGGCCGGATGGTGGTCGCCAAGGTCCAGCAGGTGGACGGCATCACGCGTACCCTGACCTGCCCGGTCGTCCACCTCTGACCCCTGTCTACGCTGGTCCGGTGACTCACACCCGCCGCCGGTCCCCCCGTTCCCGTGTTCTCGCCCTGTCCGCCGCCCTGTGGGTCGTCGCCGTGGCGGGCTGTTCCGCCGGTGGTGACCAGCCCTCGGTGGCGGTTCCCACGCCGTCGCCGGAGGCCGCCGGGTACTGCGGGGAACTGCACGAGGAACTGCCGGAGACCGTGGACGATCTGGAACGGAGTGATCCCTCACCGGATTCGGACCTGACCGCCGGCTGGGGGGACGGGGCGATCGTACTGCGCTGCGGTGTCCCCCGGCCCGCGAGGATGGATGATTCCCAGTCGAAGGCCGTCGACGCGGACGGCGTCAACTGGCTGCTGGAGCAGTCCGATGACGCCGGGCCGCGGTTCACGACCACCTACCGCAAGGCGTATGTCGAGGTGACGCTCGGGACGGAGTACGCCCATGACATCACCCCGTTGTCCGCGTTCGCCGTGCCCGTGAAGAAGACCGTCCCCGACAGTCTCTGAGGGCTGTCCCGAGCGGGACAGCCCTCGATGATGCTCAGCGCAGGCCGGTGGAGCGGTTCAGCGCGGAGGTGATCAGCCGGTCGACCAGCTCCGGGTACTCCACGCCGCTCGCCTGCCACATGCGGGGGAACATGGAGATCGGGGTGAAGCCCGGCATGGTGTTGATCTCGTTGATGACGAACGTGCCGTCCTCGGTGAGGAAGAAGTCGGCGCGCACGAGGCCCTCGCAGGAGGCCGCCTCGAACGCCTCGACGGCGAGCCGTCGCACCTCGGCGGTCTGATCCTCGGTGAGCGGCGCGGGCACCAGGCCGGCCGCCGAGTCGATGTACTTGGCCTCGAAGTCGTAGAAGTCGTGCGCCGTGACGGGCGGGATCTCCGCGGGCACGCTGGCGCGTGGTCCGTCCTCGAACTCCAGCACGCCGCACTCGATCTCCCGGCCGCGCAGCAGGGACTCCACGAGGAACTTGGGGTCGTGGCGGCGGGCCTCCTCGATCGCCTCGTCGAGCCCGGCGGCGTCGTCGACCTTGGTGATGCCCATGGAGGAACCGCCGCGGGCGGGCTTGATGAAGAGCGGCCAGCCGTGCTCGGCCGCGAACTCCATGATGCGCTTGCGGGCGGCGGGGCGGTCCGACTCCCACTCCCGGGGGCGGACGACCTCGTACGGGCCGACCGGCAGCCCGAAGGAGGTGAACACCCGCTTCATGTACTCCTTGTCCTGGCCGACGGCCGAGGACAGGACACCCGCGCCGACGTAGGGGACGCCGGAGAGCTCCAGGAGGCCCTGGAGCGTGCCGTCCTCGCCGTAGGGGCCGTGCAGCATGGGGAAGACGACGTCGACCTCGCCCAGGACCGTGGGCACCGCACCGGGTTCGCTGACGACGACGTCCCGGTTGCCGGGGTCGACGGAGATCGTCACCGCGCCCCGCGTGGAGTCGGCCAGCTGGTCCACGTCGGGCACCTGCCGGTCCGTGATGGCCATGCGGGCCGGATCGTCGGACGTGAGGGCCCAACGGCCGTCCCGCGTGATGCCGATCGGCAGGACGTCGTACTTCGTCCGGTCGATGGCGCTCATGATGGCACCGGCCGTGACGACCGAGATGCCGTGTTCGGAGCTGCGGCCGCCGAACACGACGGCCACGCGCGGCTTGCGGCCCGGCTCGGAGCTCTGCTCGGAGCTCAGCGGGCTCTCAGGGCTCTGGGGGAGGTTCTGGCTGCTCATATCGCGATGAGCGTACCTGCTGGTAGGGCTCGAGTCAGCGTCGCTCGGGCTTGGCGCTGCGCGACATCAGCTCCTTGAGGGCGACCACCGGCGGCTTGCCCTCGTGGACGATGCCGACGACCGTCTCGGTGATCGGCATGTCGACGCCGTGCCTGCGCGCCAGATCGAGCACGGACTCGCAGGACTTGACGCCCTCGGCGGTCTGACTCGTGACGGCGACGGTCTCCTGGAGTGTCATCCCCCGCCCGAGGTTCGTGCCGAAGGTGTGGTTGCGCGAGAGCGGCGAGGAGCACGTCGCCACCAGGTCGCCGAGTCCTGCCAGTCCCGAGAAGGTGAGCGGATCGGCCCCCATGGCGAGTCCCAGCCGGGTGGTCTCGGCGAGGCCGCGGGTGATGAGGGAGCCCTTGGCGTTGTCGCCGAGGCCCATCCCGTCGGCGATGCCCACGGCGAGGCCGATGACGTTCTTCACGGCGCCGCCGAGCTCGCAGCCGACCACGTCGGTGTTGGTGTACGGCCGGAAGTACGGGGTGTGGCAGGCGGCCTGGAGGCGCTGGGCGACGTTCTCGTCCGAGCAGGCGACGACGGCGGCCGCGGGGCGGCGTTCGGCGATCTCCTTGGCGAGGTTGGGGCCGGTGACGACGGCGATCCGGTCCGGGGAGACCTCGGTGACGTCCTCGATGACCTCGCTCATCCGCTTGGCGGTGCCGAGTTCGACGCCCTTCATCAGGGAGACGAGCACCGTGCCGGGCTCCAGATGCCGCTTCCAGTCGGCGAGGTTGGCGCGCAGGGTCTGGGAGGGAACGACGAGGACGGCGAAGTCGGCGCCGTGCAGCGCCTCGGCGGCATCGGTCGTGGCGCGGACCGAGGCGGGCAGTTCCACGCCCGGCAGATAGCCCGGGTTGGTGCGGGTGGTGTTGACGGCCTCGGCGACCTCGGCGCGTCGTCCCCAGAGGGTGACCTCGCAGCCGGCGTCGGCGAGGACCATGGCGAAGGCCGTACCCCATGAGCCGGTTCCGAAGACGGCCGCCTTCGCGGGGTGCGTCACGTCGTTCCCTTTCCCTCTGCCTTGCGCCGCTGTTCGGCACGGGCCTTGCGGTGATCGTAGAGCTCGGCGGGGGCCTTCTCGCCACGCACCTCCTCCAGCTGGGCGGTGATCGCGGCCATGATGGTCTCGGTCGCCCGGCGCAGGACGTCGGGCGTCGGTTCGAGGCCGTAGTAACGGGAGAGGTCGACCGGCGGACCGGCCTGCACCCGCAGGGTCTTGCGGGGGAACAGCTGGAACTTGTTCTCCTTGGCGTAGGGAGGCATCGCCAGGTTGGCGCCCCACTGCGCGACGGGGATGACCGGGGCCTTGGTCATCAGCGCGACGCGGGCGGCACCGGTCTTGCCGGCCATCGGCCACATGTCGGGGTCGCGGGTGAGCGTGCCTTCCGGATAGAAGGCGACGCACTCGCCCCGCTCGATGGCGTCCACGGCGGCGCGGAAGGCGTCGAGCGCGTTGGTCGTCTCCCGGTAGACGGGGATCTGGCCGGTGCCGCGCAGGATCATTCCGACGAAAGGCGTCCTGAAGAGTCCGGCCTTCGCGAGAAGCCGCGGCACGCGTCCGGTGTTGTACTGGAAATGTCCGTACGACAGCGGGTCCAGATAGGAGTTGTGGTTGACCGCGGTGATGAATCCGCCATCGGCCGGAATGTGTTCCATTCCCCGCCAGTCGCGCTTGAACAGAACCACCAGGGGCGGTTTTGCGATGACCGCCGCCAGGCGGTACCAGAAGCCGATTCTGCGGCGGGACACTCGGACGCCTTCCTCTAGGAACTGAGCTGCGCGGGGCTCGGGCTGTGCTGCCTCGCCCCTGGGCCCCTGCTGTGTGGAGAACACCGTACGCCTCACCCGTGGGGGCGGACCTCCGGGTTGTCGTACCGGCAGGCGAGAATAAGGGCTGATGCGTACGGAGGGGGAGATCGCCACGAACACCGACCCGACCGGCCCCTGGTCCCTGGTCGTCCCGCTGAAACCGCTCGTACGGGCCAAGAGCAGGCTCGGCCGGGCGGTGGGCGGGGATCTGCGTCCGCGCCTGGCCCTGGCCTTCGCGCAGGACACCGTGGCGGCCGCGCTGTCCTGCCCGGCGGTGCGGGATGTGGTGGTCGTCACGGACGACCCGGCGGCCGGAGCGGCGCTCACGGCGCTCGGCGCGCGGACGGTGGCGGACACCCCGGCGGCCGGGCTCGACGCGGCGATGGAGCACGGCGCGCGGTCGGCGCGGGGCCGGCGCGGGGGTGCGGCGGTCGCCGTGCTGAACGCGGATCTGCCCGCGCTGCGGCCGGATGATCTGGCGCGGGTGCTCGAATTCTCCGCGGTATTTCCCCGCGCATTTGTCGGTGACGCCCAGGGAATCGGCACCACATTTCTTTCCGCGGCGCCCGGGGTGGAATTGCGTCCGGCCTTCGGCGGGGCGTCGCGGGCGAGGCACCTGGCGTCGGGGGCGGTGGAGATCTCGCTGCCGGGCATCGATTCGGTCCGCAGGGACGTGGACACGGGGGAGGACCTGGAGGCCGCGCTGGCACTGGGTGTGGGGCGGTTCACCGCCGCGCTGGCGGCCCCCGTGGCGCCCGCGGCGGACCGATAGGCTGCCGCTCATGCAGGCGACCTCGTTCACGTACGACTCCGCGACCCGCACCGGCAGCGTGCTTCTCGACGACGGCACCCCGGTGGACTTCGACGCACCCGCGTTCGACGCGGGAGGGCTGCGGCTGCTGCGCCCCGGGCAGCGGGTGCGGATCGAGACCGAGGGCGAGGGCGCCTCGCTCCGGATCACCCTGGTGACGCTGCAGACGCTCTGAAGGCGCCCTGAACAGCCCGCGGGCCGGGCTCCCCGAGGGGAGCCCGGCCCGGCGCGTATGAGGAACGAGCGGTGCCCGGTCTCACTTCTTGCGTGCGGTGACCTTCTTGGCTGTGGTCTTGCGTGCCGTGGTCTTCTTCGCGGGCGCCTTCTTCGCCGTGGTCTTCTTGGCGGGCGCCGTCTTGGCGGCGACGGTCTTCTTGGTGGCCGTCGTCTTCTTCGCCGGGGCCGTCTTCTTCGCCGCCGCCGTGGTCTTCTTGGCCGCCGCGGTGGTCTTCTTGGCGGTGGTCTTCTTCGCCGGGGTCGCCTTCTTCGCGGCCGCCGTGGTCTTGCGCGCCGTGGCCTTCTTGGCGGTGGCCTTCTTCGCGGCCGCCTTCGCCGTCGTACGGGTGGAAGAACCGCCCGAGAGGCTGCCCTTGGGGGCCTTCTTCACGGCCACGTCGTTCTTGGGGAGCTTCTTCGAGCCGCTCACCAGGTCCTTGAAGCCCTGTCCCGCACGGAAGCGGGGCACGGAGGTCTTCTTGACCCGTACGCGCTCGCCCGTCTGCGGGTTACGGGCGTACCGGGCGGGACGGTCGACCTTCTCGAACGATCCGAAGCCGGTGACCGAGACCCGGTCCCCCGCGACGACCGCACGGACGATCGCGTCGAGTACCACGTCGACTGCGTCCGCGGCCTGCTGACGGCCGCCGACCTTGTCGGCAATCGCTTCTACGAGCTGCGCCTTGTTCACGTCTTCCCCTTCGGAGACATTGCCGGAACGAAACTGTTCAGGCTTTTTCGCACGTTAGGCAGATATATACCGCAAATCAAACACGAAACGGGCTAATCACCCTAGTGCCGCAACGAAGTCGACCGCTGCGCTGTCCGCAGAGTCAGTCACCTTCGGGGAATCGGCCCTCGTCGAGGTCCTTCATCAACCGGTCCAGACGCCTTGCCGCGCCTGGGAGATCGTGCTTAGCCGCGGCCGTGACGACCAGCAGCTTCCGGGACAGCGCCATCCGTACGCCCTCCGGGACTTGCAGTTCGCGCACCTTTGCGTGTGCTTCTTTCAATCGGTCGGCGACTTGGCCATAGAGCTCGAGTTGGCTGTCGCGTTCCATGCACCGATTGTGCCATCTGGGGCGAGTTGTCGCCCGAGGGGGTCTCAACAAGCGACTGCGCCCCCTGCCTTGCGGCAGGGGGCGCAGTTCGGGAAAAGCGCTGCTCAGGCGTCAATTGTACGCGGCTTGTGGGACGGCCTGGCCGCCTCGTAAGTCGCAATGTCCGCTTCGTTCTGAAGAGTGAGGCTGATGTCGTCGAGGCCGTTCAGCAGCCGCCAGCGGGCGTTCTCGTCGAGCTCGAAGTCGGCCGTGATTCCGCCGCCGAGGACCTGCCGCTTCTCCAGGTCGACGGTCACCTCGGCCGTCGGGTCGGCCTCGGTCAGCTCCCAGAGGCTGTCGACGACCTTCTGGTCGAGGACGACGGTCAACAGACCGTTCTTCAGGGAGTTGCCACGGAAGATGTCGGCGAAGCGGGAGGAGATGACGGCCTTGAAGCCGAAGTTCTGCAGGGCCCAGACCGCGTGCTCACGCGAGGAGCCCGTGCCGAAGTCGGGACCGGCCACCAGGACCGAGGCACCCTTGCGCTCGGGGCGGTTGAGGACGAAGTTCTCGTCCTTGCGCCAGGCCTCGAAGAGCCCGTCCTCGAAGCCGTCGCGGGTGACCTTCTTCAGCCAGTGCGCGGGGATGATCTGGTCGGTGTCGACGTTGCTGCGGCGCAGCGGGACGGCCCGGCCGGTGTGTGTGGTGAATGCTTCCATGGCTCTCAGACTCCGGCGGGCGTACGGGCGTCGGACAGGTCGGCGGGCGAGGCCAGATGGCCCAGCACGGCGGTGGCGGCGGCGACCTGCGGGGAGACCAGATGGGTGCGTCCGCCCTTGCCCTGCCTGCCCTCGAAGTTCCGGTTCGAGGTGGAGGCGGAGCGCTCACCGGGGGCCAGCTGGTCGGGGTTCATGCCGAGGCACATCGAGCAGCCCGCGTGCCGCCATTCGGCGCCGGCGGCGGTGAAGACCTTGTCCAGGCCCTCCTCGACCGCCTGCAGGGCGACCCGGACGGAGCCCGGGACGACCAGCATCCGTACGCCGTCGGCGACTTTGCGGCCGTCCAGGATCGAGGCCGCGTTGCGCAGGTCCTCGATGCGCCCGTTGGTGCAGGAACCTACGAACACCGTGTCCACATTGATCTCACGCAGCGGCTGCCCGGCGGTCAACCCCATGTACTCCAGGGCCTTTTCCGCGGCGTGGCGCTCCGAGGCGTCCTCGTACGAAGCGGGGTCGGGGACGTTGGCCGACAGGGGCGCGCCCTGGCCGGGGTTGGTGCCCCAGGTGACGAACGGCGCGAGCTCGGCGCCGTCGATGAACACCTCGGCGTCGAAGACGGCGTCGTCGTCGGTGCGGAGCGTCTTCCAGTACTCCACCGCCGCGTCCCACTCCTCGCCCCGGGGAGCGTGGTCGCGCCCCCGCAGGTAGTCGAAGGTGGTCTCGTCGGGGGCGATCATGCCCGCGCGGGCGCCGGCCTCGATCGACATGTTGCAGATGGTCATCCGGGCTTCCATCGAGAGCTTCTCGATGGCGGAGCCGCGGTATTCGAGGATGTAGCCCTGGCCGCCGCCGGTTCCGATCCGGGCGATGATGGCCAGGATGAGATCCTTGGCGGTGACGCTGTCGGGGAGTTCGCCCTCGACCGTGATCGCCATGGTCCTGGGGCGGGCCAGCGGCAGCGTCTGGGTGGCCAGGACGTGTTCGACCTGGCTGGTGCCGATGCCGAAGGCCAGCGCCCCGAACGCGCCGTGGGTGGAGGTGTGCGAGTCGCCGCAGACGACCGTGGTGCCGGGCTGGGTCAGGCCCAGCTGGGGTCCGACCACGTGCACGACGCCCTGCTCGACATCTCCCAGCGGGTGCAGCCGGACGCCGAACTCCGCGCAGTTCTTGCGCAGGGTCTCCAGCTGGGCGCGGGAGACCGGGTCGGCGATCGGCTTGTCGATGTCGAGGGTCGGGGTGTTGTGGTCCTCGGTGGCGATGGTGAGGTCGAGACGCCGCACCGGCCGTCCGGCCTGGCGCAGGCCGTCGAACGCCTGCGGGCTGGTCACCTCGTGCAGCAGGTGCAGATCGATGAAGAGGAGGTCGGGCTCGCCATCGGCGCGCCGGACGACGTGGTCGTCCCAGACCTTCTCCGCGAGTGTCCTACCCATCGCTTTCCCTCCGGCCGGCGTCTTCGCCGGCCCAACTAGAGATTCGGGTGCCGCCGTCCGGACCCCCGAGCGGGGCGGTGGCCGCGGGCCGTTGTAAGGCCGCACGTACAGGTTCGCAACTTCCGGGGAAAATTGAACTTGCGTTTCACAGAGTGAGACGCGAGTATCGTCGTATGGACAACTCTAGCGGCGTCGGCGTTCTCGACAAGGCAGCTCTGGTATTGAGCGCCCTGGAGTCCGGTCCGGCCACCCTCGCCGGGCTGGTCGCGGCGACAGGGCTCGCACGGCCCACGGCACACCGACTGGCCGTGGCACTCGAACACCACCGCATGGTGGCGAGGGACATGCAGGGCCGTTTCATTCTCGGCCCCCGGCTCGCGGAGCTCGCGGCCGCGGCCGGCGAGGACCGTCTCCTGGCGACGGCCGGACCCGTACTCACACATCTGCGCGACATCACCGGCGAGAGCGCGCAGCTCTACCGCCGGCAGGGCGACATGCGGATCTGCGTGGCTGCGGCGGAGCGGCTGTCCGGACTGCGGGACACCGTGCCGGTCGGCTCCACGCTCACGATGAAGGCGGGTTCCTCCGCCCAGATCCTCATGGCCTGGGAGGAACCGGAGCGTCTGCACCGGGGCCTCCAGGGGGCCCGTTTCACGGCAACGGCCCTCTCGGGCGTACGGCGGCGGGGCTGGGCCCAGTCGATCGGCGAGCGCGAGCCGGGCGTGGCCTCGGTCTCCGCCCCGGTCCGCGGGCCGTCGAACCGGGTCGTCGCCGCGGTGTCCGTCTCCGGGCCGATCGAGCGCCTCACCCGCCACCCGGGCCGGATGCACGCGCAGGCCATCATCGACTCGGCCGCGCGACTGAGCGAGGCCCTGCGCCGCACGGGCTGAAGCCCGCGCAGAGCGATTCGTCGCCGCTTCTTGTTCCTTCACCGAGGCCGCCCCAGCGCCGTGGCGGCCCCCTTCTTCCGGTGTCAGCCCCGGAACTCTTCCGGTGTCAGCCCCCGGAACCCTTTCGGGTGCCAGCTCCCCGGAACCCCCCGGTGCCCGCTCCCGGGACGCGCGGTGCGCGAAGCCGCCGGCTGCCCGGCGGCCCCCTCTTCTCCAGCGGCAGCACGTCGGTCGCCGGCGCGGGCCCGCAGGCCGGCGTGGATCAACTCCCACAGCATCCGCGGCATCGCGAACACGGCTCACCACCCTCGTCGCATCATTGGAGAGGACAGTTGTCCAAGGGTGGGACGGTGGCGCCACCCAGCGGTGCGGCACAAGGGAAGGCACAGAGGATGCGGCTGTCGGAACTGAGCGAGCGGAGCGGTGTCCCCACCGCGACGGTCAAGTACTACCTGCGCGAGCGGCTGCTCCCCGCCGGCGCCCGCATCAGCGCCACACAGGCCGACTACGACGAGGGCCATCTGCGCCGGCTGCGCCTGGTGCGCGCTCTGCTCCAGGTCGGAGGCCTCCCGGTGGCCACGGCCCGCGAGGTGCTGGCGCACGTGGACGACGAGTCGCTGGGCCGGACGATCCGGCTGGGCGCCGCCCTGTGGGCGCTGCCCCACGGCCCCGAACCCGACGAGGAAGCGCCGGAGACGGCCACCGCACGCGCCGAAGTCGCCAGGCTGCTCAGGGAACTCGGCTGGACCACGGCGCTGGAGCTCGGCGAACTCTCCCCCGTACACCGCTCGCTGGTGGCCTCGCTGGCCACGCTCATCCGCCTCGACTACCCCTGCGATGTGACCTACCTCGCCCAACAGGCCCGCCTCATGCGGGAGGTGGCGGTGCGGGACCTGGACGCGCTGGAGCAATACCCCACGGAGGCCGAACAGGTGGAGGCCGCCGTGGCGTCGGCCGTGCTGTACGAGCCGCTGCTGGCGTCGCTGCGCCGGCTGGCACAGGCCGAGGAGTCCGCCGAGCGGTACGGGCTCTGAGGGGCGCACACGCGAAAGGCCCCTCACCGGGGTGAAGGGCCTTTCGCTACTACAGTGTTGTACCCCCGACCGGATTCGAACCGGCGCTACTGCCGTGAGAGGGCAGCGTGCTAGGCCGCTACACAACGGGGGCTTGTTACTTCGGTCTTGCGCTGGGCTACCAGGACTCGAACCTAGAATGACGGTACCAGAAACCGTAGTGTTGCCAATTACACCATAGCCCATGGTGAAGTACCCCCGACCGGATTCGAACCGGCGCTACTGCCGTGAGAGGGCAGCGTGCTAGGCCGCTACACAACGGGGGCCCTGGCGATCCTCCACCCGGCAGTAGCCGGATATTTTCACCGCAGGAACGTGGGTGCGACCCAGATGTTCTCGCGGGAAGGATCTGTACCCCCGACCGGATTCGAACCGGCGCTACTGCCGTGAGAGGGCAGCGTGCTAGGCCGCTACACAACGGGGGCTTGTTACTTCAGTCTTGCGCTGGGCTACCAGGACTCGAACCTAGAATGACGGTACCAGAAACCGTAGTGTTGCCAATTACACCATAGCCCACTGAAACGCAACCCCTGGGGGTCCTGTTTCTGTCTGCGCTTCCCGGCCGGATCTTTCGGCCCGCTCGGGCGGCGCAGGAAGAACATTACCTGAAGGTGTCCGGCGCTCCAAAACGGGTATCGCCCGCCAGCAGCCCGGGAAGCTCCTCCAGCCCCGTGATCCGTACGAGCTCGGGTCGCCCGCCCCGCCCCTCACGGTCCAGCCAGATCCCCGTCAGCCCGGCGGCCACCGCGCCGCCCGCGTCGATGTCGGGTTCGTTCCCCACGTACGCCACCTCGTGCGGGTCCAGGGACAGCGCCTCGCAGGCCGCGTGAAACGCTCCCGCGTCCGGTTTGGAGATGCCCAGCTCGACGGCGCAGACCACCGCCTCGAAGCGGTCCCGCACGCCGAGGGCGCGCAGCTTGCGGTCCTGGTTGTGGATGCTGGAGTTGGACAGGACCGCATGGCGATAGCTCCCCGCCAGCCGGTCCAGGACCGGCACGGCGTCCGGGAAGAGCGCCCACGCGGCCTCGTAGTGGGTGGCGTGCCGGCCGAACCACTCGTCGGCCTCGGCCTCGCTCAGCGGCCGCCCCAGGAACGCCCGCACGCGCTCGCGCCGCTGCCCCTGGAAGTCGAGCTCACCTGCGGCGAAACGCGCCCACTGGACGTCCGTGATGGCCTTCCAGGCGTCGAGGGCCTGCTCAAGGGTGGTGTAGCCCTCGGGAAAGCCTTCGTGCTCCAGGTGCTTACGCATGCCGGCACGATCGGCTCCCGAGTAGTCGAAGATCGTGTCGTCGATGTCCCAGAGAACCGCTCGGATCGGCATGCCGGCCAGATTACCGGGGCACTCCCCACATGACGACGGGGTGGCCGCCCCGGCTCGGGCGGCCACCCCGTCGTGTGAACCGGGCGCTACGCGGCGAGCTTCGCCAGCGCGGCGTCGATGCGGGCGATCGTCTTCTCGCGGCCCAGGATCTCCAGGGACTCGAAGAGCGGAAGCCCGACCGTGCGGCCGGTGACGGCGACGCGGACCGGGGCCTGCGCCTTGCCGAGCTTCAGACCGTGCTTCTCACCGGCGGTGAGAACGGCCGTCTTGAGCGCCTCGGCGTTCCACTCGGCGGCGAGCAGTTCGGCGCGGGCGGTGACGAGAAGCGCGTCGGAGCCCTCCTTCATCGCCTTCGTCCAGGACGCCTCGTCCTCGACGGGCTCGTCCAGGAAGAGGAAGTCGACGTTGGCCGTGATGTCCGAGAGAACCGTCACACGGGTCTGGGCGTGCGGGGCGATCTCGGCGAACTGCTCCGCGTCGAAGGACTCGGGCGCCCAGGGGGCGAAGGGGGCCTTCAGCCAGGGGCCGCAGGCCTCGGTGAAGGTCTTCACGTCGAGCATGCGCAGGTGCTCGGCGTTGATGTGCTCGGCCTTCTTCAGGTCGAAGCGCGCCGGGTTGGCGTTGACGTCCGCGATGTCGAACGCGGCGACCAGCTCGTCGCGGCCGAAGATGTCGCGGTCCTCGGCGATGGACCAGCCGAGCAGCGAGAGGTAGTTGAGCAGCCCATCGGGCAGGAAGCCACGCTCGCGGTAGAGGTTGAGCGAGGCCTGGGGGTCACGCTTGGAGAGCTTCTTGTTGCCCTCCCCCATGACGTACGGCAGGTGGCCGAAGGCCGGGGTGTCCTTGGCGACGCCCAGCTCGATCAGCGCCCGGTAGAGCGCGATCTGGCGCGGGGTGGAGGAGAGCAGGTCCTCGCCGCGCAGGACGTGGGTGATCTCCATCAGCGCGTCGTCGACCGGGTTGACCAGCGTGTAGAGCGGGGCGCCGTTGGCGCGGACGATGCCGTAGTCCGGCACGTTCTCCGGCTGGACGGTGATCTCGCCGCGGACCAGGTCGGTGAAGGTGATCGCCTCGTCGGGCATCCGGAAGCGGACGATCGAGGTGCGTCCCTCGGCCTCGTACGCCGCCTTCTGCTCGTCGCTCAGGTCCCGGCAGTGGCCGTCGTAACCCGAGGGCTTGCCGGCGGCCCGTGCTGCGTCGCGGCGGGTGTCGAGCTCCTCGGTGGTGCAGTAGCAGTGGTACGCGTGCCCGGCGGCCAGGAGCTTCCCGGCGACGTCCTTGTAGAGGTCCATCCGCTGCGACTGGCGGTACGGGGCGTGCGGGCCGCCGACCTCGGGACCCTCGTCCCAGTCGAGGCCGAGCCAGCGCATCGAGTCGAGCAGCTGCTCGTAGGACTCCTCGGAGTCGCGGGCCGCGTCGGTGTCCTCGATACGGAAGACCAGGGTGCCCTGGTGGTGCCGTGCGAAGGCCCAGTTGAAGAGAGCTGTCCGGACCAGGCCCACGTGGGGGTTACCGGTCGGGGAGGGACAGAAACGTACTCGGACAGGTCCGTTAACCACGCTTGATCACCTTGTTGGTGAGAGTGCCGATGCCTTCGATGGTGACGGCGACCTCGTCGCCGACGTGCAGGGGGCCCACCCCTGCGGGGGTCCCTGTGAGGATCACGTCGCCCGGGAGCAGCGTCATGGCTTCCGAGATGTGGACGACCAGGTCCTCGACGGAGCGGACCATGTCGCTCGTCCGGCCGAGCTGGCGCTGTTCGCCGTTGACCGTGGCCTGGATGGCCAGGTTGCCGGGGTCGACGTCGGTCTCCACCCAGGGGCCGAGCGGGCAGGAGGTGTCGAAGCCCTTCGCCCGGGCCCACTGGCTCTCGCGGCGCTGGACGTCGCGTGCGGTGACGTCGTTGGCGCAGGTGTAGCCGAAGACGACGTCCTTGACGCGCTCGCGCGGGACCTCCCGGCACATGCGGCCGATCACCACGGCCAGCTCGGCCTCGTGGTGCAGCTCCTCGGAGAAGGAGGGGTATTCGATGGCGTCGCCGGAGCCGATCACCGAGGTGGTGGGCTTGAAGAAGGCGACGGGCACATCCGGGACCTCGTTGCCGAGTTCGGCGGCGTGTTCCGCGTAGTTGCGGCCGATGGCCACGACCTTGTTGGGAAGCACGGGCGGCAGCAGCCGGACCTTCTTCAGCGGGACCTTGGTCCCGGAGAGCTCGAAGTCGGCGTACGGGATGCCCTTGATGATGTCGAGGACGAGGCTGTCGGGGCTGTCGCCCTCGACCGCGCCGAAGGCGACATTGCCGTCGATGGAGAACCTGGCGATGCGCACGGGATGCTGTCGCCCCTCACTTGCTGGCTGACTGAAGACTGACGCTCCAGGCTAGCGCGCGTGAAGGGCTCGGCCTCGCGCATCACGCGGTGGGGGCGGTCGCTACTTCGCCGCCGCGGCCGGGGCTTCCATGAGGATGGTGCGGCGCGGGTTGGCCGTCTGGGTGGGCAGGTCGACGGCGTGCTCCCGCCGCTCCGGCGTCCGCAGCGCCTCGGCGTCCTCGAGGTGCGCCAGCGTGGTGCGCCGGGGGTTGGCGATGTTGCGGAAAATCATCGTCGTCTTCATCTGCCGTATGCGTCCTTGCCGCTGGGGCGCTGCCCGGAGGTGCGCCGGTTGTCGGATTCGCTGTCCCTGTAAAGCGCCAGGCTAAACATCCGATTCCCCGCCTTGGCCGGGATGAGACGGCGATCATCATGTGAGTTTGCTCACGAACTTGGTGACAAACCACCCATTGCAGGCAGTTGATCATGGGATCCAAACCAGACAATACGGCTCTGAATCTCCTATTCCGCTCCCGATCATGGCGTCTGGGACACCTGCCGCCCCGCGGGTCGTCACCCTTAATTGACCGCTTTGCCCCTGAACACGCTCCACGCCTTGTTACCCGGTCATCACACCGTGTCATCCAGGTCACAGCCCGGCACGCGGGCCTTGTTGGAGATCCTCCACTGTGCTGGAATTCCACGCACCGCCGCGGGTTTCAGGCCCAGCGCGCAGGGGCGCAACGCAGCGCCGAGTGGCGGCGGGAGGGGGAAGTACGCCGGTCACTCACGACCACCATGGGGCGCGTCCAGCGCCCCACGACGCCGACACCGTCCCATCGCGTACGCGCGGAGGGACGCCTGGTCCAGAGGTTGCGACGCTAGTGCAGGGACGTTTCAAGAGGGATGGCATGGGGTCGCCCCAGCCCCGCCAGGGCCGAGGGGAAACCCAGGCGGATCAGGAACCGCGCGGCGGTAACGACCGCGGTTCCTCGCCCCAGCACGCCCAGAATCCCGGTGCCTCCGGTGACGGCGGCGACCGCGCCCAGCGCTCCGGCACGACGGGCGTCGCCGGCGCGGAAGCCACACCTCCGCCCCTGAAGCCGGCCGGTCCCACCTCCGCCGGCTCACGGCTGGCGCTGCGCAACTGGCGCATCAGCACCCGCCTGGTCTCCCTGCTCGCCCTCCCCGTGGTCGCGGCGACCACGCTGGGCGGACTGCGGATCAACGAGTCCATGAACGACATGGACCAGCTGGAGCACATGCAGCTGCTGACCCAGATGACCAAGAAGGCGACCGCGCTCGCCAACGCGCTCCAGGAGGAGCGCGACCGGTCGGCCGGCCCCCTGTCGAACGGCGTGAAGGCCACCGACTACAAGGTCACCCAGCCCCGGGAGCGCACCGACCGCGCGAAGGCCGCCTTCTTCGAGGCGACCGACGAGATCGGCAACACCCCCGGCGACGCGGCCCTGGACAGCATCCACGCGAGCGTCAGCCAGATCGGCACGCAGCTGGGCAACATCACCAGCATCCGCAAGGACGCGTACGCCGGCGACAGCCCGAGTCTCAACACGATCGACCAGTACAGCCAGCTGATCACGTCGCTGCTGAGCCTTTCGCAGGACATGGCACAGGCCACCAGCAGCCCGGAGATGATCAAGCGGACGCGTGCGCTGGCCGCCTTCTCCTCCTCGAAGGAGTACGCCTCCGTCGAGCGCGCCATCATCGCCGCGGCCCTGCCCGGCGGCGACAGCAACAAGACGCACCTGAACGACAACGACCAGGCGTTCGGCCGCAACGCCCTCGGCAAGGCGAGCACGACCCTCAAGACCTTCGAGACGACCTACGAGTCCACCGGCAAGAGCTCCGCCGAGCTGCTGGCACCGCTGGACAACGGGAATCCCGAGATAACCGCCGCCGACATGTACGCGAAGAAGGTGCTCGACAGCCCTCTGGGCATGGAGGGCAGCGGCAAGACGCGCACGTACATGGACTGGTACGACCAGAGCTCCAACAAGATCCAGGCCATGAAGACCATCGAGGAGACGCTCCTCGGTGAGATGGAGAGCAAGGCCCGCGAGCTCAAGGAGGAGTCGCAGCGCGACGCGATCCTCAACGGTGCGATCATCCTGATCGTCCTCGGTGTGTCGCTGGTCGGCGCCTTCGTCGTGGCGCGGTCCATGATCCGCTCCCTGCGGCGGCTCCAGGACACCGCGACCCGGGTCGCCCAGGACCGGCTGCCGGAGCTCGTCCGTCAGCTCTCCGAGACGGACCCGCAGGACGTCGACACCTCCGTCGAGTCGGTCGGTGTGCACTCCCGGGACGAGATCGGCCAGGTGGCCGCGGCCTTCGACGACGTGCACCGCGAGGCGGTCCGACTGGCCGCCGAGCAGGCGCTGCTGCGAGGCAACGTCAACGCGATGTTCACCAACCTCTCGCGCCGCAGCCAGGGCCTCATCCAGCGTCAGCTCTCGCTCATCTCCGAGCTGGAGTCCCGCGAGGCCGACCCGGACCAGCTGTCCTCGCTCTTCAAGCTCGACCACCTCGCGACCCGCATGCGCCGTAACGGCGAGAACCTCCTCGTCCTCGCGGGCGAGGAGCCCGGCCGCCGCTGGACCCGGCCCGTGCCGCTCGTCGACGTGCTCCGTGCCGCCGCCTCCGAGGTGGAGCAGTACGAGCGCATCGAACTGGCCGCGGTGCCCGCCACCGAGGTCGCCGGCCGCGTCGTCAACGACCTCGTGCACCTCCTCGCCGAGCTGCTGGAGAACGCCACGTCGTTCTCCTCGCCGCAGACGAAGGTCCGGGTCACCGGTCACGCGCTGCCCGACGGGCGTGTGCTCGTCGAGATCCACGACACCGGCATCGGCCTCTCCCCCGAGGACCTGGCCGCGATCAACGAGCGGCTCGCCTCGCCGCCCACCGTGGACGTCTCCGTCTCCCGCCGCATGGGTCTCTTCGTGGTCGGCCGGCTGTCCCTGCGTCACGGCATCCGCATCCAGCTGCGGCCCTCCGACTCCGGCGGTACGACCGCGCTGGTCATGCTGCCCATGGAGGTCGCGCACGGCGGCAAGCAGCCGTCGAAGCCGGGCCAGCAGGGCAAGGGCCAGCAGGGCGCCCCGGGCGGGCTCCTCGCCGGCGGCGGCGCTCCCGCCGCGTCCGCCCAGCGCCCCGGTCTCTCCGGTCCCCCGGCGGCCCCCGCCAAGGGACTCGGCTCGGCCGCCCCGCGCGGCCAGGTCGGATCGGGCTCGGCCCCCCGGGCCGCGCTGCCCACGCGCGACGCCGCACTGCCCACCCGCGACGGCGGACCGCGTCCGCCGCAGCAGGGCTCCGGCCAGCAGAACCCGGGCCAGCAGGGCCCCGGTCTGCCCGGCCAGGGCCGCTCCGAGGCTCCGCGTCAGGGTGGCGGCCTCGCCGGTGCCTTCGCCGGCGGTGCCCGGCCCGGCGCACGCCCCCCGCAGGACCCCTCGGCCGGTGCGGACTCGGGCCGGCCCAATCTCTTCGGCCACTCCGGCCCGCAGAGCGGCCAGCCCGGACGCCAGGCTCCGCAGCAGCCCCAGCCCGGCCAGGGCAACCAGCCCGGCCAGGGCGGCTCGCAGCAGCCCGGCGGTCCCGGCCGCCAGCTCCCGCCCTCCGGCGGTCCCCGGGCCGAGCTGCCCGGCGGCAACCCGCAGCCGCAGCGCCCGCAGAGCACGAGCTGGGGTGTCGAGGAGCAGGGTGCCCCCCGCCGGGCACAGCCGGACTCGCCGCGTGGTCACGAGGAGCACGAGGCCGGCCGGTTCACCAGGCCGGGCACCTCCGCACCGAACCAGCCGTTCAGCCCGCAGAACCAGCGTCCGCCGATGAACGACCGTCAGGGCCCCGGTGCCACGGCGGAGTTCGCCCGCCCGGACTTCTCGGCACCGCAGGCGCCGCAGGCTCCCCACGTCCCGCAGGGGCAGGACCCGGCGAGCACCGCGCAGTTCGCCCGCCCGGACTTCAACGCCCAGCCGCCGCAGGACCAGGGCTTCGGCAACCGCCCCCAGCAGGACCAGGCCTTCGGCGCCCAGGGCCCGCAGGCTCCGGCACCGCGCCGCCGCGACAACGCCGACTTCGGCGCACCGCGTCCGCCCGTCCCCTCCGCGGGT
This sequence comes from Streptomyces sp. QL37, assembly GCF_002941025.1. Lineage (NCBI taxonomy): Bacteria > Bacillati > Actinomycetota > Actinomycetes > Kitasatosporales > Streptomycetaceae > Streptomyces > Streptomyces sp. QL37. The sequence continues at coordinate 5,930,519 of NZ_PTJS01000001.1, read as the reverse complement.
GAACTGCCGCAGCGCCCGGCCCTGCCCCAGCAGCCCGAGGTGCTGCCGCCGGCCGGTCCCGGTGACGGGCGTACGCCGCTCTACGACACGCTGGAGACGAACTGGTTCCACGGACCGCAGCAGGGTGGCCAGCAGCCGCCCGCCGCGGAACCGCAGGCACCGGCCGCTCCCCAGCCCGCCGGCAACCCGCCTCCGCCCATGCCGCGGCGTGGTGCGGCCGACACCGGAGCCACCAGTTCATGGCGCGCTTCGCCCAACGACGACCTCGTACGGCAGGCGGAGCGGGTCAAGAAGCCCGCCGCCGGCGGGATCACCACTTCCGGACTGCCGCGCCGTGTCCCACGTGCCAATTTGGTGCCGGGCACTGCTCAACAGCAGAATCATCAGTCCGGACCTCAGGTTTCGCGTGCGCCGGATGACGTACGCGGGCGTCTGACCAATCTCCGCCGGGGCATCCAGCAGGGACGACAGGCCAACACCGGCTCGTCTACCGGCAGTTTCCAACTCGGCCCCACTCACCAGCAGGAGCGTTAGTTGAGCCCCATGAGTCAGGCCGCGCAGAATCTGAACTGGCTGATCACCAATTTCGTGGACAACACCCCAGGGGTGTCCCACACGGTGGTGGTCTCCGCGGATGGCCTGCTGCTGGCGATGTCCGAAGGTTTCCCGCGCGACCGCGCCGACCAGCTGGCGGCTGTCGCCTCCGGTCTGACGTCGCTGACCGCGGGTGCCTCACGGATCTTCGAAGGCGGCGCCGTGAGCCAGACGGTCGTGGAGATGGAGAGAGGTTTCCTCTTCCTCATGTCCATCTCCGACGGCTCTTCACTCGCCGTTCTCGCACACCCGGACGCGGACATCGGTCTCGTCGGGTACGAGATGGCACTTCTCGTCGACCGTGCGGGGACTGTCCTCACCCCTGATCTCCGTGCCGAACTACAAGGAAGTCTGCTCCACTAGACGGCCATGCGGCAGCCACTTGACGCGATCCCCCCAGGTACTACTCAAAACCCTCACCCGTCCGGCCGACACAGCCCCTCACCGGCCACCTTCAGACGGCAAGCCGACACCCTGCTGTCACGCCCGGAGGATTTATGACCCCGCCACCCGCCTCACCCGATCCGTACGGCGCACTGCACCACGCGTCGTACGACGGTGAAGGTGACCAGCCGCTGGTCCGTCCGTACGCCATGACCGGCGGCCGGACCCGGCCTCGCTATCAGCTCGCGATAGAGGCACTGGTCAGCACCACAGCGGACCCCGCCCACCTGGGGACCCTGCTCCCCGAGCACCAGCGGATCTGCCACCTGTGCCGCGAGGTGAAGTCGGTGGCCGAGGTCTCGGCCCTGCTGTCCATGCCCCTCGGTGTGGCACGGATCCTCGTGGCGGACCTGGCGGAAGCCGGCATGGTGGCCATCCACCAGCCGGGCAACGGAGAGGCCGGCGGCGCGCCGGATGTGACACTGCTCGAAAGGGTGCTCAGTGGACTTCGCAAGCTCTAGCGGCGGGACGGCCCGCGCTACCACTTCGGCGAAGATCGTGGTGGCAGGGGGCTTCGGCGTGGGTAAGACCACGTTCGTCGGTGCCGTCTCGGAGATCAATCCGCTGCGCACCGAAGCCGTGATGACGTCCGCGTCCGCGGGCATCGACGACCTGACCCACACCGGGGACAAGACCACCACCACGGTGGCCATGGACTTCGGACGCATCACCCTGGACCAGGACCTGATCCTCTACCTGTTCGGCACCCCCGGACAGGACCGCTTCTGGTTCATGTGGGACGACCTGGTCCGCGGCGCCATCGGCGCCGTCGTCCTCGTCGACACCCGCCGCCTCGCCGACTGCTTCCCAGCCGTCGACTACTTCGAGAACAGCGGCCTCCCCTTCGTCATCGCCCTCAACGGCTTCGACGGACACCAGCCCTACACACCCGACGAAGTACGCGAAGCCCTCCAGATCGGCCCCGACGCCCCGATCATCACGACGGACGCCCGGCACCGGGCGGACGCCAAGAGCGGCCTGATCACCCTGGTCGAACACGCGTTGATGGCCCGGCTGAAGTAGCCGCAAGTCGGTAGCGATCTACGGAACTTGCTGTAGTCACACGGGGGCGGCCTGTGTCCTTTGACACGATCCGCCCCCGTGTTCATAACATTTCGACAGAGAATTGGAGCCCGATCAACACCCGACGCGCACGATCGGTACCACTGCGCTCATACGAGCCTCGCCTTTTGACGGGGCTCGCTCTTTATGCCCGTTTTATCGACGCCGGGTCACAGTCGGAATCACTCATTCCGACTGTTTGGAACGCGACCGCTCCGCGTGCTGCAATGCCTCGAACTACCCAGTAGTACGGCTCCTGAACGATAATCCGGCACGACGTAGGTGCCGACGCCGAGAGGTTGTTGGTCGAGTGAGGCGAAGCAACGAGGGCTCCGCGGCCCAGCCGGAGCGGGGCAACTTCACGCCGCCGCCGCGCGCCGCGCTGTCCCCGCCCGCGGACACGTCGTCCGAGGCGGGACCGACAGGCGGCAGCACCAGTCGGCTGTCACCGCGGAACTGGCGGGTACCCACCCGGCTGAACGCGATTCTCCTGATCCCCGCACTCGTCGGTCTTGTCATGGGCGGCTTCCAGGTGAAGGGCTCCATCGACACCTGGAACGAGGCGCAGGACGCCGAGAAGACGGCCCTGGTCGTCCGGGCGGCGGCAGCCTACGGACAGGCGCTGCTGAACGAGCGTGACCTCACCGCCGAACCGCTGCTGTCCAACAAGCGCACCGCCGCCGAGGTGGAGCAGGTGCGCGCCACCACGGACGCGGCCGCGGCGAAGTTCGACGACGCCGTGCAGAACATGCCGGACAAGGAAGGCCTCCACCGCCGTCTGAAGCTGTTCAAGGTGGAGGAGCCGCTCCTCCCCGAGCTGCGCAAGGCCGCCTACGCCGAGGCGATGGACCCGGTGAAGACGGAAGAGGGCTACACCAAGGTCCAGCACTCGTTGATGGAGTTCTCCAACGAGCTCGGCCTGGGCACCGGCAACATCACCAGCTACGGCCGGACGGTCTACGCGATCGAGCTGGCCAAGGCCGCTGAATCGCTCCAGCGCTCGATCGGTATGCACCTGCTGGTGCGTCCGAGCCAGGAGGAGCGCAACTTCAACGGCCAGGTCACCGCGTTCAGCTCGTACAACTACCTGGAGCAGATCGCCCTCGGCGAGTTCGTCTCCGGTGGTACGGAGGCCGACGCCGCACGGCTCAAGCAGGTCATGGCCGGCAAGGCCGCCGAGGGCGCCAAGCAGCTGAAGGCCGCCGAGGCGCAGGCCAAGGCCGCCGGCAAGCCGTTCGTGGCGCCTCCGAGCGTCGACGGTTCGGTCTTCGACGGCATGGCCCAGCAGATCGGCCAGGGCAAGCAGCCCGACGCCCTGAAGGCCAAGGGCATCACGCCCGAGACCTGGATGGCCGCGGCCACGGCGAAGTTCGACGGCTACACGACGGTCGAGAACGAGCTCGTCGACAAGGCCGTGACCGAGGCGGCGGAGATCTCGACCGACGCCAGGAACGACGCCATCGTCAACGCGGCGATCGTGATCATCTCGCTGCTGGCCGCCTTCATCATCGCCGGTCTCATGGCCCGCCAGATGAGCCGCTCGATGCGCCAGCTGCGTACGGCCGCCTTCGGCATCGCCGAGCAGCGCCTGCCGATGCTGGTCGACCAGCTGTCGCGGACCGAGCCGGGCCGGGTGGACACCCGGGTGCAGCCGATCCCGATCAACAGCCAGGACGAGATCGGCGAGGTCGCCCGCGCCTTCGACCAGGTGCACCGCGAGGCCGTCCGGCTCGCCGCCGAGCAGGCCATGCTGCGGGGCAACGTCAACGCGATCTTCACCAACCTGTCGCGCCGCAACCAGTCGCTGATCGAGGGCCAGCTGACCCTCATCACCGACCTGGAGAACAACGAGGCCGACCCGGACCAGCTGGAGAGCCTCTTCAAGCTGGACCACCTGGCCACCCGTATGCGCCGTAACGGCGAGAACCTCCTCGTCCTCGCGGGCGAGGAGCCCGGCCGCCGCTGGAACCAGCCGGTGCCGCTCGTCGACGTGCTGCGGGCCGCCTCCTCCGAGGTGGAGTCCTACGAGCGCATCGAGCTCACCGGTGTCCCGGAGAGCGAGATCCACGGCCAGGCCGTGACCGACCTCGTGCACCTGCTGGCCGAGCTGCTGGAGAACGCCACGACGTTCTCCTCGCCGCAGACCAAGGTCCGGGTCACCGCGACCCGGCTCCCCGACGGCCGCGTCATGGTCGAGATCCACGACAAGGGGATCGGTCTCACCGCCGAGGACTTCGCGGACATCAACCACAAGCTGGCCAACCCGCCGACCGTGGACGCCGCGGTGTCGCAGCGGATGGGTCTGTTCGTGGTCGGCCGGCTGGCCGACCGGCACGGCATCCGCGTCCAGTTGCGCCCCTCGGGCGAGCAGGCGGGGACCACGTCGCTGGTCATGCTGCCGGACGCCATCACCCACGGTGGCGGTGGCGAAGGGCTCCCGCAGGACGACTTCACGGTCTCCTCGATCATGGCCGGGCAGGAGCAGACGTTCGACCCGATGCCGCAGCAGGTTCCGATGCGCACGGCGGCGGAGCTCGGCTTCGACGACTCGCGCTACGACACCTCGGTGGCCGACTCGCCGCAGCTGGACCCGGTGAACCGTTCACTCATGCGTGAGGAGCGGCGGGCGGCCCTGGCGGGCGGCGAGCGTCCATCGTTCCAGGACGACGGCGCCGGGCAGCGGCAGGAGTACGCCCCGGAGCAGTACCCGCAGGAGCAGTACGCCCAGCAGCAGCAGGAGTACGCGCAGCCCGGTTACGAGGGCGGCTACGACCCGTACGCCGGCGGGAACGGCTACCAGGACCCGCAGCAGAACACCTACGCGGAAGCCGCGTACGCCGCTCCGGACGCCCGGCAGGAGCAGTACACCGACCAGTTCTCCCCGCAGGAGGGGCTCCCCCACCAGGGCGACTGGGCGGGCCAGGGTTCCTACCAGGGGGCGTTCGAGCCCCAGGCGCAGCCCGAAGCGGAAGCGGTCCCGAGCGCTCCCGCGGAGACACAGGACCACGTAGGCTTCGACCGCCCGGGGCCCACCCCGAACCCCGGTCAGGACCTGACCGAGGCGGGCCTCCCGCGCCGGGGTGCGGGCCAGCAGCACTGGCAGCCCACCGGCCGCGGAAACGATCAGCCTGCCGCACCCGAGCAGCGGCAGCGGCAGCGGCCGGAGCAGCCGCAGCAGGCGGAGCATGCCGACGGGGAACGGCCCGACGACTGGCGTTCGTCGAACGACGAGCGCTGGGAGCGGGCCGAGAAGCTCCGGGATCCGAAGGCGGGCGGGATCACCCCTTCCGGACTCCCCCGGCGCGTGCCCAAGGCCAATCTGGTCGAGGGCACGGCGGAGCAGACCCAGCAGGGCGGCCCACAGGTCTCCCGCGCCCCTGAGGACGTGCGCGGCAGGTTGAGCAACCTGCGGCGTGGTGTCCTGCGGGGACGGACCGCGGGGTCGGACGCAAGTAATACCTACAACCAGGAGCGTTAGTGTGAGCCCGATGAGCCAGGCGGCGCAGAATCTGAACTGGTTGATCACCAACTTCGTGGACAACACCCCTGGGGTGTCGCACACGGTGGTGGTCTCCGCCGACGGACTCCTGCTGGCGATGTCCGAGGGTTTCCCACGGGACCGCGCCGATCAGCTGGCGGCTGTCGCCTCCGGTCTGACGTCGCTCACCGCGGGTGCTTCACGGATCTTCGAAGGCGGTGCCGTGAATCAGACCGTTGTGGAGATGGAGCGAGGATTCCTCTTCATCATGTCCATCTCTGACGGATCCTCACTCGCCGTCCTCGCCCACCCGGACGCCGATATCGGTCTGGTTGGGTACGAAATGGCACTTCTCGTGGACCGTGCAGGAAGTGTTCTTACCCCGGATCTCCGCGCCGAACTCCAGGGAAGTCTTCTTAACTAATAGACAGACAGTGCGTTTCTCGTCACCGCGCCATAAGGTGCGGTGGCGCGGCACCACTGGGATGGCGAACGGCAGTCGGAGGAGGAAACGTGGCAGCACCCACAGGCGGACACCCGTACGAGGGCGGTCAGCGGGTTCCGGGTGAGCAGGGTGACAATCGTTTCGACAACCCCTCCATGCCCGGCAGACAGGGTTCGCAAGACTCTTATCAGCCGTATCAGCCCTACCAGCAGCCCCAGCAGGGCAACTGGCAGCAGCAGCCTCAGCAGCCGGGCTCCGGGTGGCCGCAGCAGCAGCCGCACTACCCGCAGCACGAGCAGCCGCAGCACTACCAGCAGCCGCAGCACGAGCAGCAGCCTCCGCAGCGGTACGAGGCTCCGCCGTCGCGCATCCAGCCGGTCCAGCGCCAGGCCCCCCAGCCTTCGAAGCCCGCGGCGCACAACCCGTTGGTCCGTCCGTACGCCATGACCGGCGGCCGGACCCGGCCGCGGTACCAGCTCGCCATCGAGGCGCTGGTCAGCACCACGGCCGATCCTGCCCGGCTGCAAGGGCAGCTGCCCGAGCACCAGCGGATCTGCCGGCTCTGCATCGAGATCAAGTCGGTGGCCGAGGTCTCGGCCCTTCTCTCGATCCCCCTCGGCGTTGCCCGGATCCTCGTCGCCGACCTGGCCGAGGCCGGACTCGTCGCTATCCATCAGCCCGGCGGCGACGAGGCCGCCGGCGGCCAGCCAGATGTGACACTGCTCGAAAGGGTGCTCAGTGGACTTCGCAAGCTCTAGCGGCGGAGCGGCCCGCTCCACTACCTCGGCGAAGATCGTGGTGGCAGGGGGCTTCGGCGTGGGTAAGACCACGTTTGTCGGTGCCGTCTCGGAGATCAATCCGCTGCGCACCGAAGCCGTGATGACGTCCGCGTCCGCGGGCATCGACGACCTGACCCACACCGGGGACAAGACCACCACCACGGTGGCCATGGACTTCGGACGCATCACCCTGGACCAGGACCTGATCCTCTACCTGTTCGGCACCCCCGGACAGGACCGCTTCTGGTTCATGTGGGACGACCTGGTCCGCGGCGCCATCGGCGCCGTCGTCCTCGTCGACACCCGCCGCCTCGCCGACTGCTTCCCAGCCGTCGACTACTTCGAGAACAGCGGCCTCCCCTTCGTCATCGCCCTCAACGGCTTCGACGGACACCAGCCCTACACACCCGACGAAGTACGCGAAGCCCTCCAGATCGGCCCGGACACCCCGATCCTCACCACGGACGCCCGGCACCGCGCCGACGCCAAGAGCGCGCTGATCACCCTGGTCGAGCACGCCCTCATGGCCCGCCTGCGCTGACCCCGCCGCCGCACACGGCGAAGGCCCCGCACTCCTTGCGAGGAGTACGGGGCCTTCGGCGTGAAGGGGGCCCGGTGGGCCCTGGGGCGGCCTCAGCGGCCGTTCCTCAGCCCTGCCAGCTGTGCGGGGCGCGGAAGCCGGGGGTGCGCTCCAGGCGGCGCCATCCGGCGGTGCTGCGGCCGCGGCGGGCGGGCGCGTCGGGCTGTGCGGCCGCACGGGCGAGCAGGACCGCGGTGATGGCGGCGAGCTCCTCGGGGCCGGCCTGGCCCTTCTCGACGCGCAGGACCGAATCGGCGGGGGTGACGCTCATGGATGTCTCCGTCTTCTGGGCAGTGGTCGCGGAAGGTGGGCGGGGTCGCCGCTGCGGCCGGCGACTACTGCGGGGGGTTGCCGTGCTTGCGGGACGGCAGGTCCGCGTGCTTGTTGCGGAGCATCGCGAGCGAGGCGATCAGGACCTCGCGCGTCTCGGCGGGGTCGATGACGTCGTCGACCAGGCCGCGCTCGGCCGCGTAGTAGGGGTGCATCAGCTCGGCCTTGTACTCCTTGACCATGCGGGCCCGCATGGCTTCGGGGTCCTCGGCGTCGGCGATCTGCCGGCGGAAGATGACGTTGGCGGCGCCCTCGGCGCCCATCACCGCGATCTCGTTGGTCGGCCACGCGTAGGTGAGGTCGGCGCCGATGGACTGGCTGTCCATGACGATGTACGCGCCTCCGTAGGCCTTGCGCAGGATCAGCGAGATCCTCGGCACGGTGGCGTTGCAGTACGCGTAGAGCAGCTTCGCGCCGTGCCGAATGATTCCACCGTGCTCCTGGTCGACGCCGGGCAGGAAGCCGGGTACGTCCAGCAGAGTGACGATGGGGATGTTGAACGCATCACACATCTGGACGAATCGCGCGGCCTTCTCGGACGCCTCGATGTCCAGGACACCGGCCAGCGCCTGCGGCTGGTTGGCGACGATGCCGACGACCTGGCCGTCGAGCCGGGCCAGGGCGCAGACGATGTTGCGGGCCCAGCGCTCGTGGACCTCCAGGAAGTCGCCGTCGTCGACGAGCTCCTCGATGACCTTGTGCATGTCGTACGGGCGGTTGCCGTCGGCCGGGACCAGGTCCAGGAGGACGTCGCCGCGCCGGTCGGCGGGGTCGTCGCTCGGGACGACGGGCGGGTTCTCCCGGTTGTTGGACGGGAGCATGCCGATCAGGTAGCGGACCTCGGCGATGCAGGTCTCCTCGTCGTCGTACGCGAAGTGCGCGACGCCCGAGGTCTCCGCGTGCACGTCGGCGCCGCCGAGGCCGTTCTGGGTGATCTCCTCGCCGGTGACCGCCTTGACGACGTCCGGCCCGGTGATGAACATCTGCGAGGTCTCGCGGACCATGAAGACGAAGTCGGTCAGCGCCGGGCTGTAGGCCGCGCCGCCCGCGCACGGGCCGAGCATCACGCTGATCTGCGGGATGACACCGGAGGCCCGGGTGTTGCGCTGGAAGATCCCGCCGTATCCGGCGAGCGCGCTGACGCCCTCCTGGATGCGGGCTCCGGCACCGTCGTTCAGCGAGACCAGCGGGGCACCGGCCGAGATGGCCATGTCCATGATCTTGTGGATCTTCGTGGCGTGGGCCTCGCCCAGCGCCCCGCCGAAGATCCGGAAGTCGTGCGCGTAGACGAAGACCGTCCGGCCGTCGACCGTGCCCCAGCCGGTGATGACACCGTCGGTGTACGGCTTCTTGGCCTCCAGGCCGAAGCCGGTCGCCCGGTGGCGGCGCAGCTGCTCGACCTCCTTGAACGATCCCTCGTCCAGCAGCAGCTCGATGCGCTCGCGCGCCGTCAGCTTGCCCTTGGCGTGCTGCGCCTCGGTCGCCCGGTCGCTCGGTCCACGCCGGGCCTGCTCACGCAGTGCCAGCAGTTCGGCCACCCGGCCACGCGTGTCGCTCGGCTCGCCCGGGATTTCGTCCACAACGGTCATACGTCGACCCTACGAACCCGACCGCGTGATTCCTGCCGTCCACACCGAACAGTCTCCTGCCCGGTTTCCTGGTGGCACCTGACAGAAGCGGTGCACCATGCATCCCATCTGCCAGCTCACAGGGCTTCCGCGTTGTAGGGCTCCGACAAAGCGAGGAATGTGTCCCCGGCCACACACCGCTCCGCGCGCCACGCCGCGGATCCACCGGGGCGGCCGACCGGACCCACCGGAATGGCAGGGGGACGCCGCCGGATTCCGGTCACGCGGACAGGCCCCGGTGTCACAGTTTCCCATCCCGCCGAGGGGCGGATGCGGCGGCACCCTCCGACCGCTCGGGCACCTCCGCCCGGGCTCCGGCCGCGGCCGCGTTCGACACCTGTTCACTCCACGCGTACAGCGAGGGACCATGCGTGGCCAAAAGGCCTTCCACGGCGTCGAGTTGTGAAGAACGGCAACTTCTTGAGAGCGCTCTCAGTCCTAACTCTTGACGCTCACCGGAGCCGTCGCGAGAGTGGTGCGCACCGCAGACGGCCCCACCGCTCCACCTCCCCGCACCACACCTGATCCCTGTCTGCGGCCCCCCACACCTCGGGAGTTCCTCCGTGATTTCGCGCAGAATGTTCCTGACGGGCGCCGCCGCGTCCGCGACCGCGCTCACCTACCCCCTCTGGGGCAGTGCCCTGAGCCCGCGTACGTCGGCCGCCCCCGCGACCTGCGAACTGGCTCTGGAGAACCGTTCGTTGCCCGGCACGGTGCACGCCTACGTCACCGGTCACGAGCAGGGCACCGACCGCTGGGTGCTCCTGCGCCCCGACGGCAGCGTCTACCGCCCCGACTCCCCCGGCGCCCCGCAGACCCCGCTGCCGGTCGACTGCGCCATCCCACTGAAGGCCGCGGGCGCCGGCCCGGTCGTCCTGACCCTGCCCCAGATGTACGGGGCGCGGGTCTACTTCGTGCGCGACGACAAGCTGGACTTCTACCTCAACCCGGGCCCGTCCCTGGTCGAGCCGGCCTTCGCGACGCCCACCGACCCGAACTACAGCAGGACCTGGTCGTTCTGCGAGTTCACCTTCAACCCGCAGCAGCTGTACGCGAACATCAGCTACGTCGACCTGGTGACGGCGCTGCCGATCGGACTGACCCTCGAGGGCGACGCCACACACACGGTGGCCCCGCTCCCCGACGGCGCGGTCCAGCGCATCGCCGACGACCTCACGGCCCAGGCGGCCTCCGACGGACAGCCCTGGGACAAGCTGGTCACCCGCGGCTCGGACGGGCAGGTCCTGCGGGTCGTCTCGCCGCAGAACCTCATGGCGCCGTTCTTCGACCGCCCCGCCGAGATGCCGTTCCGCGACCTCTTCACCGCGCAGATCGACGAGGTCTGGGAGAGGTACCGCTCCACCGACCTGCGGATCGATCTGCAGGGCGGCCGGGGCACTCTCGCAGGCCGGGTCAGCGGGGACACCCTGACGTTCGAGGGCGGCCACACGTTCGTCAAGCCGACCTCGAAGGACATCTTCACCTGCAACCACGGCCCCTTCACCAACAATCCCGGTGACTCCGACGACAAGAAGGCGCTGCTGGCCAGGATCGCGGCGGGATTCAACCGCTCGATCATGCTCAGCCACCCCAGCCAGCCGAACGGCACCTCGGTGGCGGACTACTACAAGGGCGCGGTGACGAACCACTGGTCACGCGTCGTCCACGCGAACTCGCCGATCGGCTACGCCTTCCCCTACGACGACGTACGCCCGGACGGCGAGCCGGACGTGTCGGGGGCGGCGCACGACGGCAACCCCCGCCGCTTCACGGTGAGCGTGGGTTCCTGACCCACCCCCCGCACGATCCGCCCCGTCGTCCGCAGTCGCGGCCGGCGGGGCTCCGCGTTGTCGCCCCGGCTCCGCACGCCGGTCCGACGCCTCGCGTCCGGTTCGCGCCGGGGCAGGCTCCGGAACGCGTAACCCCGGGGACATCCCGGCCTATTGACTTCGCAACAACCGGAATGGAGAGTGCCGGGCACTGTACCTGTACATGCCATCGGACCCGGAGGCGCCCGTGTGTGACCTGCACGACCCCAGCGACCACGACCATGCGGTACACACGGGCGACGGGCTGAGCCGTCGCCGGATCATGCAGATGCTCGGGGCCGCCGGAATCGCCACCACGGCGATGGGCGCGACCGCCGATCCGGCGATGGCGGCGGCCTCCGACGAGGCCGCCGGCGTAGCGGTGGACGCCGCCTCGTACACCCCGCCCGAGGGGCTCGCCGAGGACTCGGCGGCCAAGCGGACGGCGCTCGGCTGGATCGAGCGGAACGCGTCCCGGATCAACGGGCTGAACGACGAGATCTGGGAGCACGCGGAGCTGAGCCTGCGGGAGTGGAACTCCTCCCTCGCCGAGGCCGACTTCCTGCGCAAGGCCGGCTTCGAGGTCGAGTTCGGCACGGCGGGCTTCCCCACCGCCTTCACCGCCACGTACACCCGGGGCAAGGGCGGCCCCGTCATCGGTTTCAGCGGTGAGTACGACGCCCTCCCCGGCCTGTCCCAGAACAAGGGGGTGGGCGAGCACGACCCGAAGGAGTACGTCCACGACCCCTTCGCCCCGGGCTACGGAGCCGGTCACGGCTGCGGCCACTGCGCGCTCGGGACCGCCGCGGCGGCCGCCGCGGCAGCGGTCGCGGAGGCGTCCCGGCGCCACAAGCTCGATGTGACGGTGAAGTTCTTCGGCTCCACCGCCGAGGAGCAGCTGATCGGCAAGACGTACGCCGTCAGCCAGGGCGTCTACGACGGGCTCGACGCCTTCCTCGACTGGCACCCCTCCACCGGCAACGCCACCGGCTGGGGCACCTCGAACGCGATGACGGCCGTCACCTTCACCTTCCTCGGTGTCGCGGGCCACGGCGGCACCCCGCTGGGCAACAAGAGCGCGCTGGACGCGGCCGTGATGATGGCGACCATGTCGGAGTTCCTCCGCGAGGAGAGCATGGCCCCCTCGGCGCGGCTGCACTGGGTGATCAACAACGGCGGCGACATCCCCAACGTGACGCCGGAGATCGCGGAGATCTCCTACTACGTCCGTGAGGGCAGCGTCGAGCGGGTCACCTCGCTGCTGGACAAGGTCATCGCCGTCTCGGAGGCGGCCGCGACCGCCAGCCGCACGTCGGTGCGGCACCGGATCACCTCGGCGTGCTGGAACCAGCTCCCCTCCAGGGCGTTCGCCGAGCTGATGTACGACAACATGCGGCAGATCGGGCCCCCGGTCTTCTCCGAGAACGCCCAGCGCCTGGCCAAGGAGCTCCAGGCCTCGCTGGGGCTGCCGGAGAGCGGCCTGCACGACAAGATCGGAGAGCTGGCCCCGCCCAACCCCGTCTTCATGGGCGGCGGTTCCACCGATGTGGCCGATATCAGCTGGCAGGTGCCGACGGTCTCGATGGGCGCGGCCGTGGCCCCCATCGGGTCGAAGATGCACACCTGGTCGACCGCGTCCTGCGCGGGATCGGCGCCCGCCCACGCGGCGATCAAGGCCGCGGCGGCCTATCTGGCGGCCACGGCTGTCGACCTCCTGGTGAAGCCGGAGCTGCTGCGGGGCGTCAAGGAGGAGTTCGAGAAGCGGACCGAGGGCCTGACCTGGAAGACCGCGCTGCCCAAGGGCTACGAGCCGCCGATGTACGAGCCGCCCGCCTGGTTCCTGAAGAAGACGGGCCAGAGCTGGCCGCCGGAGAACATCACCTGGCCGCCGCGCCGGGTC